>JAFTMJ010000006.1 GCA_017452475.1 Clostridia bacterium | reverse complement strand
CTGTCTGTCTGTCTGTCTGTAAGAGATTATCGCACTGTTATTCATATTTGTCAACCTCTTCTCCATATTTTTGCGTAAAATTTTGTGAAAATTACTCTGTTACACACATATGTAACTTCATATTCCGTATGAATAAATGTAACCCTTTTCGAAATTGCTGCATTCTCAATGCCTATTTAAAAAGAGCGCACCCTTTGTCAAAAAATCAATTTGCTTTTCTCATTTTACATTTTAAAATAAATTTGCTTTTCTATTGACAAATCTTTCTTCAAGGTTTATACTTATGTTTACAGTATACAATAGAAACATTTGCAATGCAATTGCATTTTTTATCAAAATACATTGTATTTCTTGTCATTTAAGGAGAATTGTTATGAAAATTACGAACAAAAAAGCTGAGGGCGTGAAAATCGCTTACATCGGTGGCGGCTCACGCGGTTGGGCTTGGGGCCTTATGAGTGACTTAGCCGCTAACGAGGATATGAGTGGCGAAGTTTATCTATACGATATAGATTTTGAGGCAGCTTTGGCAAACGAAATTATCGGCAACAGATATAACGGCTGCGAGGGCGCAATGTCAAATTGGAACTACAAGGCGGTGAAAACTCCAAAGGAAGCAATGACAGGCGCTGATTTTGTAGTAATTTCCATTCTCCCCGGCACCTTTGATGAAATGGAAAGTGATGTTCACGTTCCCGAAAAGTACGGCATTTACCAATCCGTGGGCGATACAACAGGCCCCGGCGGAATTGTACGCGCTATGAGAACTATTCCTATGTTCGAGGAAATTGCAAATTATGTTAAGGAATATTGCCCCAACGCTTGGGTAATTAACTACACCAACCCAATGACCCTTTGCGTTAAGACTCTTTACAGAGTCTTCCCCGAGATTAAGGCGTTTGGCTGCTGCCACGAGGTTTTTGGAACTCAAAGGCTGCTTACGTGGGTAGTTGAGGAATTCCTTGGTAAAAAGGCTACAAGAGAGGAAATCAAGGTAAATCCCGTTGCAGTAAACCACTTCACCTGGCTGACAAGCGCCGAGTATGAGGGCATTGACCTGTTCCCATATTACAGTAAATACTGTGATAAATATGCTGACGGACTTCCCGCAAAGCCCGATAATAACTGGATGAACAACCACTTTGCTTGCGCAGGCAAGGTAACCTTCGACCTGTTCAAAAGGTTTGGCTATATTTCCGCTGCGGGTGATAGACATTTGGCAGAATTCTGCCCGGGCAAATGGTATCTTGAAAGCCCCGAAAGAGTTAAAGAGATGAAATTTGGTCTAACTCCTGTTTCTTGGAGAAAAGAGGACCTTAAGAACCGTCTTGAAAAAAGCCGTAAGCTTCTTAACGGTGACGAAATCAAGCTTTGTAAAACAGGCGAGGAGGGCGTCAACCAAATGAGAGCCCTGCTTGGACTTTCCGACCTTATCACCAATGTTAATATTCCAAACAAGGGTCAAATTCCAAACCTTCCCTTTGGCGCAGTTGTTGAAACAAACGCCATCTTCCGCACAAACGAGCTCAGACCCGTTTTGGCTGGCGAAATTCCAACTGAGATTTATCCCCTTGTTTCTAAAATTTGCTCCGAGCAGGAGGCTGTTTCCGACGCTATTGCGAAGCGTGATATTGAAGCAATCTTTAACGCATTTGCTTCCGACCCGCTTGTTACCTGCAGCATAAGCGACGCAAGAAAGATGTTTGACGAAATGGTAGAAAACACAAAAGCATATTTAACCGACTACAATTTATAAAACGCATCAAAATAGCCATAGACACACGGTGTTCTATGGCTATTTTATTTTTGTCGCAACATTTCAAGAATCTTAAGCTGCCCTTAGCAGAGAGAGACCCAGTTTTTATTCTATCCGTGCACTCCTCTATTGAAAACCATCATCATCCGTGCTATAATCAACATATACTGTTTTACGAGGTCAAAATATGAAAAATGTGTTTTTAATAGGGGACTCCATAAGGTACGGTGCATCCTCAAATCCAAATTATCAAACGGCAGACACCCCGGGCTACGGCATTTATGTGAAGGAAATGCTAAAGGGTAAGGCAAACATTTATGCCCCAAATGACAATTGCCGCTTCGCCCAATACACCTTAAGGTATCTTTTCGATTGGGCGAAGGATGTGGACTGCGAAAAAATAGACATTGTCCATTGGAACAACGGGCTTTGGGACGTTTTGCGCATCAACGGCGACGAGCCGTTAACTCCCCCCGATGTATATGAGCTTATGCTTGTCAGGATATGCGGCGCGCTAAAAAAGCTTTTTCCAAACGCCAAAATCATATTCGCATTGTCCACCTCTGTAATTGAGGAAATGGCGCACCCCGACTTTTTCCGTCGAAACTCGGACATTGAAAAATACAACGAAATCGCCAAAGGCTGCCTTTCAAAAATTGGTGTTATAATTAACGACTTATATTCGGTAAGCCAAGGCCTTGGCAAAAGCTACCACGCCGATTGGGTACATTTTAACGAGGAAGGCTCAAAAATCCTTGCCAAAAGGGTTACCGAACAAATACTTTCCTTATATTAAACAATTAACGCCTTAGGTGCGCAAAAAAAGCCCGTTTCATTCAAAACGGGCTTTTGTTATTTATAAAAGACCTACAATAAAGTCCCAAAGGCATGTTACCTCTGCAAGCACAGGAACAAGAACCAAGGAGATTACTGACATAAGCTTAATAAGGATATCCATAGCAGGACCTGCGGTGTCCTTAAACGGGTCACCAACAGTGTCACCTGTAATGGCAGCCTTATGGGTACTACTACCCTTACCGCCAAAGTTTCCTGCCTCAATGTACTTCTTGGCATTATCCCACGCGCCGCCCGAGTTTGCCATAAATACAGCAAGCATAATTGCAGAAACAAGTCCGCCAATCAAAAGACCGCCAAGTCCTGCCGCACCGAGGATAAATCCTGCGGCAATTGGAGAAACAAGGACGATAATTCCGGGAACTATCATTTCACGCAAGGAAGCCTGTGTGGAAATATCAATACATTTGTTGTAGTCAGGTGCCATTTTTCCCTCAAGAATTTCGGGGTGAGCCTCATACTGGGCGCGCACCTCGGCTACCATTTTGTTTGCCGCGCGTCCAACAGAGCCGATTGTCAAGGCGCTGAACAGGTAAGGCAGCATAGCGCCGACAAGCATACCTATAAGAACCTTAGGGTCAGCCAAGGAAATTGCAACCCCTGCCGCCTCAATAAACGAAATAATAAATGCAAGTGATGTTAATGTTGCAGAGCCAATGCAGAAGCCCTTGCCGATTGCCGCTGTGGTGTTACCAACAGAGTCAAGCTTATCGGTAATCTTACGCACCTCGTGCGGAAGCTCGGACATTTCAGCAATACCGCCTGCGTTATCCGCAATCGGGCCGTAGCCGTCAACAGAAACCGTAATACCAACAGTAGAAAGCATACCAACTGCCGCCAAGGCAATGCCGTAGCTGCCGCCAAAGAAATATGAAATAGCAATAACCGCAGCCAAGCAAGCAATTGTAAGCCAAGTGGACCTCATACCCACACCGATACCCGAAATAATGTTTGTGCCGTGACCTGTTGTAGATTCCTTAGCAATACGCTTAACCGAGGAATACTCATCAGAGGTATAAAGCTCAGCAATAAATCCAACGCCAACGCCCGCCAAAAGACCGGCAATAACGCAAACCATCAGCTTCCAGTCCTTTACATACAGTACTGCAAGAAGCACGGATGCCACAATTACCAAGCCTGTGGCAATGTATGTAGCAATATTAAGCGCCTTATGTGGGTCAGCCCAGTTCCTTGCACGAACAACGATAACGGAAATAATTGCCGCTATTGCGCCAATACCGCAAAGCAAAATCGGGAAAAGAAGGTGCCTGAATGATAAGCCTGTGAAAAGCGCCATTGTAAGGGCGGAAAGAATTGAGCCAACATAGGACTCAGTTAGGTCAGAGCCCATACCTGCCACATCACCAACATTGTCACCAACATTGTCCGCAATTGTTGCAGGATTTCTTGGGTCATCCTCAGGGATGCCTGCCTCAAGCTTACCGACAAGGTCAGCGCCAACATCCGCCGCCTTTGTATAAATACCGCCGCCAACACGGGCAAACAAGGCAATCATTGAGCAACCAAGGCTATAGCCTGTCAAAATTTGAATTGGTGAATGAATATCACCCGTAATTAAATAAACCACAAGAGATATGGCAGAAAGGCCCAAAAGCCCGAAGCCAACAACTGATAAGCCAAGAACCGCACCGCCGCTGAAAGCCATACGAAGGGCGCCTGGCATACCCTCATCGCGAGCCTTTAGCGCCGTGCGTGCATTTGCCTTTGTGGCAATAAACATGCCAATCCAGCCTGCCGCCGCTGAAAACATTGCGCCTATGCCAAAGCAGATAGCCGCCTTCCAGCCAATACCCTCAGCGCCGTCCAGCGCAGGGATAAAGCCAAGCACCGTAAGGACTACACCTATAATAAGAACAAATGGGATAATAAGCTTGTATTCACGCACCAAGAAGGTCATTGCGCCATCGTGAATATGCTTGCTAATGTCCCCAACCCTTTTGTCGTTAACCGCCGCCCTTGAAACCCTGCGGAACAGGACAAACACATATCCAAGGGTAATAATTGCCGCAAAAATAACGAGAATTAGGGGAAGGTAGATTTCTAATTCCATAAAACCTCTCCGTTTCTTTAATTTTTAAGCTCTTTAAACGAACTAATTTATTTTACCATACGCCGCCGAATATTACAAGACCTCAGCCGCCAATTTTCGACTATTTTATGTATTTGTCTAAGCTATAATTTTAAATTGAATTTCAAATTTTGATTTTCCCTTTGGAAGGATGTAGTCAAGGATATAAACATTGTACTTGCCCCCCAAATGCTTTTCCGTTTCCTTAACGGTGATTACGGGCTCAATTCCCTGCTCATTAACCAAGGAAACATCGTCAATTACAGCCACTCCATTTACAATTTTCGGCTCAATGACAGAAATAAAGCGCTCCTTTATTTCAACCTCCTTGTCAAGCTCAAAGGTGTCGGTTAAGGTAATCCTATTTTCCTCAAAATCAAACACTCTGTCCACCTTTTTTACAAAATCCAAGCCGTAGCCGTTGGCAATGTCAAGCCTTGCCCTTTGCTTTTCCCAATCGTACTCAACATACACATCGTCACGGGCAATGCTGTCCTCGCCCTCTCCGTCAAAAATAGGAATACTGTGGGCATACGCGCTTGGGTTAAAAAAGGTGTATCTTCTGTCGGTATGGTATCCGTCCCAATATGGGCAGGCGCCTATATCCGCAATAATTTGCTTGTTATTCCTTGCAATAATAAAGCTGCCCACGTCAATGTGGTTGTGGCTCTCGCCGTTGTTGCCGCCCTTTACCGTAAAGGCATATGAGCCTGTGCGCTTCGTTAAATAGCAGGAGCTTGGCATACTGTATGTTACATCCGTTGCCATTTCCTTTGCGTTGTTTTCCTCACTGTAATAGATAAACGAGCGCAGAGCAAAATTAAAGTGAGTGTTATCGTAAACAACTATGCCATGCTCTATCGGCAGCTTCTCTACCTCATCTCCGTACACATATCGAAGCATATGGGGCAAGCCCACGCTGTATTTTGAGTCAAAGCCTGCGTCACTGTAGGTTGCCATTACATTTGTCTGCAAGAACATCTTGCTAATAAACTTGGAAATTTCCTTCACCTTAGGGCGCTTGAACCAGTCAACCTCTCCCTTGGTAAATTCCCTTTCCAAAAGGGCAAAGGTGGCAAAAAAGCCAAATCCGAAGCTCCAATATCCCACACCCTCAACGCACATTCCGTCATCCTTGTAGCTGGCAAGGTAGCTTTCCATGGCGCTGTGGAGCCTTTCCCTGTTTTCGTAGTAAAGCTCAGGCGCCTCATACATCAAAACGCTTCCCACAGCCCCTGTGCATACGGCTGTCCAATTGTTATCGTGAGTTTCCCAGAAAAACCTGCGGCTCAAAAACGGCTCAATGGTTCTGCGCCTTATTTCATAAGAAATTCTATCTGTCAAAAGCTTAGGGAACCTATCCATAAACAGGTTCTTTATCTCCGCCAAGCCAAGGGCGGCAGAGGCGGCAAAAATGTCAATCAACCCATAATCAAAGTCCTTTGGCGTTCTTTGGTAATAATACTCCGTGTAATGTCCAAGGGGCGCCCAGGTGTAATCGTTTAGGTACACCCAAACAGACTCCAAAAGATTTTTGTAGTACTCCTCATTTTCGGGATAAATCAAGGACAAAAGGGCGCTTGACTGTATGTGGTCAAACTGTAGCCTCCATAAGCCGTGGTCATTATTCTCCAAAATATCCTCTGCAGTGTGGGAACGGGGCGGGGTCTTAAAGGCTTTGTCATAAAGCTCCTTTGTTTCGCGCCTGTGCTGCTCAAATTCGGGGCTTGTGCGCACTCTTTCCCAAAATCCCTTATCCTTTGCAAAATCAAGCATAGCTTTTTCTCCTTTAAAAAGAATATCTTTTTAATCATACTACCATACTTCAAATAAAAAAGCAACTCTTTTGGGGATTTTTTGAAGTTTTTTATTGACTTTTTTCCGCCGCTAATATATACTGAAATTAGAATAAATCTTCGAGGTGGAATATGAAAAAGGTTGACTTTTCACAAATAAAAATAACAGGCGGCTTTTGGCGTCAAAAGCAGGATATGGTGCGTAATGTAACCGTCAATGCGGTTTATGATAGGTTTAAGGAAACAGGCAGGTTTGACGCGTTCAAGTGTCAAAAGGACACCCCCTTAGCCCCCCACATTTTTTGGGACTCCGATGTGGCAAAATGGATTGAGGGCGTGGCGTATCTAACCCGCGAAAAGAGGGAGCCGCAGCTTGAGGCTATTGTTGACGAGGTTGTGGATCTGATAGAAAAAAACAGGGATACGTGTGGATATTTTAACTCCTTTTATCTGTCACGGGAGCAGGAAAACCGCTTCAAATTCCGTGATTGCCACGAGCTTTACTGTATGGGTCACTTAACCGAGGCGGCAGTTGCTTACTACGAGGCAACGGGCAAGGACAAGCTGCTTAGGCTGATGTGCGACTATGCCGACTACGTAGAAAGAGTATTTAAAATTGAAGGCACAGCAGGCTTTGAAACCCCGGGGCACGAGGAAATTGAGCTTGCCTTAGTTCGCCTTTATGAATGTACAGGTGAAAAAAGATATTTGGAGCTTTCCAAGCATTTTGTTGACAAAAAGGGATGTGAGAGCAAGGAGCTTACCGACTGGACTGCCCTTACATATTGCCAATCCCACAAGCCCGTGCGTGAGCAGGACACGGCAGAGGGACACGCAGTGCGCGCCGTTTACCTTTACTGCGCAATGGCAGACTTGGCGCTTAAGTATAACGACCAAAGCTTGGTTGTTGCCTGCAAAAGAATATTTGAAAGCATTTCCCAAAAGCGTATGTACATAACAGGCGGCATTGGCTCCTCCCACGAGGGTGAAGCCTTTACCGTAGACTACGATTTACCCAATTTGGTGGCATATACAGAAAGCTGCGCCGCCCTTGGCTTGTCGCTTTTTGCCCACCGTATGCTTTTGCTTGAAAGCAACGCAAAATTCGCCCACGTGGTGGAAAGGGCTATGTATAACGGCTTTATGTCATCCACCTCCTTGGACGGTAAATCGTTCTTCTACACAAACCCCTTGGAGATTTTGCCAAATGCCATAACGAGGAACACAAGCGTAACCAAGCAAACCGATTGGTTGCCAAATCCGCAAAGGAGCGAGGTGTTTGACTGCTCCTGCTGTCCCCCAAACATAGTAAGATACATCCCTTCAATTGCCAATATGCTTTACACCCACGATGATAAAACGGTTTACATCCATCAGTTTATGGAAAGCCAAGCAAAATTCTCAGTGGGAGAGGGCGAAATTGAAATTGAGCAAAAAACAAGCTATCCCTATGACGGCAAGGTAGAAATCACCGTTAGGGGTATGGATTGCCGAGTGGCTGTCCGCGTGCCCGAATGGTGTGATTGCTACAAGGGAGAGTCCAACGGATATATGTACTACCCCGTGTGCAAAAACGGCACGGTTATCACCCTTGACTTTAAGATGAAGCCGCGTTTCGTTTATGCAAACACCGAGGTTCTTGCAAACGCAGGCAAGTGCGCCGTTACCTACGGTCCTTTGGTTTACTGTATGGAGGGCTGTGACAACGAGGGGCACCTAAGAAACATTATCCTTGACACAGAGGGTAGCGCCGAGGTTGGCTTTAACAAGGAGCTTTCCGTTCCCACCATCACCTTGGATGCATATACAAGGAAAAGTAATGGCGAGCTATACTCCTTTAATAAGGGCAGGCTTGAAAAAACAAAAGCAACCCTTATCCCCTACTTTGCCTTTGCAAACAGGGGCGTGCAGGAGATGCAGGTTTGGCATTTATACAAATAACTACATTAAAAAAGGCAGGAAAAGCAATGAATTTTACATATAAGAAAGGCATGGGCATCGGCGGTTGGCTTACCAACTACAAAAGGTTTAACGTCTTACCCATGGACAAGCGCCTGGAGTTAACCATAGGTGACTATGAGCATTTTGACACATACATTACAGAATGGGACGTAGTAAACATTAAGAATATGGGCATGGACCATATCCGCTTGGGCTTTGACCAAATCGTCCTTGAGACTGAGCCGTATGTGTATAACGACCACACCTTCGGCTTGGTTGAAGGCTTTGTCGGTTGGTGTCAAAAGCACGGTCTTGGCGTTGTGCTGAATTTGCACAAGTGCATTGGCAACTACTGCGATATTGAGGAAAGCGTAACTCTTTTTGACAGCACAGAGCTGCAAGACCGCTTTATCGCCCTTTGGTTAGAGCTTGAAAGGCGATTTGCAGACAATGAAAACGTGATGTTTGAGCTTTTGAACGAGGTGCGTGACATTGAGCCAAGGCTATGGAACGACTTGGCTGAAAAAACCATAAATGCCATAAGACGTGTGAATAAAACAAGGAAAATCATAATAGGCACAACCAATTGGAACAACCCAAATAAGCTACACGCCCTCAAGGTTTTTGATGATGAAAACGTGATTTACACCTTCCACGTTTACGACCCCTCCGAGTTTACGCACCAAAGGGGAGTTTTGCATTGGTGTCAGCTCTATTACAACAGAAAAATGGAATATCCGGGTGACATTGAAAAGTACCGTGAATATTACCGTGTTCTTTTCAACAATCACAACGCATACTCCCATGTTGATGTTATGGACATAAACTATATGAGGGAGATTTTCGAGCCTGTCAAGAAATTCAGGAGTGAGCATCCCGACAAAACCCTGTGGTGCGGCGAATTCGGCACAATCCGCCACGCAGATTTAACCAGCCGCGAAAATTGGATGCGTGATGTTATCACCCTACTAAAGGAATGTGACGTGCCCTACTCCGTGTGGAACTACCTAAGCACCCCAAATGACGGTAATCGCTTCAGCTTAGTAGATGACGACACAAGAAAAATCCTAAGCCCCGAAATGCTTAAAATCATAAACGGCGAGGTATAAAATCCCGAGCCACAATTAAATTAAAAGGAGGACTACTTTATGAAAAAGTTATCAGTAAAATTATTATCCCTCATTATAACGATCCTTCTAATTTTGCCCCTTGTTTTTTCCTGCGGCGAGGAATCCCCTGCCCAAGAGTCAAAGCCAACTGTTAAAAAAAGCTTTGAGGAAATGGACGAGAAGGAAAAAGCGTTTTACTTATTAAAGTCCGATGTAATTAAGAAGACTACAAACATGCGAATTGACAGTAAAATGATCATAACAGGCTCCGTAAACGGACTCGTCCCCGTTGAAATTAAAATCACTACTGCCGATGTGGATTTGACAAGTGACTCAGGCGAATACACCCACAATTCCATCACACGGGTTTCGGCAAAATCTCAATACAGCTCCGCCTCAACATTTCTTATGTACGGATATCAGGACGGCAAAATGTACATTTTCACAAGCACAAACGGAGAAACCTCCAGACAATGGTCACCCGTTTCTGAGGAAGACTACAAAAAGTGTATAAAAGATGTCGAAAGCTCTGCCATGTCGGACTTTGGCGACCTTGAGGTCACAAGAGGAAGCTGCATCTTAAGTGAAAACGGAAACTATATTGCCACATACTCAGGGGCATCCAAGGGATTAATAGCATTTTTTGAAAAAATTCTAACCGAATATGCCTCCATGTTTAAAATTCCTCCTGTTGAGGATGTGGTGCTTACATATGAGATAACCCCGGACTTTAAGCTCATTTCAATCAAAATAGACTTAGTTTTCAAGAAAGAGCCCTATTTCGACTTTTCAATGATTACCAATGCAACCTACGACAATATTTCCTTTGAAAAAATCGACCTTGAGGGTGACGGATTTGTTCAAGTCGAGGACTTGCGCGATCAATTAAAGCAATAACATAAAAATGCAAAGCGCCATTTACCGCTTGTAAACCAAAGGTTGACAGGTTTTTCTCTCTGCTAATTGATTTTATAGCTCAACAGTGGTATAATTAACTTACATAAAAAACAAAGGAGAAAATTACAAATGAAAAAATTCACACTTAAGCTTTTATCACTTATGCTCGTATGCATTATGGCATTGCCCCTGCTGCTTGCCTGCACCGACGGAGAAACACCCTCCACGGGAAGCAGTAACAAGCCAAGCGAAACCACAGACAAAGCATTTTTAGCCCTTAGCGAGGCAGACAAGGCGTTTTACATACTTGAGTTTGACGCAGAGGACGGCGGCAAGGAGCAGGTTGTTTTCAATATGGAAATGGTATTTAAATATAGCGGCATCGAATTTTTCGTTGACGTTGAGGGCAAAACCGTTGAAATCAACACAGGCAGCACATACCTTGACTATTCCGAAAACACCACAAGCATGACAGCAATGGAAAACGAAACCGTTTCCGTAACCAAGGAAGGCTTCTACGAGGGCAAGGCGTTCTACTACTCCGAAAGCGAGGGAGAGGGCGAGGGCTTCTATATGGTTATGACTAAGGATGAATACTTAGCCGACAAGGATGAGGAGTCAAGCTCCTTGGGTGACTTTGATTTAACAAAGGCGGATTGCGGCACCGTAAGCTGCAAAAAGAACAGTCAAGGCGGCTGGGTTGCAACCTATACCGACATTTCCGCAAACGGACTTGAAATCTTTAATGAAATTGTTATGGCTTTCGGCGGTATGATAGAGTCCGAGCTTAAGGATGTTGTGCTAACCTTAACCGTTGACAGTAGCTTAAAGCCTGTTAGCGCTTCCATTGACTTTATCTTTGAGGACACCGAAACACAAATGACCTTTGATATGAGCTTCACACTCGGTGACAGCGTTCAAGCGCCCGAAATTGACCTTTCAGGCTACACCGATTTTACCGAATAAGCAATAATACTGCTTTCCCTTATTCCGTCCTGCGGGCTTGTCCCGTGGGGCGGATTTCTACTTTTGGTTGTTTTTCACAACCACAGGTCGGTTGACAATTATTATAGGCTTTGATATAATAAAAGCAAGAGGTGATTTTTATGAATACCGTAATAAGCATATTGATAATAATAGGTCTGCTTTTAATCCCTGCCACTCTTTTGGCAAGGGTATTTTTCGCAGGCTCTGTCACCTTTATTAAAAACAAGGCAAAAACCGTCTCCGCCACCGTCTTGGGCAAGCGAAAAAAGGATATGTTCCGTTCAAGCGGCATATACACAAACTATTTTATCACCTTTGACTTAGGCGGCAGCGACAGGCTGGAGCTTCCTGTAAACAAAAAGCTTTTCAAGGCTGACAACATAGGCAAAAGCGGTAAGCTTACCTACAAGGGCGGCTTTTTTGTAAGCTTTGTAACCGATGAAGAATTAAAATCCAAGGAAAAACCAAAGAAAGAAACCTACATCCTAAACGGCGAGGTTGTTGAAAAATAAAAAAAATTGCGTGTCACACTGACACGCAATTTTTTATTTTTCAGTTCTCGCTGTTTGTAACCATAGGGGCGAGCTGTGTTCGCCCGCATTTGTTAGTTCTCGCTGTATATAACCGTCAAGTCGGGATGAAGCTGAAGGATAGATGCAGGCACATTAGGTGTGATAGGACCGAAAAACGCCTTTTCAACAATTTCCCTCTTGCCCTTTCCGTTGGCAATAAGCAAAACCCTCTTTGCTGACATAATGCCGCCCATACCCATAGTAATTGCTGTCTTGGGCACATCCTCGCTCGAAGCAAAGAAGCGAGAGTTTGCCTCAATTGTGGAGGGGTCAAGGGTAACTCTGTGAGTTGCCTTTTCAAAATATGAGTCAGGCTCATTAAAGCCAATATGACCGTCATAGCCAATACCCAAAAGCTGCAAATCAATTCCGCCAAGGCTCTTAATCAGCTCGTCGTAAGCCTTGCACTCTGCCTCAATATCGTCAGCGCAGCCGTTTGGCACATAGGTGTTTTTAATATCGATATTAATATTTTTAAACAAATTGTTGTTCATAAAATAGCGGTAGCTTTGGTCGTGACCTCCGTCAAGACCCACATACTCATCTAAGTTTACAGACTTAACCTGTGAAAAGTCCACCTCGCCTGCCCTGTTCTTCTCCGCCATTTTTGCATAGGTGCCAAGGGGTGAGGAGCCTGTTGCCAAGCCAAGCACGCAGGAGGGCTTAATTGCAACCTGTCCGCAAATAATAGCCGCCGCGCGGGCGCTTAATTCCTCATAAGTATTAACCTTAATAAAATTCATAGCCAATCTCCTTTAGAATATTATACTCTTTTTACAACTGTTTTTGTATCCTTCACAATACAATCCGAGGGATACACACCCCGCAAGGAGGTCAAGGGATAAACCGAGGTGTTCTTGCCGATTACCGTGCCGGGATTTATAACAGAGCCGCAGCCCACATCCGCCCCGTCAGCAAGAATTCCCCCTACCTTACGCAAGCCCGTTTCATAGTCCTGCTCACCGTGAACAACAACCGCCTTGCCGTCAGACTTAAGGTTTGAGCATATTGTGCCTGCGCCCGTGTGCGCCCTGTTGCCCAATATGGAATCCCCTATATAATTGTAATGCGGAATTTGCACTTTGTCAAGTAAAATACAGTTTTTTAATTCAGAAGAATTGCCTATAACGCATCCCTGCCCCGTAATTACATTGCCTCTTATAAAAGCTCCGGGGCGCACCTCACTGCCCGAGCCAATAATGGCAGGGCCCTCTATGGTTGCCGTGGGATATATTTTAACATTTTCCCCAACAAGAACACCGCTTGATATAAGGGTGTAGCCCTCAATGCCCCTCTTTATTATATCGAGGATATAATCCTTTATTTTCGGCAGCATCTGCCAAGGGTACTCACACTCCTCAAAAAGTCGGGTAAGATATTCAGGCACCGCGGAATATAAATCCTTGGTTTTAACAAGCTTATTCAATCTCGTGCCCTCCCTCTCTTATTACCTTTATCACCGCTTCTGTGTATTCAACGCACTTTTCATAGGTTTCCGCCTCAACCATAACGCGAATAACAGGCTCAGTTCCGCTTTGGCGAAGGAGAATTCTTCCCTTTTTGTTTATAAGCCTTTCAACGCTTTCAACCTCTTTTTTCACATTTTTGTCATTAACCACCGCCGCCTTATCCTTTACGCGTATATTTTGAAGGTACTGTGGGTAAAGCTTAATCGGCTCAGCCAGCTTTGAAAGCGATGTTTTGGAGTCGCAAATTTCCTCCGCCACCATAATTGCGGTTAATATTCCGTCACCGGTTGTGGCATATTTTCTCATAATAATATGACCCGACTGCTCTCCGCCAATGGCATAATCCTTGTTTTGCATACATTCGTAAACAAACCTGTCGCCAACCGCAGTTTGAACGCACTTAATGCCTATCTTATCCAAGCTTGCAATAAAGCCGCTGTTTGACATAACCGTCATAACAACCGTGTCATCATTCAATGTGCCCTTAGCCTTAAGTCGCTTGCCCAAAATATAAATTATAGCATCTCCGTCAACCACATTTCCGTTTTCGTCAACGGCAAGGCACCTGTCCGCATCGCCATCGAAGGCAAAGCCAATGTCAAGGTGCTTCTCTCTTACTAATTTTTGCAGGTTCTCTAAGTGGGTTGAGCCGCAGCCGTCGTTTATGTTAAGTCCGTTAGGCTCGTTGCCCACAACATAGGTTTGCGCCCCAAGGGAGCTAAACACCGCATTTGCAATATACCAGGATGCGCCGTTTGCGCAGTCAATGCCGATTTTTAGATTTTTGTAGGAATTTGACGCTATGGAAATAAGATAGCCAATATATCTGTTCCTTCCCGCAGAATAGTCGTGAATACAGCCGATGCTTGATCTTTGTGCCAAGGGAAGGTCGCTTCCCAAAACGCCCAAGGATGCTAAGTCGCCGTCTATATACGCTTCAATATACGAGGTTGTTTCGTCATCTAACTTTTCACCCCGCGAGTTAATAACCTTTATGCCGTTATCGTAGTAGGGATTGTGGGATGCGGTAACCATAATTCCGCAGTCAAACCCATCCATACGGGTAACATAGGAAACGCTTGGGGTGGTTGTTACATGCAGCATATATGCGTCTGCCCCCGAAGCGACTATTCCCGCCACAATGGAATATTCAAGCAGGTAGCTTGAACGGCGGGTGTCCTTTCCTATTACTATACGGGGGCGGTATCCCGCCTTTGTACAGCCGGACAGCTTTGATGAGAAGTACCATCCAAGGAACCTGCCTATCTTGTACGCGTGGGTAGAGGTAAGGGTCACATTTGCCTCCCCGCGGAAACCGTCTGTGCCGAAATACTTATTTCTCTTTTGCTTTGCGGATGAGCCTAATATGGTTACATCCTCCTTCAAAAGCTCATCGCAGGAAACATTAAAAAGCTCCGAAAGCTGTACTATTTTGTCAATTTGCGGGGCAGCCTGCCCCATCTCCCACTTGGAAACAGATTGCCTTGAAACATTAAGATGCTCTGCAAGCTGCTCCTGTGATATTCCCTTTGACATTCTTAACTGTATGATTTTTTCACCAATTGTCATTTCGCTTCTCCTTTGATAATATTTTGTTGCTTTTCAAACACACTATTCCTATTATAGCAAACATAGCATCCTTTGACAACCAACCGCACTTTGATTTTTCTTGGCAACCCGAGGTTGCAAAACGCCTATTTTTGCATATATGATTGTAAAATTTTCTGTTTTTCGAACCCAAAACTCTTTTTGTGTCAACCAAAGGTTGCAAAAACAAAAGCTCCGTACAAGCCAAATTTTTCATAAAATAACAAAAAATAAAAAGGGAGAGTATCGTCAAAAAACGATACTCTCAGCCAATATTCTTTTGTTCTGCCCGTAACTTTTCAATTTTTTCTATTCTGCGCGCCTGTAAATTCTTATTTTACCAAGAATCTCTTAATCTTCTTAGCCGCAGTCTTTTCAAAGGGCTCGTTTCTAATCTCAACCTTGTTAACATGCTTATAAGCAACAAGCTTTTTGTTGATTTCGATAATACGCTCGTGGATAGTGTTGTAAATAGCCTCCTCATCAGTCAAGCCTGCCGCCGCACACTCATCCTGGTTTGGAACAACGATAGCAACAATATCAACCTCGCCGTTCTTCTTTTCATCTCTGCCAAGAACAACAACCTCTTCAACAAGCGGAATTTCGCCAATATATTCCTCGATTTCCTCAGGGAATACATTCTTACCGTTGGAGGCAATAATTATGTTCTTCTTTCTGCCCGTAATGTAGATGTAGCCCTTCTTGTCGATGTATCCATAGTCACCTGTTCTGAACCAACCGTTGGAAAGCACCTCGTTAGTAAGCTCAGGCGCATTGTAATATCCAAGCATAACATTGTCGCCCTTAACAACGATTTCGCCTGTTAGGTCATCAGGGTTTTCCTTGTCAATCATAACCTGCATACCGGGCATAGCCTTACCGCAGGAGGCAGGATTGTAATCCTTCAAGCTGATAACAGAGATAAGCGGTGCGCACTCTGTAATGCCGTAGCCCTGTGAAATATGGATGCCAAGAGCCTTAAAGCTGTCAACAAGCTCAGGGTTAAGCGCCGCGCCGCCAACAATGAAGTACTTAAGTCTGCCGCCAAGCGCCTCAAGAACCTGCGCAAAGAGCTTCTTACGAAGGTCAACGTGGAACTTTAGCAGGAAGTTACTGATTCTAACGCCTGTCTTAAGTGTCTTTTCCTTGCCCTGCTTCTTAACATTCTTCATAATTGTCTTATAAAGTGTAGCCGCAAAGAGAGGAACAAGCGTCATAATTGTGGGCTTAAACTGCTTCATATTCTTAGCAACATACTTAATTCCGTCGCTAATATTGATTGTACAGCCGTAAAGCATAGGTGCCAAAATGCCCGCGCTCATTTCATATGTGTGGTGGATAGGAAGAACGGACATAACCGCATCATCGGGGGTAAGCACGTTAAGTGTTGGCTCAATGCCCTCCATAACCGCGCAAATGTTTCTTTGTGAAAGCATAACGCCCTTGCTTGTGCCTGTTGTGCCTGAGGTAAACAAAAGCACAGACATCTTTTTTGTGTCCTGCTCGGGAAGAACAAAGCCGTCCTCACCGAGATTTGAATAAAGATACTCACCAAGTGCCAAAATGTTGTTAAAGGTGGTATATCTTGAAGCCTCATAGGGCTCCTCTGTTGTAAGAGTAAATGTGGACTTGTCTGTTTCGATAAACATTTCAACAGTCTTTAGCTCATTGCCTCTTTCGTTAAAGAGCTTTTCAAAGGTCTTGGAGTAAACAACAACCTTCGCCTCGGACAAATTGATGAAGTTAATCATCTCGTCCTCTAAAATACCCGGGTCAAGAGGAACAATAACGCCGCCTGCGGTAACTGTGGAAACATATGTTGTAATCCACTGCACGCTTGTTTCGCCCATAACAATAACCTTTTGGTCCTTAACGCCAAGCTCCTGCATTGCAAGGGTCATCTTTTGAAGGAATGGCATATACTCGTCGTAGTTAACGGTAACCATGTCCTCCTTTTCTCTGTTAAATCTGTATAAAGGATGCGCACCGTAAAGCTTTGCGCCCCTTTCAAATAAGCCGTAAATACTATTTAATTCAAACATAATAATCTCCTTTTAATTCTGCTTGAGCAGATTGGCAATACCGCCATCGATTCTGCAAAGCACATCGTAGAAAATATCAAGCTTCTTTGCGGTTATGTTTGCATCAACCTGCTTAAAGCACTCCTCTAAGATGCCAACTATAACTTGGTTTATCTCCTGACCCTTCTCGGTCAAAACAAGCTTTGTTTTGTACTTGCCCCTTGCGTTTTCATCCTTCATTATATAATTTTTGGTCATAAGCTCGCTTGTTATGCGTGAAACAAAGGCCTTGTCAACACCGCAGGCATCAGCCAATGCAGTGGAGGAAAGTCCCCCGTCGCTTTTAGCAAGCTGTAATATGCATAAAACGTGTGGACTGCGCAAGCCATACGGCTCCATTTTTATGTCCGCAACCCTCTTGATATTTTTTGATATTCTCTCAATGTAAAGAACAAACGGTGAAAATCTTTCGGATTCCATCATACCCCCCATTTCTTAAAATTGTTGATTTTTTTAATTATTTCGCGTTGACTTATCAACATTTGTATTATACACCTCTTTTCCAATTTTGTCAAGTCCTTTAAATTTTTCCACATTTTGCACTATAAAGCGCAGTCGGCATGCGCATTTTTTGGTAATTAGTTATTGAAATAGCAACCGTTATATGTTATACTTAAATTAACAAAATAAATATTAAAGGAGATAATTCCAATGGCAAACAGATTTATTTTAAACGAAACATCCTATTTCGGCGCAGGCTCAAGAGAGGTTTTGGGCGGTGAAATCGCAAGGAGAGGCTACACAAAGGCATTTATCGTTGCAGACCGCGACCTTATCAATTTTGGAGTTGTTAAGCTGGTTACCGATGTGTTGGGTGATTTCCCATACGAGGTTTTTGACAACTTTAAGGCTAACCCAACCGTAAACAATGTTAAAAACGGCGTTGAGGCATACAAGCTCTCAGGGGCTGACTTCATCATCGCCATTGGCGGCGGCTCCTCCATTGATACAGCTAAGGCTATTGCCGTTATCATCAACAACCCCGAGTTTTCCGATGTTGTTTCCCTTGAGGGTGTAGCGCCTACAAAGAACAAGTGCGTTGATATTATCGCCCTCCCAACAACCGCAGGCACAGCCGCTGAGGTTACAATTAACTATGTTATCACAGATGAGGAAAGCGGCAGAAAAATGGTTTGCGTTGACGCAAATGACATTCCCGTTCTTGCTATTGTTGATGCGGAGCTTATGGCTTCTATGCCTAAGGGCTTAACAGCGGCAACAGGTATGGATGCCCTTACCCACGCAATTGAGGGCTACATCACAAAGGGCGCTTGGCACCTTTCAAATGTTCTTTCCATTAACTCAATCAAAATTATTTCCGACAACCTAAGGACAGCCACCTTCGACGGCTCCAATATGGAAGCCCGTGAGCAAATGGCTTTAGGTCAGTATATGACAGGTATGGCATTCTCCAATGTTGGACTTGGCTGCGTTCACTCAATGGCGCACCCACTTGGCGCAAGGTTTGATATCGCACACGGCGTTGCAAATGCGCTCCTTCTCCCAACCGTTATGGAGTTCAATATGCCTTCCTCCATTGTTAAGTACGGCAGAATTGCCAAGGCAATGGGCGTTAACACAGAGGGTATGACAGACGAGGAGGCGGCAAAGGCAGCGGTTGATGCCGTTAAGCAGCTCTCCCTTGACTTGGGCATCCCACAAACCCTCCGTGAAATCGGCATCCCCGAGGAGGCTCTGCCACAGCTCGCAAACGACGCCTTTAATGACGTTTGCACAGGCGGCAACCCACAGCCAATCACCGAAGAAGACATCCTTCAGCTTTACAAAAAAGTATATTAATGCACGCTATCCGCACGGATAACACGCAATGAAATAAATCCGCCGGCGGATTTTTGAAATGACCTGTCGGTCTTGAAATGCTTGCTTCACAAGCATGGAATACCTGCGGGCATAGGTGGTTTTATTTCATTTCATATGCATAGCACATTTCATAAAAATATGCACCTCAAAAGTTAGATGCTTTTGGGGTGCATATCATTTTTTACTATTTAACTCTTTACATCAAGACCGTCAAAGAAATCATCATAGGAGCAATTGTAAATTTTTTTCAATTCTATTAGAATGCTTATTTTAACATTAAGCTCCCCGGCTTCATATTTGGCATAGCTACTTCTTCCAATATCACATCCTCTGCGTTGAAGCTCTGCACAGAGCTTTTCTTGTGATAAATTATTCTTATCCCTTAACGAACGTAAATTATCTCCAATTTTTCTATCTCTGCGTAGCTTTTGTTCCATTTTTATACCTCACAATTGAATTTTCGACCAATATTGGTTGCAATTAATTAAATTGTATGATATAATCAAAATAAATATTGTCCGTGATACTGGTCAAAAGGAGATGTAAAATGATTTGCTGTGTAACAGGCCATAGACCTGCAGGTTTTCCCTTTTCAAGAGAGGAAAACAGTATCGAATATGTGTTTTATCAAGAAAAGCTGCTTTCAGAAATTACAAAGTTGATACACGCAGGCTATCTCACGTTTATTTTTGGAGTAGCTGACGGAGCCGACACAGACTTTGCCAATGCTGTTATTCACTTAAGGGATAACGAAGGTTATAATATTTCATTGGAAGCAGCCCTGCCCTTTCCTATCAATCCATCAAAGAACCCGACTGAAAAAACATTAGATAGAATCACTCTGTTAAAAATGTGTAACAGAGTTCACACAGTTTCTCCATATTTCCACAAGGGATGCATGCAAAAAAGAAACGAGTTTATGGTAGATAGGGCTGATTTAGTTTTAGCTATTTGGAACGGCATTCAAAAAGGCGGAACTTGGAACACCATAAAATATGGAACAAAGAAAGGAAAAGCCTTTAAATATATAATGCTAAATGAATTTCTTGTATAACAAAGCACGTAGTTTAAAGGCTACGTGCTTTTGTTATTTATAATATTTCTCATTTGTATTGAAATATGCAATTGATTTTGTTATAATTATTATGTATAACTATTTAAAGGGTGCGATTATGGAAACCATACTTAAGGAGCTTATATCATGCGCGGATGAGGGCTACAGGGCGTTTCACACAAGGCTAATCCCCACCGTTGACAGGGATTTGGTTTTGGGTGTCCGTTCACCAATAGCGCAAAAAATTGCGAAAAAATATGCAAATACGGACACAGGGGCGCGTTTTTTAAGCTCACTGCCCCACAAATATTATGACGAGAATATAACCCACGCCTTTATGCTCGGCAACCTTAATTGCGATTATACGGAGCTTAAGGCTCACCTTATACGGTTTTTGCCCTATGTGGACAACTGGGCGGTATGCGACGGGCTTTGCGCCCACCTAAAATCCTTTTTCAAGGACAAGGAAAGGTCCCTCCCCTTTGTCAAATCCTGCATTGATTTGTCCGTTTACGGCGATATACCAAAGTGCTTTTTGTCCCCCTTGAGCAGCACCTACACAATTCGTTTTGGGCTTGTTTGCCTTTTAAGCTACTACATAGAGGGTAAATATCTTGATGAAATTTTTAAAATTTGCAAGGACATCTCTCCCTTGTGCGCAAAAAAGCCGACCCCTGCAAGCTATAGCTACTATGTTAGCATGGCGCTTGCCTGGCTTGTCAGCTTTTGCTTAATCAAGGAGTACAGCCGTACCCTGCCCCTTATAGAAAGCAGGGAGCTAAACGGTTGGGTGCATAACAAGGCAATCCAAAAGGCTATCGAAAGCTACCAAATTACAAGCGACCAAAAGACATACCTAAGGAGTCTAAAAATAAAATGAATGTTAAAATAAAAAAGCTAAACCCAAACGCAGTTATCCCTACCTACGGCTCTCCCTATGCGGCAGGTGCAGATTTGTACGCCTGCATTGACACAGCAGAAGCCATAAAGCCGGGGGAAACCAAGCTTATAAAAACAGGCTTATCAATCGAATTGCCCGTGGGCTACGCCGCCTTTATCTATGCAAGAAGCGGTCTTGCCTCCAAGCGCGGTCTTGCCCCTGCCAACAAGGTTGGCGTGGTGGACTGTGACTATCGCGGAGAAATAATGGTGGCGCTGCACAACCATTCCCTAACAGAGCAAACAGTAGAACCGAAAGAAAGAATTGCCCAAATGGTAATCGCCCCTTACATCACCGCAGAGTTTGAAGAGGTGGACACTCTTTCTGACACAGAAAGAGGTAGCGGCGGCTTTGGCTCAACAGGAACAAAATAATGGATTTAAGTAAGAAAAAAGGGTTAATAATCTTTGTCCGCCACGGTCAGACCGATTGGAACACCAAGGGACTTATGCAGGGGCGGGAGGATATTCCATTAAACGAAACAGGGCTTGAGCAGGCAGCCCTTACCGCCCAAGGCATAAAAAATGCCTGCGACAAAACGGGCATTGTGTTTGATAAGGTTGTTTCCAGCCCCCTTCTCCGCGCAAGCGTAACAGGGGACACCATTGCCGCTTCAATCGGCTGTGGCTGTGTCTACTGTGATGACCGTGTAACCGAACGTGATTTCGGGGACCTTTCGGGCACTCCCTTCGACACCAACAGTAAGTATATAATGACGGATGTTACGGAGCAGCCCACCTTAGAGCCTGTCAGCAGCCTTATCAGCCGTGTAAAGGATTTTATTAAGGACACTGCGTCAACCAAGGAAAACATCCTTGTGGTAACCCACGGCGCAGTAACCCGCATTTTTGCGGACAACGCAAAAAAAGCGCCCGGCTACGAAATCACCGCCCCGTTTTTGCTAAACTGCCACTTAGTTGTTTATTCCTATAACGGCAGCGAGGCAATTTTGCAGGGGTACAATGTGCCAAGTGACCGCTTGGACGAATTTTTGGAGGAAATATGAAAAGAATTGCTTGTATTTTGCTTGTGCTGATATGCTCCTTTTGCATTTTTGCATGTAGCAAATTTGATGAAAGCTATGTATATGACGGCAAGTCCCTCATTGGCAAATGGTGCGAGGAGGACTATGACGAGGCAAGCTACATCACCTACGAATTTTTTAAGGACGGCACAGCAGAGCTAAGAGAATATAAATACGGTATTGAGTTTTCCAAGGACATGGGCACCTATACTGTTGATAAAAATGTGATGATTATAAAATTTGTTGAGGAATACAGCGGCAGCGTTTACTATGTGGAAAACAAGTTTTCCATAACAGAGGACGGTGAGCTTGTTATGGTTTACCTTGACAAAAATGACGAAATGAGCGAAGAGGAAATGGTTTTGGTGCCCTATAACATTGACTTTGTTGAGGACAACAGCTCCATTGTGGGCACTTGGGAGGACAAGGCACACAAGGGCGAGTATTGGACCTTCAAAAAGGACTACACAGGCACAATCTCAGCAGGAGGAGTAGGGGGTGCCTCATACACCTTCTACTATTCCGTAAACGATGACTGCATTTATATAGCAAACGAGTTTGTCCCCGGCATCAAAAATGACCTTATAAGGTACGATTTTGATGTTGACGGTGACACCTTGGAGCTTGAAACCACAATTAACGGCACAGATGTAAAATTGTCATTTACAAGGAGATAAAATGGAGCTTTTTGAGAAAAAAATATCATCCCGCCAGGTTTTTGACGGAGTTGTTGTAAAGCTTTTTGTTGACCAAGTGGAGCTGCCCGACGGCAAAACCGCAATTCGTGAGGTTGTGCGCCACCCGGGCGCAGTTTGCGTCATTCCCGTAACCGATGATAACGAGGTAATTATGGTGCGCCAATTCAGGTACGCAATGGGGGAAGCTCTCCTCGAAGTGCCGGCAGGCAAGCTTGAACCAAACGAGGACCCCTTGGAGGCTGCCCTGCGGGAATTAGAGGAGGAAAGCGGCGTTGTGGCAAAGCGCGTTGAGCATATTGGCGAGCTTTATACCACCGTGGCGATTTTTGACGAAAGAATACAAATGTACCTTGCCACAGGCTTAACCTACAAAAACGCCCACCCCGATGACGGTGAGTTTTTGGAGGTTGAAAAAATCCCCTTAAGCACCCTTGTTAATATGGTAATGAACGGTGAAATCAAGGACTCCAAAACACAAATTGCCATCCTTAAGGCTGACAAAATTTTAAGAGAAAGAAATGCTCTTTAGGAGAAAAAATGGATTTTTTAAGAAGGCTTTTTAGCCTAAAACGGACAAAAATGGTAGATGAGGCAGCATACAACCACATCCCAACACCGATGGGGCGCAGCGTTTTGCACTTTGTTGTGGTTGCCATTATCGCCTCGCTTTTGGTAGGCATTTTACAGTCAATCCCCATATTTATATACCTAATGACCGACAAAGGCATTTTAAAGTCCATAACCGTTTACCTGTACGGGGACGGCACAATGGAAGACTATGCAAATGCGGTTGAGCTGGCAATTTTTAACATACCCCCGTGGGTGCAGGTTGCAAGCCTGTTTATCAGCTCCGCATATGTTCTTGTTGCAATTTTCTATTGCAAAAAATACGAAAAGCGCGGCATTTCCTCAATGGGTATTAGGAAAAACGGCTTTCTGCCCGAATTTCTTATTGGCTATTTAATCGGCGCAGGTATGCTTGTTGCCTCCCTGCTTTTTGCATATGCAACCCGTGGCGTGGACATTTTGTGGTCAAGCATTAGCTTTGAGCCCATCATTATTCTCTTTTTCCTTGCGTTTATTTTTCAAGCCTTTGGCGAAGAAATGCTGTTCAGAGGATATTTTATGACATCCGTCGCCCGTGACTACCGTCCTGCGGTGGCAGTGGCGGTAAGCTCCGTTGCCTTTTCCCTTATGCACCTTGGAAACTCAGGCGTGGGCATCCTTTCCATACTAAACACATTTTTAATGGGCTTTTTCTTGGGTGCTTATGTGTTCAAGCGGGGCAGTATTGTTGGCGCAACCGCCATCCACGCCGCTTGGAACTTTGTGCAGGGCAACGTCTTTGGCGTAAGCGTCAGCGGTATGAATGTTATGCCCTCGGTTATCAAGGTCACCCCAATTAACAATCTTGCGCTCCTAAGCGGCGGCACCTACGGCATTGAGGGCGGGCTTTGCGCAACTGTAATAATTATTATCGCAACGGTTTTACTGTTGCTGACAAAAACTAAAAATACAGAAATTTCAGATTTTGAAGTGAATTTTTAAAGGTGGATTATGATGAAACGGTTAATTTCCTCAGCAATTTCCCTAATAATTTTAGCCACCCTTGTCCTTTCCTTGGGCTCCTGTATGCGGGACAGGGTAAAGAGCATTGACATTAAGCTAACAAACGAAAAATACGCATATGCGGTTAATAAAAACGACAAGGAGCTTTTGTCCACCGTCAACACCGTGCTTGACCGCATAAAGAAGGACGGCACCTTAAACGAAATTGTGGAAAAATATTTTTCAGGCAATGAGGATGAATATTTAAAGGTGTCTGCAGGCGTGGAAAGCCTAACAAAGAAGCAGCTTGTGGTTGTTACCCACATCCCCTTCTCTCCCTTTGAATTTGCCAAGTACGAAAGCGGCAAGGGCAAGCAATTCAGCGGCATTGACATTGAAATCGCCTCCCTTGTCGCCAAGGAAATGGGGGCAGAGCTTGTAATTAAGGAAAAGCCCTTGGGCGAGCTTCTAAACGAGGTTGCCGCAGGCAATGCGGACATTGCAATGGCAGGCTTAACCGTCACGAGTGACCGAGAAAAGCTTGTTTCCTTCTCCGATACATATTATGAGGCATCTCAAACCATCATAGTCCGTGCAGATGACACCACCTTTGATGATTGTAAAACAAGGGCAGATGTGGAAAAGGTGTTAAGCTCTATGGGTAGCTCCGTCAAGGTGGGCTGCCAAAAGAATTCCACCAGCGCCCTTTATGTAAAGGGGGACAAGTCTTTGGGCTTTGCAGGCTATGCGATAACCCCTGTGGAATATGCCTCCGCCGTCCACGCAGCCCAAGCGCTGATTAGCGAAAAGGTGGACCTTGTCATAGTTGACCAATGCGCAGGCGCGCTGATTGTTAAGGATATAAACGAATAATTATTCAACAACCTATTGACTTTTTACATAAATAATAGTATAATTATTTGAAAATATAAATTTTCGGAGGAATAGAATTATGAAAAAAATTATCTCATTAATTTTGTGCTTGTTTATGCTTACAGGTACAATCGGTATTCTTGCCTCCTGCGGCGACGATATTCAAATCGGCGTTCAGGCAGGCACAACAGGTGAGTACTTTGTTAACGGTGATCCCGACTGGGGCTTTGAGGGTCTTGACGGCTATGCCGCAAAGGGCTATTCAAACGGCGGTCTTGCAATTGCTGATATGAAGAGCGGTGCTGTTGAGTACGTTATCATTGACAAGGCTCCTGCTCTCCAGCTCAAAAAGGCTATCAAGGGCATTAAGGTTATCGACATTGAGCTAACTGAGGAAACATACGCTTTCGGTGTTGACAAGGCTCAGGCTGACCTTTTGGCAAGCATTAACAACATTCTTGCAACAGAGCAAGATGCTATCAAGGCTATCATTGACAAGTATGCACAGGGCAAAAACTTGGTTGGCGTTGTTTCCGCAAAAGAGGATGTTAGCAACCCTGACAAGCAGCTCGTTGTTGCTACAAACGCAGCCTTTGCTCCATTCGAGTACAAGGAAGGCGAAAAGTTCTACGGCATTGACATTGAAATTATGGCTCTCGTTGCTGAGAAGCTTGACCTTGAGCTTGTAATTAAGGATATGGAGTTTGACGCAGTTGTTACATCCGTTGGTAAGAACGGTGTTGACGTTGCCGCTGCAGGCCTTTCCGTAAACGAAGAAAGAGCTAAGTCTGTTAACTTCTCCACATCTTACTACGATGCTGCACAGGTTCTTATCGTTCCCGAGGACTGCACTGACTTTGATAGCTGCAGAACCGCAGAGGATGTAATTGCAAAGCTCGACGAGCTAAAGTAATAGATGGAACTGTTTTTTGAACATTTTATTACCAAGGGCGGCTATAAGGTCGCCCTTGAAGGTTTACTTGCCACTGCTGAAATAGCCGTTTTCGGTTTGATTATCGGCATTTTGCTCGGTACTGTTATAGCAATTGTCCGCGTTATGCCGAAGTATAAGGTGCTGCCAAGGGTGTTAGATGTTATCTGTAACATCTATGTCGCCTTGTTTAGGGGCACGCCAATGGTTGTTCAGCTCCTTGTTGGCTACTATGTTCTCTTGCCTGCCATTGGGCTAAGGCTTGACGGTGTTGTTGTTGCGGTTATTATCTTCGGTCTTAACAGCGCGGCTTATGTTTCGGAAATGATGCGTTCGGGCATACAGTCCGTTGACATCGGTCAGCTTGAGGCGGCAAGGGCGCTTGGTATGCCCTACGCAATGGCTATGATGAAAATCGTTATCCCACAGTCAATCAAGAACATTTTGCCCACACTTGGCAATGAGTTTATCGTTCTTGTTAAGGATACCTCAATCGTTAGTTTTATTGCCGTTGTCGACATTACAAAGGCATTTAGGCAGATTGGTGACGCTACATATGAGTATGTAATACCGTATCTTTTCTTGGCGCTGGTTTACCTTGTGCTTGTTGCAGGCATCGCCGCCCTTGTTAAGCTAATGGAAAGGAGGCTGAAGAAGAGTGAACGACAATAATATTCTTTCCGTGCGCGGTCTTAAAAAGTCCTTTGGCAAGCTTGAGGTGCTAAAGGGTGTTGATATCGACATTAAAAAGGGCGAGAAGATTGCCATTATCGGCCCCTCGGGCTGCGGCAAGTCCACCTTCCTTCGTTGCATTAACTGTATGGAGGACCCAAGCGGCGGTTCAATTTTCTTTAACGATGTTGACTTAGCCGATCAAAGGGTTGACATTAATATCCACCGTGAGCAAATCGGTATGGTGTTCCAGCAGTTCAATCTTTTCAATAACAAAACAATTATTGAAAACATAATGTTAGCCCCCGTTTCCCTCACATTGAAAAAAATCAAAAAGGCTAAGAGAAAAAACTTCTTTACCAAGGTTGGAAACATATTCAGAAAAAACAAAAAAGAGCTTATTAAAATTACTCAAACAAAGGCAGAAATTGTTGAAAATGCCCGTGCAAATGCAGAAAAGCTTTTGAAGCGCATTGGCTTGGAGGACAAGGCAGATGTGTACCCCTCCACCCTTTCAGGCGGTCAGAAGCAGCGTGTGGCAATTGTCCGCGCCCTTGCAATGAACCCACAGGTTATTCTCTTTGACGAGCCAACCTCCGCCCTTGACCCCGAAATGGTTGGCGAGGTTTTGGACCTTATCAAGGAGGTTGCAAACGAGGGTATGACAATGCTTATCGTTACCCACGAAATGGGCTTTGCCCGTGAGGTTGCCAACCGTGTCCTATTTATGGATAGCGGCATTATCGCAGAGCAAGGCACCCCCGCCGAGATTTTCGACAACCCGCAAAATCCAAGAACTATTCAGTTCTTAAAGGCTGTTCTTTAATTCTATGAAGGGAGATGACTCAAATGAAGTATGAAAAGTCCTGCGGCACGGTTATTTTCCGTAAAGCAAGGGGCAAATATGCCGTTCTTTTGATTAAAAACAAATATACTGATTTTTGGTCATTCCCCAAGGGTCACGTTGAACAGGGTGAGAACGAATACCAAACGGCTATTCGTGAAACCAAGGAGGAAACAGGCATCGATGTAAGGATTGAAAACGGCTTTAGAATGGAGTCCGTATACCTAATCGGCAAGCGGAAAAACACAGAAAAAAAGGTTGTGTACTTCACCGCCCTTACAACAAGGGCATATGTGGTGCCACAGCCCGAGGAAATTTCCGCCTTTCATTGGTTCTTTGAGGATGAGTTTCCCTTTGACCACACCTTTGAAAACGATAAGCTTATCTTTACAGAGGCGCTTAAGTTTATCAAGGGTCGCTTCGGTGAGGCTACTGAAAACAATACATTTAAGAAAAAACCTTAAATTTAAAAAGGCTTTCGCACTTAAGCGCGAAAGCCTTTTTGTTTTATAGTATTTCTCCGAATAGGGTTTCAAATATGCCCTTGTCACCTGTAACGGTGCCAACAGTTGCCTCTCCCGCGTCCTTAATTGAGGAGGACAAAATAACATCTTTTGTTTCAACGCCCTCTACAATGTATGCGGGCTCAATATACTTTTTCATTATTCTAACCTCCTTACTCTTCAATCTTATCTACAGGAATATAAATCTTAAAATGCTCATACACCTCTTCTGCGGTGTCAATTCCCTCTTCATCAAGGAACGGCTTTCCCTGCTTTGCAATGTTAAAGGCTCTTACAGTAAAGTCGCCATGCCATTTATCCGTTATTGTTGTGTATTCGTCAGTTACCTCGGCGGGTCTTGAGGACTCGGGGGTAAGACTTTCTCCAACCCAACCCTCAGGGCGATACATCCAACCGTTATCAATCCAAATAACCGCGCCATTTATAAGAATACTCTCATCAAACTTAACTGTTGCGAAGTATCTTCTTGACATTTCATCACCAGCGACTGCTCCTGTTGATTCCTTGCTGAAATAATAGGTCTTTTCCATAAGGCCAAGCACATCCAGCTTTAGCGCCCTGTACTCCACGCCGTTAATCACAGTTGCCTCATCTACGCACTTGTCACTGCTGATAGTGCCATCTGTTACGGGTGTGTCAGGTATTTCGGGTGTGTCTGTTTCGCCGCTGTCACCTCCTGGGGACTGGTTGTACTGCAAAGCGGACTGCGGAACATAAATTTGGAATATTGCGTTAATATCCGCCTCTGTCATTTCTTTAATATTGACGCTTGAGGTCTTGGAAATGTTAAAGCCGCGCACGGTAAAGTTACCCCACCACGCCTCGTCAATTATAACTGTTTGTTTTGTTACATTATTCGGTCGGTTTGAGTTCTTCACTCCAAAGGTAACCCAAGCATCGGGGCGATATTGCCAGCCGGAGGCTATTACTATTTTTGAGCCAACAGGGAGCTGCTGCCTTGTAAATGTTCTTGTCACCCAGAAGCTCGGCGAATTGGAAGCATCTGTTATCCTTTCGGAATGCCTAGATGAATCACTTGAATTCCAATATCCACCCGCAATCCAATCCAAATACTCAACAAGAACAAGCTCTTCCTCCTCGGGAACCTCAGCATACGCAGAGCTTGTAACCTCGTAAGGCTTTTTATTAGCATTGTTTACAGCCTCAATAGCTATTAGCGCCTCGCTTGCGTCAACTCCGCTTGGCTTATAGCTAATACCGTCAATTGACAAGCCGGTAAGCGCCTTAACAAAGGCAAGAGAACCAATATATCTGCCAAAATCCTCAGTCAAGTGGTAGCCGTCACGGGTTAGTGTGTCACCCACATAGGAGGTTCTTGCGTTTTGAATTGCAGTACCTACAGGAATTACAATCTCAATGCTGCCGTTTGTCAAAATCTTTGTCTTAACCGCATTAACAATAGCATTGTACATTGTCATCTGATCTTTACCGTACTTACTAAAGTCACTGTGTCCCGAATTCTGCTGATATGCCCAAGTCATATGCCATACAAGGCGTGCGCTTGGGTTCATCGGCTCAACAATCTTAATCAAAGCCTCTAAGTCATCATATGAATCAGCAATTCCGCTGTATCCGCTTGCCTGCTGGAAGGAAATGAAATCCCAGTCATCGCTCTTAACGGCGGTGCTGATTTTGTATCCACCCGTAGTTTCCCAAGTACCGTTTGTATTTGTATAATAGGTGTACGCACCACTGTCGTTTGTTGCGTTACTAAGATGTGTTGCAAGCGTGCAGCCACCTATGTATAGGTTGCCAAGAACAATCTTTTCAACACCGGCAGCCTCTGCCACTTGATAAATGTATTGCATGCTATCAACAGAGAAGCTGTTGCCGATTGCCAAAATCTTCAGCGCACCGTCAGCGTCCCAGCTCTGCTTTTCCTTGTCCTCTGTTGGGTCAAATGGCTTTTCCACATCTCCAACAGGAGGAATTATAATGCCTGTTGAATCATCAACCGCACTTACAGGAACATAAATTTGGAAAACCGCCGCTATGTCCTCAAGGGTTACACTCTCATCAAACTTTGATGCTGTCGGTGAATATGAAATGTTAAATGCCTTTGTATTGTTGTATGTGCCCCACCAGTTATCATCAACCACTACGCATTCGGTTGTAGGATTAGGTCTTGAGCCTTGTCTTACGCCATCCCTCCAGCCCTCGGGGCGGTACATATAGCCCTCTGCCACATTAATAATTGTGCCGTTTGGAAGATCACTCTTTAAAAACTTCTTTGTCGCAAAGTACTTAAAATATGTACCGGAGGTATCATAGGTGCATATGTTAGAATTGCTATCCGAATTATAGTAAGCGTATTTTACAAGGCCCATATCGGTAACGGACAAAACCTTGTACTTAATACCGTTTATAATTTTGTAGGTATTAACACTCGGTGCTTCCTCCACATTGTTGTCAACCTTGTCAGTCACAGCCTCAAATGTGGCAGCTGAAGCGTTTAGCTTTTCAACGCCGTTGTCAATATAGGTAATTTCACCGCCCGCAATAATATAAGCACAGCAAATAACCTCAGTTGTTCCCTTGTACTCATCGGGAATTCCGTTAACTATAACATCAAACACATCATATTTGGTATCAGTAAATTCAACCGCCTTTACCTTTTCGCTAATGGGGTTGCCGTTTTCATCAAGAGGATTGCTCTCAACGTGGTTTCTTGTTGCCGCAACTGCGCCAAACCTAACCCTTTCCCCTGTCAGCTCCTCATACCTTGCAATAGCGCTCCTGTTAGCGGCATAGTGCTGTGTAATACCGCCGCCATTTTCATTATAGGAATAGCCCAAGGTTTCAAACAAGGCGTCAATTTCCTCAAACGCCAGGGTTTTTCCGCAATCGGGGCAAATGTTAACAGCCTCTATCTTACCAAGATAGCCGCCCTGTCCTGTGGTAACAGTCCAATAATCCGTATGCTCTGCACACTCAGCATTAACCGCCAAGGCAAACATACAGCAAAGAACCGCCGCAAGAGCTAAGAACAAAGTAATTTTCTTCTTCATTTTCTCTCTCCTTTTTATATTAACCTATATGTACATATTACCATTATTTATTTCATCTGTCAACTTAAATAGCTAAACCTTTTTTATTTTTGTAAAACTTGCACAAAAAGAAAAGCAGGTGAAAGCCTGCTTATTCCTGTTCTCTTTTTGAAGCCTCAATGCCCTTTTTTAAGTATTCATAACAGCCCGTGTCAAGCTCTATAACAACCGCATCAAAGTAGCCGTCATTTCGGAACATAACAATGTATTTGTCCTTGGTAAAGCGGTTGTGACAGTAGTTATATACAAAAACCTTGCCGTACTCACTGTACAACCGTTTTTTAGTGCCCTTTTCGTATTTTTCAATCAAAACAGCATCGCTTAATGGGTAGTAGCACGCATACGCACCACGTTTGCCCACAGCTCTGTCAACATAAAAGTCAAGCCTTTTTTCGTTCTCCATAACAATATAGGTAAAGCTTGTTAGGTCGTGCCTTATAAAAAGGAACAGTCCCACCGCCAAAAGAACAACAGAAAAAGACAAAAGTATAGTGCGCACAAGCCCCGTGCCCAGCATCATCATTACAAGGGCGCAGGCAATGTTGCCACCATAAATCGTTCGCATAATTATGTCACTATGCTTGGGTGTATATTTCATAATGCCTCCTAAAAACAGACACAGGGTCCGATTTTTTCTTTATAAAAGTGAAAAGGGGTGCTATTTGCACCCCATTTACTTCACTTATGCGTTTTCCTTCTTTACGATCTCTTTTCCGTCGTAGTAGCCACACTCAGAGCATACGCGGTGTGTGAGGTTGTATTCACCACACTGCTTGCACTTTGCCATTGTAGGAGCTGTGAGCTTAGAGTTGTTGGATCTTCTAAGGTTTGTACGGGAATGAGACTGCTTTCTCTTTGGTACTGCCATGTTGCATAACCTCCTGTGTTAAACAATATTTCTAAAGTATTATACTACAATTATTCATCATTTTCAAGTAGTTTTTGTAAAATTGCTAAGCGAGGGTCAATTTCTTTTTTCTTCGGGCAACCACACTCACCAAAATTAAGGCTTTTGCCGCATTTTGGACAAAGACCTGCGCATTCCTCTTTACACAGGAGCTTTGGCGGAAACTCGAGCATTAAATCCTCTACTAACTCACGGTCGATGTCCAAGATACCGTTTTTGACAACAACATATTCGTCGTTTGCCTCATCCTGTAGAGTGCCCAAGGTAGCCACAGTGCGATTGAATTCAAGGATAAATGTGCCAAAAATATCCTCCAGACATCTTGCACAGCGTGACTTATAGTCAATCTCCGCGCTTGCCTTAAGTGACATATATCCCGCATTGTCGGTTACATATCCCTTAACACGCACAGGTGCTGTGAAAGAAACATCATCGGGTGGTAATATAGCATTTTCCTCATCCTCTTGGGTAATTTCATACTCAAAATCAAGCCTTGAGCTTTTTCCACTCAAAAGTGACGATAAATCTAAAACCATCCGTTCTCTCCTATCGCAATATTTTACAGTTAGATATTATAAACAAAAAATATTATTTTGTCAAGTATTTTTTCAAAATTCTTGAAAGGTTCATAAATATATGATAAAATAGTACAAGAAATCTTGAATTAGGAGCATTTATGGAGGAAAAAACCACCTTTAAGCGTGTGGGCACAGTTATCAAAATTGTTTTGACCGTCGCCCTGTTCGCCTTTATTGCGGCACTTATTTTCAGAATGTGCCAGGCGTCCCACAAGTCCCTTGAAAAAACCATTATCTCCCCTGCCTTCAAGGAGGCTTATAAGGAGGATAGTGACATCCGCACCCACGCCGTAAATGACGAGTTTTCGGAAAATGGCGCTGTGTGGGCATATTCCTTGGTATATATGAAAAAGGCGGGATATTTGCAGGTTAATGTGCGCTACAACATCCGCCACATTGATGAGGTTAAGCAATCCTACCCCGACTTTGATGAAAAGAACATTCATTACGAGCTGGAGGATGCAAACGGCAACACCTACAAGCCAAAAATCCTTGCCGAGGAGGAAACCTTTAACTACCGCTACTACAAGCTGGAGTTTTCGGGCGTTAACTTTTCCACCGACACCCTAAGCGTTAAAATGGTTCTTGGGGGCATTGACATTTCCGTTGGTGACAAGTCTACCCTTGTCCTCCACCGTAAGGACGATACCTCCATCCCCTACGACCTTTCGGGGGATGAGAAGGAAGCCTTGGGAATTGAATAATAAAATGAGCTGTCGCATTAGCGTAGCGCCCTTAAGGACACTACGCAACGAAATAAATCCCTTTCGGGATTTGTGAAATGCACTTTGTGCGTGAAATTCGCCTTTGGCGAGTGAAATGCCTGCGGGCGTGAGGGGATTTATTTCATTTCACATCGAGTGTAGCGAGAT
>JAFTMJ010000046.1 GCA_017452475.1 Clostridia bacterium | reverse complement strand
GATAAGCACGCATTTGAGAATAAACCACGTCAGACGGACAATACCTCAAACGCTTGTGGCTGACATTGCCTCCTGCATCGTGCTTAGCTGTCCAAGCCCGATCTTTCTGCCTGAGAGAATAGATACCGAAGCCGCAACTGTTACAACACCCAATCCACCTATCTGAATGAGTATGAGAATGACCGCTTGTCCAAAATACGACCAATAGGTAGCCGTATCCTGCACGATAAGTCCTGTTACACACACAGCGGATGTTGATGTGAACAGCGCATCCGAAAACGGCGTTACAGCACCTTCCTTGCTCGATATGGGGAGCATAAGCAAAAACGCTCCAATAAGTATAACTGCCGCAAAGCCAAGTAAAATTACTTGGAATGATGACAGCTTTAATTTATGTAAAGGTCGCATTATACACCTCTCCTTACATCTTTCTCCTATATACATTTTATCAAAAAGCAGATAAAGATGGCGTTAGCACTCTACCGCGCGGTATTAAGATTGTATAAAGATAGCCCTCGCTCCATTTTGGAACGAGGGAGGATTCGTTTTAGCCGGGCAACAGAAGAGAGAGTAATACAGGTGCTTTTCCGAAAATAAAATCAACTTTTTCGCTTGGCTCATTAGTTGCTTGTTGCGGCGCAAATTTTGAGGCGCGGACATATAACGAAAAAAGCAACACAGACTTTTCGTCCATGTTGCATTCTTCTTATTTAGCCACTCTCAATCGGCATTTTATCTTGAATTTTACTTAATATCCTTATGAAAAACTGCCTTTGCCTGCGATTTTTTTACTGTGCGGATAGCCTATCCTTGTTGTATTGAAGCATATAAAGGCTATAATATTTGCCTCTCTTTTGCAAAAGCTCCAAGTGGGAGCCTTGCTCAATAATCTCACCGTGGGACAGCACAATTATATTGTCTGCGTGCTGTATGGTGGACAGGCGGTGGGCAACCATTAGCATTGTGCCGATTGACATAATCTTTTCAAGGGAGTTTTGTATTAAAAGCTCCGTTTCCGTGTCAATATTAGCCGTTGCTTCGTCAAGAATCATAACGCTTGGCTTGTGTATAATAGTTCTTGCAAAGGACAAAAGCTGCCTTTGACCCGAGGAGAAGTTATTGCCGCGTTCCCTCACCTCTGTGTCAAGCCCATTGTCCAGCTTGGAAATAAAGTGGCTTGCGTTAACATAGTCGCACACCTCGGTAATTTCCTCGTCACTGTAATCATTCTGCAACGCAATATTGCTTCGTATTGTGCCTGCAAACAGGAATACATCCTGCAGCATCTGTCCAAAGTGGCGCCTTAAGGAAGAAATCTTGATTTTTTTAATATCAATTCCGTCAATTAATATCTGTCCCTTTTGTATGTCGTAGTTTCTGCAAATAAGGGAAAGGATGGTTGTTTTGCCCGAGCCCGTGGAGCCCACAAAAGCAACGGTTTCCTTTGCGCTTACCTTAAAGGAAACGCCCTTCAAAACCCACTCGTTTGGAATATAGCTAAACCAAACATCACAAAACTCAATTTCGCCCTTAACCTCATCAAGCTCAATTGCATCATCCGCATCAACAACCGTGGGCTTAATATCAAAAACAGTGAAAATCTTTTCCGCTGACGCAAATGCGTGCTGCAGCATATTAAACTGCTCAGCCAAGGACTGTATCGGGTTAAAGAACTTGTTTAGGTACATATAGAAGGTCACAATAGTGCCGGAAGTTATGGTTTGCCCTAAAAAGCTAATGTTGTCCATATATCCCCTTGCGCCCAAATAGAACAGGAAAAGCACAGATGAAACATAGAGCATATAAACCATAGGTCTGAAAATACCAAAGGTGAACATTTGCTCCCTGCGGCATTTGCACAAATGCTCGTTTCGCCTGTCAAATTCCTGCTTCTTCCGTTTTTCGCGGTTGAAGGCTTGGATAATTTTCATTCCTGACAAATTTTCGGAAAGGAAAATGTTAATAGAGGTTGTTGCATTGTTTACTTTTCTGTACGCCTTGCGTGAGAATTTTCTGAAAATAATAGTGAAAAGTATAACAAAGGGCACAAAGCAAAGCACCATCAATGTCAGCATATAGTTTAGGCAGAGCATAGCGCCCAAAACTCCGAAAATGATAAACACGTTTTTTACAAGGTTTACAATAATTCCCGTAAACATATGTGAAATAGAGTTGGTGTCGTTCACCACACGGGTCACAAGTGTGCCCACAGGTGTTTTGTTTAATTGCTCATGGGAAAGGCTTTCCACATGCTCAAACAAATCCTGGCGAATGGCAGAAACAATCTTTTGTCCCGTTTTCTGCAAAACAATTGCTTGTATATACGAGGAAATCAAGGACACAACAAGTATGCCCGCATAAATAGCAACGGTTGTGTAAAGCTCTATAAGCTCAAAATCCCCCTGTATCATCTCTGTTACATTACCAATAACAATAGGAGAAACGATATCGTATACAATGGAAACTATAATAACGAGGAAAACAAGAATAAAGCTCTTTAAGTGAGGGCGGGCATAAGCCAAAAGCCTTTTTACAATCTCCCCGTCCTTCATATTACGGTCAAAGCCAATTGCATTCTTTTTGTCCTTCATTAGGCAAAATGCCACAATGAAAATAACCGAAATAACGCCAATGATAGCTCCCACAATCAAAAGAGGATAAATTTCGTACATTACATACCCTCCTTTTCTTCGTCAAGACGCTGAAGCTCAACCATGTTGCGGTAGCTTACGCATCGAGTATAAAGCTCATCGTGTGTGCCAATGTCCACAACCTCGCCGTCATCAATATAAACAATCTTGTCCATACCCTCAATGGTGGAAACACGGTGGGCTATTAAAATGGTTGTCTTTCCTTGCCTTAGCTTGTGTAGATTTTCAAGGATAACTTTTTCGGTCTTGGTGTCAACCGCAGAAACCGAATCATCTAAAATCAGTATGGGCGCATCCTTCATCAATGCTCGCGCAATGGAAATGCGTTGCTTTTGCCCGCCGGAAACGGTAACACCGCGTTCTCCAAGCACAGTTTGGTAGCCCTTGCTAAACTCGACTATATTGCCGTGTATATCCGCCAGCTTTGCCGCCTCCTCAAAGGAAAGGCTGCTTTCATCAGTGGCAAAGGAAATGTTATTTTCAATACTGTCACTAAACAAAAAGTTATCCTGCGGCACATATGCGCAGTGCTTGCGTAGGCTCTTTATAGTAACATCGTTTACATCCACCCCGTCAACAAAAAGCATTCCGCTTGGGATGTTATATGTGCGAAGGATAAGGTCAACCATAGTTGTCTTGCCCGCACCGGTCTTTCCGATAATTCCAACGCGCTCGCCTGCGTTAATCCTTAAGGAAACATTCCTCAAGGCATCGTAGCTTGCACCGGGGTGGCGGAAGGTTAGGGACTTAAATTCAATATCACCCTTAACATTTGTAATGTCAAAGGCGCCCTCCTTGTCGCAAACATCAATTTCGGCATCCAGCAGGGCGGAAATACGGTTTAAGGATGCACGTCCGCGGGATTGCATTTCAATAAGCTGAGAAATAGCCATAATAGGCCAAACAATGGCATTGAAATAGCCAATGAATTCAACAAACTCACCTGCGTTAAACTCACCGTTATAAACAAGGTATCCGCCGTATCCTATAATAACGCAAATAACAGATTCAACAAAAAGAGTAACAAAAATATGCAAAAGGGTAGATGCTCTTGTGTGGTCCACATTTGCATCCTCATTTTTCTTGTTCAGCTTCTTAAATGACCAAAGCTCCTTTGCTTCCTTTACAAATGCCTTGATAACCGCAATGCCCGAAAAGCTCTCCTGCGAAAAGTCGGAAAGGGCAGAGAATGCCTCCTGGCGGGCGGTCCACTTTTTCATCATATATTTTCTGACAATTGTAGCAACCACAATTAAAAGCGACATAGGAATTAAGGACAAAAGGGTTAGCACATAGTCCATCCTAAACATTTTGAAAAGCGCCAAAAAGCCAAGCATAACAGCATCAAGCAGGGAAAGTATGCCTGAGCCGAAGCACTCCTCAATTGTCTTTAAATCGTTGGTAAACAGGGACATTAGGTTGCCCACCTTGTTAACCTGGTAGTAGCTTTGGGAAAGGTCCTTGCAGCGGTCGAACATACGGCATCTTAAATCTGTTTCCACCTTAATTGCAGAGCCGAAGAAGCAAACCCTCCACACAAATCTGCCAACAACCATAAAGACAATAACAAAAATCATAGGCAAGCAGATCTTGTCAAGCAAAAACTCTAAATTAAAGTCATACCTTACCCCGTCAGAAATAACATATCCGTCGCTTATGCCGTTAATAACGGACCTATATATTTCAGGTATGAGGAGCTGAAAATAGTCAACCACAATAAGCGCCACCAAGCCCAAAATAAGCATAGGCGCAAACCGCAAATAGTACTTGTTTATGTGCTTTCCAAACAGCATATTTTCACCTCCCCAAATAATGCGCAAAGTAATACGTATAAATAATATCACACTGAATATATAAAAATCAACAATTTGTTTTATATTTCACAAAAAAACAATGTTTTACAATCGCCTAAAATCTCACGTTTGAAAAAGCACACCGCTTTTGCAGTGTGCTTTTACGCTTTTATAGGTTTTCCCAATCTATTTCTTCATTTCTAAAGAAGTACTTCTTATCCTTTTCGCCAACAGGGCGGTAAACCTTGCAGGGGTTGCCAAACGCAACCACGCAGGACGGAATATCTTTTGTAACAACGCTTCCCGCACCGATAACTGTGTTATCGCCAATGGTAACCCCGGGCATAACAATAACTCCTGCCCCAAGCCAGCAGTTTTTGCCGATATGGACAGGCTTGTTGTACTGTGTGCAGTTCATCCTTAGCTCAGGGTCAATTGGGTGCCCTGCGGTTGCAATAACCACATTGGGGCCGAGCATTGTGTAGTCACCTATGTATATGTCCGTATCATCAACCAAGGTTAGGTTGAAGTTGGCATAAACCATCTTGCCCATATGGGTGTTTTTTCCACCCCAGTTGGAGTGTAGCGGTGGCTCAATATAAGTGCCCTCACCCATTTCCGCAAACATTTCCTTTAAAAGCAGAGCTCTTTTTTCTCCCTCAAGCGGGCGGGTAGCGTTATAATCGTATAGCTTTTCAAGGCAAAGCGCCTGGTCGCTTAAAATTGACTCGTCGTTACAGTAGTAAACCAAGCCCTTTTCCATTCTTTCCTTTTGTGTCATTGTTTCTCCTTACTTAAGCGGTGTTACAAAGATTTGCACATTTTTGTTCATCCAATTGTCATCGTATTTTCCCGAAGCTCCGTATCTTATGTATAAATCCTTTTCAAAATCATTTAGATTTATGTAAGCTGTAAAGCCGTATGTACAATATGAGCCGTCTGCCGAGCCGGGGTGATGCTCAAAGCGGCAGGAGGCAAGCAGAGAAGGGTCGCTTGGGTCCTTGCCCAAAACCGTATTGTTTATGAAATAGTCAAGGGAGGAGGTGTCAAGGCACTGCGCGTTTTTGTAAAGGAAAACATACTGATATCCGTCGTGAACCTCGGCAATATCAAAAACAAAGTCAATTTTTAGCTGCTTATATCCTGCATACATCAGCCCTTGATAATCGTAATCCTTGGAAAGATAAACAATATCACACTTTTGATTCTTTCTACCGCTGTCTGTAATGGTTGCCTCGTTGTACCGAACATTGTAGGTTCTTTTTTCAGCCTTTACCCACTTTGCGTAAACCTCGTCGATGTCGCCAATATCGTCACGGTCAGGGGTTACAAGCTGTGTCATTTCCTCATCGGAATACCATCCGCCAAAGAGGTAGCCCTCCTTAGTTGGCGTGGTTTTAATGATTTTTTCAATGCTTGAAAGCTGCTCCTTATTTGCATTAAGCTCGCCGCCGTTTGTGTTAATTGTGATATCTCCACAGCCAATAAGGCAGATAAGGCACAAAACAAGTACAAATACTAAGGAAATTAATTTTTTCATAAGCAAAATCCTCCGATTCATATTCTTTTAATATTCTACAATATATATGGAAAAATTTCAAGACAGTTATATATTTTTAATCAAAATACTTGCACAAAAATAAAATGTATGATAAAATAACTGTGAATTTTTATCTAAGTAGCCGATACCCTACGAAAGGAAATAAAATGAACGAAAAGCAAAAAAACATTAGGAACTTTTCCATAATTGCGCACATTGACCACGGTAAATCCACCTTGGCTGACAGAATTCTTGAATACTGCAATGCTGTTACAAAGCGCGAAATGGAGGAGCAGCTCCTTGATAATATGGACCTTGAAAGGGAGAGAGGTATTACAATTAAGGCGCGTGCCGTTCGTATTGACTATAAGCACAAGGACGGTCAGGATTATGTTTTAAACCTTATTGATACCCCCGGTCACGTTGACTTTAACTACGAGGTTTCTCGTTCCTTAAACGCCTGTGAGGGCGCCTTGCTTGTTGTTGACTCCACGCAGGGCATAGAGGCGCAAACCCTTGCCAACGCATATTTGGCGGTTGATTGCGATTTGGAAATCGTGCCCGTAATTAATAAAATAGACCTGCCCTCCGCCGATGTGGATAGGGTTAGGGGGGAAATTGAGGATGTTATCGGCATTGTCGCAGAGGATTGTCCCGCGGTTTCCGCCAAGGTCGGCTTAAACATTGACCAGGTTTTGGATGCGGTTGTTGAAAAAATCCCTGCGCCAAAGGGGGATGAAAGCAAGCCTCTTAAGTGTCTTATCTTTGACTCCCACTATAACTCATACCTTGGAGTTGTAGTTTATGTTCGTGTAATTGACGGTACCCTGAAGGCAGGGGACAAGATTAAGCTTATGAACACAGGTGCGCAGTATGATGTTGTTGAGGTTGGCTACCTAAACGCTTTCGGGCTTCAAAAGGCTGAGTCCTTAAGCGCCGGCGAGGTTGGATATATCACCGCCAGCATTAAAACCGTTAGCGAAACAAGGGTTGGCGATACCGTTACCACTGTTGAAAACGGAGCGGACGAGCCGTTACAGGGCTTTAAGGAAGCGCTCCCAATGGTGTTTTCGGGTATATACCCGGCTGACGGCGCAAGGTATAATGACCTTCGCGATGCCTTAGAAAAGCTGAAGCTAAATGATGCCGCCCTGTCCTTTGAGGCAGAAACATCAATTGCCTTGGGCTTTGGCTTTAGGTGCGGCTTCCTCGGGCTTTTGCATATGGAAATTATCCAGGAGAGGCTTGAGAGGGAGTTTAACTTAGACCTAATCACCACTGCCCCCAGCGTTATTTATAAGGTTGAAAAGACAAACGGTGAGGTAATTATGGTTGATAACCCGTCGAACTACCCGCCAACAGATACAATCAAAACCGCATATGAGCCAACTGTAAAGGCAAGCATAATCACCCCAACGGAGTTTGTTGGCGGCATTATGGACCTTTGCCAGGACAGGCGCGGTATTTTCAAGGATATGAAGTATCTTGACGCCTCCCGTGTGGAGCTTCACTACATTATGCCGCTAAATGAGATTGTTTATGACTTCTTTGATGCGCTAAAGAGCAGGAGCAAGGGCTATGCCTCCCTTGACTACGAGCTTGCAGGCTATGAGCCAAGCAATCTTGTTAAGCTTGATTTCTTATTAAACGGTGAAATTGTGGACGCCCTTACCTTTATTGTTCACAGTGAAAAGGCATATGCCAGGGCAAGGAAAATAGCGGAGAAGCTAAAGGACAACATTTCCCGTCAGCTCTTTGAAATTCCAATCCAAGCTGCAATCGGCTCTAAGGTTATCGCCCGTGAAACCGTGCGTGCCCTTCGTAAGGATGTGCTTGCAAAGTGCTATGGCGGCGATATTACAAGAAAAAAGAAGCTGCTTGAAAAGCAAAAAGAGGGTAAGAAAAAGATGCGTCGCTTAGGTTCTGTTGAGGTAACGCCTGAGGCATTTATGGCAGTTTTGAAGCTGGATGATAGTGAGAAATGAGAGAGCTGGGATTATACATTCACATTCCCTTTTGCATTAAAAAGTGCAACTACTGCGATTTTTATTCCCTTTGTCATAGCTCGGTTAAGGAGCAGGAGTATATTTCCGCCCTTTGTAAGCACATAAAAAGAGATGCGCATAAGTACAAGGACTGTGAGTTTAACACCGTTTTTATTGGTGGCGGCACTCCAAGTGTTCTTAGCGTTGATGGCTTTAATACCCTTGCCAAAACGGTAAATAATCACCTAAATCTAACACAGGGTGGGGAATTTACCCTTGAGGCAAACCCTGGGACACTAACCCGTGAAAAGCTTCTGTCATACCGCAGGGCAGGCGTTAACCGCTTGAGCATAGGGCTTCAAAGCACAAACGGAGAAGAGCTAAGCACCCTTGGCAGAATACACACAGTGGATGAATTTAGTCGTGGCTATTTACTTGCAAGGGAGTGCGGCTTTGACAATATCAGCATTGATGTTATGTACGGCTTGCCTAATCAAAAAATCGGAGATTTTACAAAAACACTGGACCAAGTGTGTGATTTTAACCCGGAGCATATATCAGCATATTGCTTGAAAATAGAGGAAAATACACCGTTTTATAAGCAGCGAGAAAGGTTATCCCTTCCAAGCGAGGATGAGCAGTACGAAATGTATCTTTTGCTCTGCAATACCCTTGGAAAGAGGGGATATTCTCAATATGAAATAAGCAATTTTGCAAAAAAAGGCTACCGTTCAAAGCATAATATGAAATATTGGCAAAGCAAGGAGTATGTGGGCTTCGGTCCCTCCGCCCATTCCTTTTTCGACGGTGTCCGTTATTTTTACCCAAGGGACATAAATAGCTATATTGTCGACCCTGTGGCTGAAATCGAGGATGAAAGCAGGGAAAACAGTGCTAAAATTGACCAAATGGACGAGTATGTTATGCTAAAGCTAAGGCTAAAGGACGGCATCTCAGAGGGCGAGTTCTTTGGCAGGTTTGGTTCGGAGCTTTTGGCAGAATACCCGAGCATAAACAAATATTTAAAAAGCGGACATATGGAGCTTAGAAACGGCTCATATTCCTTTACACCAAGCGGTTTTTTTGTAAGCAACTACATTTTAACAGATATTTTGCATTTTTAGCTCTCGGGATTGTTTTCGAGGGCTTTTGCTTTTGGCGGGGTTCAACTGGGTTTTAGCAGAGAGAGACCCAATTGAACCCCGATTTTATACGGTAAATCTCGTCTTACTCTGTGTTAAAAAAACTTGAAAATTTTTTAATTGTCTGCGTTTTTTCGCCTTGATTAAGCCAAGATTTACTCGTCTAAAATTGCGAGCACCAAAAACGCTTATT
>JAFTMJ010000005.1 GCA_017452475.1 Clostridia bacterium | reverse complement strand
CAAGCAGTTTTAAATGAGAAAATAGGTTGGATAACAAGGCGAAAAAGTGCAGGCAATTAAAAAATTGTCAAGCTTTTTTAACACAGTTAGGCAAGCTATTTTCCATTTCAAACCAAACGGGTTCGATTCCCGTAAGGCTAACATAAATTAGTATACTTAAAACAAGTATACTTACAACATTATAGCACAAAATAATCTTAAAATATACTTAAATCAAGATATTTTGGAGATTTTATGAGAAACAAAAACAATAAGCATTTGGGAATTGAAATTGACCCCGAGCTACATTACAAGCTACACTATATATCAAAATACTACGGTCGTTCTGCAAACGGAGAAATACTTTTTCTTGTTAGACAGGCAATAAAGGAGTTTGAATTGCAGGAGGGAGCAATAGAATACCCTCCAAAGGAAGACAAATAATAAAGGAGCAGCTTCAAGCTGCTCCTGATTTATTTATATAAATTTTTCCTTGTACTGTGGGAAGCTATTTGAAATGTCCTTTTCGCACGCCACACAGTCAATGTCGTTTAGGGTGCAAAGGGTGTTAAGCTGTGGGGCGCCTATTTTTTGCGAATTTAAGAGCAAAACAGATTTTTTTGAGCATTCAATCATTGCTTTGCTTATTTGGTTTTCCGCAACGGAGTTGTCCGTCAGCTTGCCGTCGGGGGTAAGGGAAGACACGGAGAAAAAGCAAATATCCGCGTTGAATTTTCTTATAAATTCCTCCGCAAAGGTGCCAACATAGCCAAAGGAAATTTTTGAGCTTTCGCCGCCTGTGACAAGGGTTTTAACTCCTGTTTTCGAGGCGACAATGTAAGCCTTTGCACTGTTGGTAATGACTACAAGGGAGCTTTTGGAGCCTAAAATTTTTAAAAGCTGTAGGCCTGTGGAGGAGGCGTCAACCATTACGGTATCTCCGTCGTGAATTAAATTAAGGCATTTTTTTGCAATAATGTCCTTTTCTGTGATAAACTCCTTTTCCCGTAGCTCCTGCGGCGTGCTTTCCCAAGGGAGACCGTTCAAAAATGCTCCGCCGTGGGTGCGGATGATTTTCCCTGCATCTGCAAGAGCCTTTAAATCCCTGCGGATTGTGGGACCGCTGACAAACAATTTTGCGCAAAGCTCCTCAATGGTTGCCTCACGGTTTTGGCTTAAATATTCAAGTATTGTGCTTTCTCTATCCTTAAATGACATTTTGACCTCTTAATATATTAAATAATCATAAACTTCGCGATTTTAATCACAAAATGAGCAGTATGCTCAAACAATGGATGGAATGTTGACAATTTTGCTCAAATATATTATAACATAAGTAGCAAATAAAAATCAAGGAGAAACATTATGAAGAGATTACTAAGCTTTTTAATTGCTTTTGTTATGGTGCTTGGCATAGTGCCTCTTGCAGTGTTGACAGTGCTTGCACAGGAGCCGGCTGAAGCGGAGGAGACAAGTGCCCCCGCACCTTCAAGCAGCGAGCCTGTAACAATAACAAACGGCGAATACAGTCTTACTGTAAATAAGACACAGTTTGATGTGGGAGAGCCTATTTTGGTTTCGGGAAGTGCGCTTAGCACAAATGACTGGATAGGTATCTACGACCCAAGAGGAAACGGCTCTATTCGTTACGGATATCCAAGCTCACATGGCGCAGGGGTTGAGTTTAACTTAAGAGAAGGAACCCTGCAAGGCTCACATGCACTTGGCGATATCCCAGAGGGCGAGTACATTATTCGTTTAATGCCAAACGGCACATCGAATCTTGACCAAGCCAAGGCGCTTGTTAAAATCAGAGTTGGCAACCCACCTGCAATTTCAGGCGATTCTACAAAGATGAGCATGGAAAAAAGGGTGTTTAAAGTAGGTGAAGCGATAAATGTTTCAGCATACGATGATGGAACAGGAGCTGCTTGGGTTGGTATAATTAAATCCGGTGTCACCTCATCCTCTCTTTACCATTACCCGAAAAAAGTAGGCGAGGGTGTAGCATACGATGTGTGCCAAGGAAGAAGCTTTCCTGCCGGTGCATATGTAATTGCGCTTGTTCCAAACAATCAAGCCTATAGCGGCTCGGAGCTGATTGCGTACACAAGCATTGTTATTACAGATGAACACAACTACGCGGTTGAGTTTGAAGAAACAGTAACTCCGGGTGGCGGCAATGAGGGCGGCACAACAGACCCCGACAATCCCGGCGGTGGTGAAACACCTGACCCTGACCCCGACAATCCCGGCGGTGGTGAAACACCTGACCCTGACCCCGATAATCCAAGCGGAGGGGAAACAACAGACCCCGAGGACCCGGAGCAGGGCGGAGATGCTGCCGTTAGCGCAAATAAGGGCGAGCTTAGCTTAGGCGTAAACAAGTCAAGATACGAGTATGGCGAGTCCATTTGGGTAACAGCCACAGGCGTTCGCTCCAAGGACTGGGTTGGTATTGCCCCCCGTGGCTATACAGAAGGAACAATTCGTTGGTACTATATTGCAAGCGCAGGTAACGGTGTACCATATGATGTAAGGCAAGCTCCGAATCTTGCGGGTAGCCTCAATGCGTATGCTGATACACCGGAGGGACTTTACACAATTTACTTAATTGAAAATGACAGCTACTTGAAAAATGGCTTTACCATTAGTATAAATATTGCAGTTGGTGATGTGGATGACCCGGATAACGGCAAAATTACCGTTAGTGGTGCAGAGGAAGAGCCAACCGCTAAGCCATCTGCTCCTACAAGCGCAACATATGACATAAATGACAGCACAAGCGGCTATGCGGCAGGCACAGTAACAGTAACTATGCCAAGCGACCAGCTGACCGACCGTGCAATTGTAATGTACTGGGCGGATGCAAACGGCATTCTTGAGGGCTACACAGCCCATGCCCGCTTTAAGGTAACGGGCGAAACAACCACCTTTACCTTTACAGACAGTATGATTATTCCGCAAGGGGCAACACGCCTGCTTGTTTATGCGCAGAACACAAGCGCCGAGCTTCTTTCTGATGAGTGCATCAGTATTGATTTGCCACAGGGCGCACAGGCAGAGATAACAGGAGACCCAAACACATCATTCTTTATCATTAGTGACATTCATATCGGTAAAAACGGCAGTGCGGAAAGATTTAAGAAGATGTTAAGCGAGGCGATTGCGCTTAAGCCAAACGGCACAGCAATCTTTATTGTTGGCGACATGGCAGACAACGGATATGCGTCACAGTTTGCGGATATGGTGGCGCTGCACAAGGAGGTAATGGACGCAAACGGCAAGGATGTAGCCGATTATCCCTTGTTCTTAACCCTTGGCAACCACGATTATCCTGCAATGACAGGCACATTCTTGGAGTATGCAACATTACCGGACGGCACACATCCCACAAAAACAAGCTATGATTTTTGGCTTGACGGCTACCACTATATTTTCTTAGGCAGTGATGCAAACAGCGGCTTATATGCTACTCTTGGTGAGGAAACCTTAGCTTGGCTTGACCAAAAGCTTAATGAGTGCCGTGACCCATCCCGCCCAACCTTTGTTTTCTTACACCAACCAATGTATAACACGGTTTCAGGCAGCTTGCTCGGCGAAAATTGGAACGGTGTAAACAATGAGGAGGCTTTGCGCGCAGTGCTTAAAAAGTACCCCGAGGTTGTGATGTTCAACGGACACACCCACTGGACAATGGACTCTAAGGGTAACATCTTTGAGGGCACAGAGGATTTGCCAATTCACATATTTAACTGCGCTTCGGTTAGCTACCTGTGGAGTGGCTTTAACACCATAACAGGTGAGGATTTGGCAGGAAGCCAGGGATATTTTATTGAAATTTATAACGGTCAAATTCTTGTTCGCGGCCGTGATTTTGCAAACAGCGCGTGGATTCCTGCGGCGCAATATCTTGTTGAAATGACAGGGGAAGCGGCTGAAAACGGCGGACATATTCTTGAAAAGACCGTATCATATCCAAGCGGATATTTGGCAAGCGGCACAGTGACCTATGCCTGCGCGTGCAACCAGCATTCTAATACTCAGGCTTGCGCATCTATATTTACCTTTAGCGGCTATTCGTATTCCACCTTTAACACAAGCGGAATTTGTGTTGGCTACACAGTAAACAGAGAAATGCTTGCCGAAATAGGCAGTGAAATGGTAATAGGCTTTGTTGCCTCCCCATATGATACCTTGGTTAACGAGGGATGCCCCATTAATGCGGACGGCACCGTTGGCGAGGTGACAGGCGGTAAGGTATTGAGCTATGTTTTGGATAGCACAACAAGGCAGGTTGACCTTATTTTAAGAGCAAAGGATTGGACAAGGTACGCAGATAACAAAACGGTGCTTTGCCTCTACATTATCGAAAACGGAAACGTAGGTTACATTTGCAACGAAAGCCAAATTACCGAAAAGGCAGAATATATAACATACTCAAGCATAGTAAAAGACTAAATAACATAGCCCTTCGCAAGCGCGAGGGGCTTTGTTTTATCTTATTTAGTGAAAATTATTGAAAAAGATAATATTTTATGGTATGATTGTTACATATACTCATATTAGGGGGTAATTATTATGGATATTAACAAGATTGCTGAGGAAATGGCAAAATCATATATGGAGTCGGACATCACTATGCTTTCCTGCAAAAGACTGCCCGACAAGGGGGAGATTATTTCTATTTTGGATGATATACAAGCCCTCCTTTTCCCATCCTATTTTTCAGATGCCCAATGCACCGAGCCAAAGGAGTTTGCGGCACAGCTTTTAAGCTCCGTTTATTACAGAATTAAAAAGCAAATCGAGCTTGCCTTGTCCTTTAATTCCCAAGCTGATGCAGGGGAAAGGGCGGAGAAAATTGCCAAGGAATTTGTTTCCGAGCTTCCAAGGATACACAAGCTTTTAATTAAGGATGTGCATGCCACCCACGAGGGTGACCCTGCCGCCTCCAGCTTTGAGGAAATCATCTTTTCCTACCCCGGCTTTTATGCCATTTTCGTATACAGGGTGGCACATTTGCTCTATTTAAGGGGCGTTCCCTTTGTGCCGAGAATAATGAGTGAGCTTGCCCACGGAAGGACAGGTGTAGACATAAACCCGGGCGCTACCATTGGCGAATATTTCTTTATCGACCACGGCACAGGCATAGTTATCGGCGAAACCACGGTTATTGGCGACCATGTTAAGCTTTATCAGGGTGTTACCTTAGGCGCCCTTTCCCCAAGGAAGGGTCAAAGCCTAAGCGGTGTCAAGAGGCACCCAACCGTTTGTGACGGTGCAACAATTTATTCGGGCGCATCTATTTTGGGCGGAGAAACCGTTATCGGTAAGGATGCGGTTATAGGGGGCAACTCCTTTATTACGGAAAGTGTGGCTGACGGCGCTAAGGTTAGCGTTAAGAAGCCTGAGCATATCATAAAATAAGGTGAAAAAATGAGATACAAAATTAACATTACAACTACGCAAAAGGACTATAAGGGCAAGAGCATTTTTGAGCGTGCCGCGGATGAGCTTTTAATTGACGAAACCTTTTCCGATATGGATGAGGAGGGCACAATCGAAACAAGCCTGTACGGTGAGCTTGAGTCCGTCGGGGATACCTACACCCTTTCCTATGAGGAGGAAACCGAGGGGATGGGCGGGGTTTTGACCGAGGTCAAGTTTGATACCCGAAAGCCAAAGGAGATTTCCATAACGCGCACAGGCGCTATTGACACCTTTATGTACTTTGAAAGCGGCAAACGCCACGTCTGCGTTTATAACACAGGCATTATGCCCTTTGAAATTTGCATCTACGCCAAGGAGGTTGACAACCGCCTTTTGACCGAGGGATTCCTTGAAATTACATACCTAATTGAAATCAAGGGTGCCTGCGCACAAAAAACCGTAATGAGAATGGAACTTAAAAAGCTATGACAGAAGCGGAATTCAGAGGGGAGCTTAAGTGCCTTCACGGCGGCTATTTGTTCTACGGCGGAGAGGATTACTTAAAGTATACCTATTCGGGTGAGGTAAAGAAAAATGTGCTTGACGGCGCCTTCGATGATTTTAACCATATAGTTATTTATGCGGAGGAGTATAGCCCCGAGGCACTTTCAAATGCGATTTTTACTCTGCCGATGATGGCAGAGAGAAAGCTGGTGGAGCTTCGCGGCGTTGACTTTAACGCAATGAAAAAGGATGACATTTCCGCCCTTGAGGATGTGCTTTCCACCTTAAAGGAGAACAGCCACACAGTCCTTCTTATCCGCGCGGATAATGAATATTTTAATTCGGGAAGCCCCAAAAGGCCCTCGGAAATTTTAAAAACCCTGTCTAAATATTTAACCCCCGTATCCTTCGATTTTCCAAGCACGGCAAAGCTGAACAACTGGATTTTAAGGCACTTTACAAAGGGAAAAATCGAGTTTGACCCAAGCCTGTGCGACTTTTTGGTTACAATGTGCGGCCACGATATGTGGACACTGTCCAAGGAGATAGACAAGCTTTGCGCCTATGCCCAACAAAACGGTATTAAGAAAATCGAAAGTGGGCATATTGATGCGGTTTGCTGTAAAACAATAGAGTTTGATGATTTTCAGCTTACAAACGCACTGCTTGAAAGAAATAAGGATTTAATTTTTGAAACATTAAGGCGTCAAAGGGCGGCTCACGAGCCTGCGCAAACCGTGCTTGCCTCCATTGTTCGCCTATATACTGATATGCTTATAATTCAGCGCCTTCACGCCTCGGGTATGGGCAAGAGCCAAATTGCCTCCGCAATCAATATGCACGAGTTTAGGGTGGGCAAGTATCTTAGCAGCATTTCAGGGGTTAGCGAGAAAAAGCTGATGCGCGCAGTGGAGCTTTGCGCCGAGGCGGATGTAAAGTCGAAATCCTCCTCCAACGTTACCGCATATATAGCTGTGGAAAGGCTTGTAAGCGCCCTTTGCGCCCTTCTGTGCAGGTGAGAAAATGAGAATAAAATATCCTATAATCGTCGAGGGAAAATACGATAAAATCAAGCTTGATTCCATAGTTGAAGCCACAATTATAACCACAGGGGGCTTCGAAATCTTTAATTCCAAGGAAAAGGCGGCTCTTTTGCAAAAGCTCTGCGAAAAAGGGAAGGTCATACTTTTGACAGACTCCGACGGGGGCGGCCACCTGATACGCTCTCACATAAAAACAATTCTCCCCCCCGACTGTGTGATTAATTTGTACATTCCGCGCATAGAGGGGAAGGAAAGGCGAAAGCGTAACCCATCAAAGGAGGGCGTGCTTGGGGTTGAGGGCGTGGAAAAGGAAACGCTTTTGAAGCTGCTTGAGCCGTTTTCCCACACGGCAGAGGAAAGAAAAAGTGGCGGAATTACAAAAACCGACCTATATAATCTCGGCTTAAGCGGAAGGGATGATAGCGCCCAAAGGAGGGCGGAGCTTTTGAAAAAGCTTGATTTGCCCGTTTCTATGTCCCCGAATGCAATGCTCAGCGCCTTGAATATTCTTTACACTAAGGATGAAATTGAGAAGGCAATTAACAATCAATAAAAGAAAAAACCGCACCCTGTGTGCGGTTTTTATACTTTTTGGAGTTATTTTAGGAATTTTTTAAGCTCCTTCATAAAGCTTTCCACATCGTTAAAGTCGCGGTAAACGGAAACAAAGCGGATGTATGCAACCGCATCAGCCTTAATAAGCTCGCTCATTATCATTTCCCCGATTTCCACAGATGAAATTTCACTCCTTAAGGAGTTTAGCACGTTGTTTTCAACGGCGTTGGCAATGGCAACGGAGTCAACAGGTCTTTTTTGGCAGGCCTTAATAATACCTGCAAGTACCTTTTTCTTGTCAAAAAACTCCCTGCCCCCGTCTTTCTTTATAACCATTGGCAAAATAGTTTCAATTGTTTCAAAGGTGGTAAACCTTGCTTGACAGTTTAGGCACTCCCTGCGCCTTTTAATGCTGGAGTTTTCCTCAATAGGCCTTGAGTCAATAACCTTGGACTCCTCACAGCCGCAGTGCGGACATTTCATATAGTACACCTCCGTGGTAATTCTTAAACGGTAAATTGGCAAGGCTACCGCATATGCATATTATAATACTATATGTTGTAGAGATTGCCGAAAAATTCTCAATATATTGTATCATAAACCGAGCTTAATTGCAATAGCTTTTATTAATAATATACAATTATTGAATAATTGCTTGACAAAGTCCTACAAAAAGAGTATAATTCAAGGCGAGAGCGAATAAAAAGGAGATTTTTATGAAGACTGTATCTGAAATGTTTGGCACAATGGTGTTTAACGACGAGGTTATGAAGGAGCGCTTGCCCGAGGAGGTTTACAGGTCCTTGCAAAACACTATCCAAAACGGAAAGCACCTTGACTTGTCCCTTGCCAATATCGTTGCCGCCGCTATGAAGGATTGGGCAATTGAAAAGGGCGCGACCCATTATACCCATTGGTTCCAGCCGATGACGGGTATTACTGCGGAAAAGCACGACAGCTTCATTTCTCCTAAGAGCAATTCTACTGTAATTATGGAGTTCAAGGGCAAGGAGCTTGTTCAGGGTGAGCCTGACGCATCCTCGTTCCCCTCGGGCGGCTTGCGCGCCACCTTTGAGGCAAGGGGATATACCGCTTGGGACCCCACATCATATGCATTTATTAAGGGCAAGACCCTTTGTATTCCAACCGCCTTTTGCTCATTTGGCGGCGAGGCGCTTGATAAGAAAACGCCCTTGCTCCGTTCAATGGAGGTTCTTGGAAAGGCGGCAATTAAGATTGTGCATCTTTTCGGCAACGAGGATGTTACCCAGGTGCGTACAACCGTTGGCCCTGAGCAGGAGTATTTCTTAATCGATAAGGATTTGTTCTATAAGCGCCCCGACCTTGTTTACACAGGCAGGACACTCTTTGGTGCTATGCCTCCTAAGGGTCAGGAGCTTGATGACCATTATTTCGGCTCCATTAAGCCAAGGGTAAAGGCATTTATGCTGGAGCTTGATGAGGAGCTTTGGAAACTTGGCGTTTTTGCAAAGACCGAGCATAATGAGGTTGCTCCCTCACAGCACGAGCTTGCCCCCGTATTTACAACAACTAACTTAGCCACCGACCATAACCAGCTCACAATGGAGCTTATGCAAAGGGTGGCAAAGAAGCACGGCTTTGTTTGCCTGCTGCACGAAAAGCCCTTTGCAGGGGTTAACGGCAGCGGTAAGCACAACAACTGGTCAATGTCCACAAATACAGGCGTTAACCTGCTTGAGCCGGGTGAAACTCCAAGCGAAAATGCCCAGTTCCTTTTGTTCCTTTGCGCGGTTATCAAGGCGGTTGATGAGTATCAGGATTTACTTCGCATTTCCGTTGCCAGCGCAGGTAATGACCACCGCTTGGGCGCAAACGAGGCTCCCCCTGCGGTTGTTTCAATGTTCCTCGGCGATGAGCTGAGCGCAGTGCTTGACGCACTTGAAAGAGACGAAAAGTATATGAGCAGGGAAAAGGAGCAGATGCGTGTCGGCGTACATATTCTGCCAAAGTTCCCCAAGGATACAACCGACCGCAACAGGACATCCCCGTTTGCCTTTACAGGTAACAAGTTTGAGTTCCGTATGCTTGGCTCCAGCGCCTCCATTGCGGACACAAATACAGTAATCAACACAGCGGTTACGCAGGTACTTAATGAGTTCTACGATATTTTGTCCGTGGCAGAGGACTTTAACGCTACCCTGCATGACCTTATAAGGGACACAATTAAGGCGCACAAGCGTATTTTGTTTAACGGCAACGGCTACGATGACAAATGGACACAGGAGGCGGAAAAGAGAGGCCTTTCTAACCTTAAGTCCACTCCCGATGCCATAATGCACTACCTTGACGAAAAGAATGTTCAGCTCTTTGTTACAAACAAGGTGTTCAACGAAAAGGAGCTTAAGGCGCGCTTTGACATTATGCTTGAAAGCTACACCAAGGTTGTTAACATTGAGGCGCTTACTATGATTGATATGGCAAAGAAGTCAATCATCCCCGCCGTTTCAAGCTACACAAAGGCTCTTGCCGAAACTATCGTTCTAAAAAACGATTTGGCAATTGACTCAGGCTACGAAACAAAGGTTGCCGCAAAGCTTTCCCAGCTTAACACGGAGGCTTACGAGATTACCGAAAGGCTTGAAAAAGAGGTTCACGCAGCCAACCTTGAAAAGGACTTGGCGGCAAACGCAAAGCTCCACGAGGAAAGGGTGCTTTCCACAATGAACGCCCTTAGAATGGTTGTTGACGAAATGGAAACAATGACCTCCAAGGAGTATTGGCCAATGCCGAACTACAGCGAGCTTCTTTTTGGAACAAAATAACAAAAAACAGACACTCCCCCGAGGAAATCCCCAAGGGAGTGTCTTTTTTGCGCCAAAATTGCCTGCCTCACACCGCCACACCATCTGAAGCTCCCCCAAAAAACACCCTGCAACGGTAAACACACCCAAAAGCCTCAAAAAAATAAATATTTCACACCCCCTGCAACAAAACCGCCACACAAACGGTTTAATTTTTAGTTAAAATTAATTTTACAATTGTAACATTTCGATAAAATCCTTCTTTATAATATTAAATTATATAAAATATATTGATTTTATATCATAAATGTGCTATGATATAAACTGAACATTTGTGAACTGTTTCGATAACACTTAATTAAAACTCTTAGGAGAAAAGAATATGAAAAGGTCTGAAAAAAGAATAAGCTTGCCAACCCCTACTATGCACGGGGAGGAAATGAAATTTGTTCAAGAGGCATTTGACAAAAACTGGATTGCGCCCCTTGGCTTCAACTGTGACAATTTTGAAAAGGAGATGGACGCCTATCTCAACGTGGGCATAGAAAGTCCATATCACACCTTGGCGCTTTGCTCAGGCACATCTGCGCTCCACTTGGCTATGAAGCTAGCGGGAATGAAGAGGGGAGACAGGGTTTTCTGCTCCGATATGACCTTTGCGGCAACCGTTAACCCTGTGTCATATGAGGGCGGTGTGCAGGTGTTTATCGACTCCGAGCCCGACTCCTGGAATATGGACCCTGTTGCGCTTGAAAAGGCATTTGAAAAATACCCTGACACAAAGTTTGTAGTTATTGCCCATTTGTACGGTACTCCAAGTAAAATGGATGAGATAATGGCTATATGCGAAAAGCACGGCGCAATTCTTATTGAGGACGCAGCAGAATCTCTTTCCGCTACATACAAGGGCAGACAGACAGGTACATTCGGTAAATACAACGCAATCAGCTTTAACGGAAATAAAATCATTACAACATCCGGCGGCGGTATGCTTATTACCGATACCGAGGAAGCAAGGAAAAAGGCGTTTTTCTGGGCTACTCAGTCAAGGGAGCCATTCCCTTGGTATCAGCATGAGGAAATAGGCTATAACTACCGTATGTCGAATGTAGTTGCGGGTATTGGCAGAGGTCAGCTTTTGCATCTTGATGAGCACAGAGAGAAAAAGGAGGCGATATACAGAAGATATGTTGAAGGCTTAAAGGGTGTACCCGTTAAAATGAACCCTTATCTTGAAGATACTGTGCCTAACTTCTGGCTTTCCTGCTTAACCATTGATGAGGGCGTGGATATGGGTCCCATGGAGCTTGCTGAAAAGCTCAACGAAGCCAATATCGAAACAAGACCTATTTGGAAACCGATGCATATGCAACCGGTATTTAATGACAACGACTTCATCAGCGCTTATGATAAGCCTGTTGATGAAGACATATTTGCAAGAGGCATTTGCTTGCCATCTGATATTAAGATGACCGTGGAAGAACAGAATTTTGTAATTGAAGTAATAAAGGAATGCTTTAGATAATGGAACAATTTTTACATAACTTAGTAACAACCTGGTGGGGAATTTTGATAATTTGCATAGCGGCAGTAGCCGTGCTTATTCTTCTTTCCACCTTGTTATACAGGCAGTTTTTTAAGCGATTTTACGATATTTTCTTAAGCGGCTTGGCGCTTTTGGTGCTTTCCCCGATTTTGCTCATTTTGATAATTGTGGGCGCCATCAATATGAAGGGCAACCCCTTCTTTACGCAACAACGCCCGGGCAAAAACGAAAAGATCTTTAAGCTTATTAAGTTCCGCACAATGACAAACGAGAAGGATGAAAACGGAAACCTTTTGCCCGACGACGTCCGCTTAACCAAATACGGCAAATTCTTGCGCTCCACCTCCCTCGACGAGCTCCCCGAGCTTATTAACATCTTCATTGGCAACATGTCAATCGTAGGTCCAAGACCTCAGCTTGTGCGCGATATGGTGTTTATGACCGAGGAGCAAAGAAAGCGCCATACAGTCAGCCCGGGTCTTACAGGCTTGGCACAGTGTAGCGGCAGAAACAATATGAGTTGGGAGCAAAAGTTTGAATACGATTTGAAATACATAAAGAAAATCGGACTTTGGAGTGATGTGGGCATTATTTTTATGACCGTTTTTAAGGTGTTCAAGCGCGACGGCATCACCGAGGAGGGTGAGGCTACCGCCACCGACCTTGGCGACTATTTGCTATCCAAGGGCGAGGTTACAGACGAAAAATACAACGAGCTTCAAGCGGAAGCTAAGGAATTATTAGTTGGTTAGATAGGAGATTGAGTTGAAAAGCGTATTAATTGTTGCCAGTGTAGTTTCCTTTATCGAATGGTTCAACAAGGAAAATGTTGATTTTTTGAAAAAAGACCTTGGCTGTGATGTTCATATTGCGTGTAACTTTGATTACACCGAGGATACAGACGAAGGCAGGACAAGAGATTACATTGAAAAGCTCAAGAACGATGGCGTGGTTATTCACAATATTCATTTTGAGCGAAATCCGCTTAGCCCAAAGAACAAAGCGGCATACAAGCAGTTGAAGCAAATTATTAACGAAAATAGCTTTGATTTGATTCATTGTCATACCCCTGCTGCGTCAATGATGACAAGGCTGGCAGCTAAAAAGGCAAGGAAAAAGGGCAGTGTTGTTATGTACACCTGCCACGGCTTCCATTTTCACAATGCATCCTCAAAGAAGAATTGGCTGATTTATTATCCCATAGAAAAGTTTTTGTCTCGCCACTGTGACTACATTGTTACGATCAACAAAGAGGACTATCAGAGGACGCAAAAGTTCCACGCAAAGAATACAAGATATATCCCGAGTGTTGGTGTGGATATAAATAAAATCAAAAATGTTGTTGTTGACAAGGAAGCGTACAAGGAAAGCATAGGTGTGCCTCGAGATGCGGTTATGCTTTTGTCAATTGGTGAAATGATTGACAGAAAGAATCATGAGGTAATCATAAGGGCGTTGGGTAAGCTTCAAAGGAAGGATATTTACTATGTTATCTGTGGCAAGGGGCCACTCAAGGAGCATCTCGAGACCTTGGCAAAGGAGCTTGGAATTGGTGACAATGTAAAGTTTTTAGGCTTTAGAAGGGATATTCCTGAGCTTTGCAACACGGCGGATATAAGCGCGTTCCCATCTAAAATAGAAGGGCTTGGCTTGGCTGGAGTTGAGGCAATGGCGGCAGGAGTACCGCTTGTATCCTCTAACGTGCATGGAATACTTGATTATGTTATCGACGGCGAAACAGGCTATGCGTTGCCACCCAACGATGTAGATGGCTTTGCCGATGCAATTGATAAGCTTTCATCAAGCAAGGAGCTTCGCGAAAGCATGAGGGACGCCTGCCTTAAGGCAGTGGAGCCGTTTGAAATATCAAACGCGCTCAAGGTAATGCAGAATATTTATTTAGAAATTTTGAGTGATAAAAAGACAGGAGAATGAAATGAAGTACTCTTTTAAATATATTGTTGACTCCCTGCCGAAAAAGAAAAACGGCAGAAGTTCGCTTTGGGTAAGGCTGTTTATTAGAAAGCTATCCTTCCCATTCACTTATCTATTTATAAACACAGGCTGGACAGCAAATATGGTGTCATTGCTGTCTTGGGCGGTTATTTTTGCAGGAGCTACGCTTCTTTGCATTAATAACTTTTGGTGTATGCTTGCAGGCGTTATTCTTACAAACCTTTGGCTTGTGTTGGATTGCGTAGACGGAAACATTGCAAGGTGCAAAAAGCAGAGATCCTTTATGGGAGATTTTTATGATGCAATTGCAGGATACGGTCCCTTTGCTTTCACAACAATAGGACTTGGAATGGCGGCGTATCATACATCATTTTTGGTGGATTATATTGGCAGTGAATATCGCTTTGTGTTCATTTTGATAGCAGCTGTTGGCGCAATGGTTAATTTGTATACACGCATTATTCATCAAAAATATCTTACTTGCTTCTTTGTGGCAAAGAAGGAGCTTGGCGAGCTTGAGGACATAACATTAAAGGATACTGAGAACAAGAGAAGCTTCGCATACATTAGAGAATGGATAGACAAGAATTTTGGCGTAGCAGGCTTGTTTATGCCTTGGCTGTTTGTTGCATTGTTCACAAATACCTTTGATATTATGCTCATAGTTTACACTGCGTATTATTTGCTTTCGTTCTTTGCCATAATAGTCCTTTATTGCAGAAGAGCAACAGGATTTGAAAAGGAAGCGCAGGACAAGCTTCAAAATATTGAAAAAGAGGAAAATTAAAATGGTTGTTGGATACACTACCGGAGTGTTCGATATGTTTCATATTGGACATTTAAATATTTTGAAACGCGCTAAGGAGCAGTGCGATTATTTGATTGTGGGCGTTAGCACAGACGAGCTGGTTCAGCACGATAAGAGCAAGACTCCGATTATTCCTTTTGAGGAAAGGTGCGCAATAGTTGAAGCGATAAAATACGTGGATAAGGTTGTACCTCAATGCGATAAAAACAAATTCAATGCTTGGGAAAAGTACAGATTTGATAAAATGTTTGTAGGTTCTGACTGGAAGGGCACAGATGCTTGGAAGCACTTTGAGGCGCAATTTGCTCCAATTGGCGTGGAAATTGTCTACCTTGACCACACGGACGGAATATCGTCAACTATTTTAAGAGAAAAACTTAATGGAGAGAAAAAATGAATTATCAACCCAAGGTTACCATCATAATACCGGTTTACAACGGTAGCAATTACGTAGCACAGGCAATAGATGCCGCACTTGCACAGACATATAAAAATTGTGAAATTATTGTGGTTAACGATGGCTCTAAGGATGACGGAGCCAGTGAAAGAATAGCGCTTTCCTATGGAGATAAAATTAGGTATTTTTTAAAGGAAAACGGTGGCGTTTCCTCTGCGCTTAATTTCGCGTTTGAAAAAATGAGTGGAGAATGGTTTTCATGGCTTTCTCACGATGATTTATATTATCCTGAAAAAATTGAAAAGCAGGTTTTGTTTATCAATAAGCTTATAGAAGAAAATCCGAATATTGATTTGAACAAGATAACCGTCCGCTGTGCAACAGAGTCTATAGATAAGGACGGCAACACAATAAGAGTTCCGGACTATAGCGGTGTAAAGGAATATGAAAAGCCGATTGAAACCATAATAAACAATGTTTATAACTATCGTCTTTCAGGGTGCGCATTCTTGTTGCCAAGGAGTTGTATTGAAGCGGTTGGCGGCTTCAGAGAAGACATAAGAACTGTTTCCGATGTGGAGTATTGGTATAGACTTCTTTTCAACGGATATGAGTTTTACTGTATGACTAACGAAAGGTTAGTAAGAAACAGATCCCACAAGCAACAGGTGGGAAAAACCAAGGTAAACCTTTTCGATAAAGAATTGAATGAGTTGCATATTTCCATAGCGGATAACCTTGCAAATATGGAAATTGACAGCAAAGACAAGGTGATGGTTAAGTTTTATAAGGGCTTGATTTATCGCCATATGAAGGAAGCATCCAAGTATGTAAAAGAAAAATATTTAAGAGAAAGCACTAATTGGTTCCAATATTATGTAACTTTGCCAATAAGCTGTGGAACTAAGTGGGTCGGTGGTTCCCTTAGAAATGTGGCAAGAAATATTTATAGAAAAATTAAGGTAAAGTAATTTATAAGGTGAAGAAATGATAAGGGTTGTGGAAATAAATGCTACGCACCGCGGCAGTACAGGCAAGGTGATGCTTGGCACTGCTGAGGTGCTTAGACAAAATGGAAATGAAGTGTATACTTTTTCTGCAGAAAAAGATGGACCGGTTCCAAAAGGACACCAGTTTTTTTCCACGCGACAGGAAAACCTCATTCACAGGATAATTAGTGTTTTTACCGGAATTAGCGGAAAGGGAACAAAGGGTGGTACAAGAAGGCTTTTAAAAAGATTAGATGAAATAAAGCCGGATGTGATTCATCTTCATAATTTACACGGCTGGTACATTAACGTGCCAATGCTTTTTGACTACATAAAGAAAAATAACATTCGCACGGTGTGGACCTTGCACGACTGTTGGGGCTTTACAGCACAATGCTCTCACTTTACTGTTGAAAAATGTGAAAAGTGGAAAACAGGATGCTATAGCTGCCCAAGATACCGTCTTTATCCTTATACTTTTGTTGATAGAACCAAAAAAATGTGGAAGCTCAAAAAAGAGTGGCTTACAGGAGTTAAGGATTTAACAATAGTGACGCCATCTCAGTGGCTTGCTGATTTAGTTAAGCAATCTTTTTTGAAGGAGTATCCTGTTAAGGTAATTAATAACGGGATAGATCTTAGTGTTTTTAAACCTTTGGGAAGCGATTTTAGAGAGAAGTATAATTTGCAAAACAAAAAGATAGTTCTTGGCGTAGCCTCAGGATGGGGATACAGAAAGGGCTTAGATGTGTTTGTTGAGCTTAGTAAGTGCTTACCGCAGGATTATCAAATTGTATTGGTTGGAACTGACGAGAAGGTGGACAAGCAGCTACCAGATAGCATTATTTCAATTCACAGAACTCAAAATCAAAGGGAGCTTGCAGAAATATATTCAATGGCGGATGTGTTTGTTAACCCTACTAGGGAGGAAAACTATCCAACCGTTAATATGGAGGCACTTGCTTGCGGCACTCCTGTTGTAACCTTCAAAACAGGCGGAAGCCCGGAAATCATTGACAGTACCTGCGGAAGCGCAGTTGATGTTGATGATATTGATGCGTTACAGCAAGAAATTAGGAGAGCGTGTGTTGACTGTCTGTATTTAAGGGAAGCGTGCATAGAGAGGGCAAAGGGCTTTGATATGTACAAGCGATATGAAGAGTATGTCAACCTATATAAATTCACGGAAAGAGAAAGAGACAAATGACAGTTTATCTATTATATGTAATATCACCAGTGCTCGTGGCAGGAGTAGTCCGCCTGTTTTCCAGAGATCCAATGACGGACGAAAAAAACAGAAATTGGTGCATTGTGTTGTGCGGCATCATAATGGCGCTTATGGTGGGCTTGAGGCATTACAGTAACGGCTCGGGCGACTCTAAGCTATACTATGATTTGTGGGAACGCATAAGCAAAATGGATTTCCAAGACTTTGTAAATTACATGGATAACGCTGACTTGGAAGGCGGATTCTTGATGTCCAATTTTGTGTTGTCAAGAGTATTTCCGGATCCGCAATTTACATTTATATTTAGCGGAATTTTCTTTGCTGTATCGGTTTCTTTGTTTGTAAAAAAGAACTGCAAGGATGTTATACTACCGTTTGTTGTTTTCAACTCATTAGGCTTGTTTAACTTTATGGTTCAGGGAATGAGACAAGCAATAGCTATGTGTATTTGCCTTTATGCATACGAAATGGCAAAAAAGAAGAAAATCATTTGGTTTGCTGTGATTATTGCGTTGGCTATGACTTTCCACGCAAGCGCTATTGTTTTTGCGATTGCGTACATTATAAGGTTTTTCAAGCTGAATTTTTACGGAGGTGTGGCATTTGTTGCCGGAAGTGCAATTGGAATAGCCCTTCTTCCAAGATTGTTTGACTTGATGAACGAGTTAATGAATGAAGAACTTGTGCTTGGAGCTGTCAAAGAAGAGTCTTCAAGATTAATTACAATTCTAATTCACATTTCCATTATACTGTTCGGAATATTGTTCTATAACTTTGGAAATAAAAAGGGTGATTATGCCCCATTTATCTATATGGCTATCCTTTGCACTATGATGTATACATTAAGAAATACAGCAAGCAACATAGTAGAAAGAGTTTCATACTACTTTATGTTTGCTCAAATGGTGCTGGTTTCAAACGCCATAGATAACATAAAAAATAAAAGAACAAAGCTGTTTTTCTATATGCTAATAATCATATTGCTATTTGCTTTATCTGTCCATAAGGCATCGTATTCTATTTTGATACCTTATGAGTTCATGTGGAAGTAATCGGAAGAAATATATTTTGTGGAGGAAGTATGGGCAAATCTCTAAAGCAAAGAATTAAAAATAATAAAGTTTTGGGAAAAGTAACTGTTGCAATCTACAGATTTGTTAGGTCTGTGTTGAGAATTCCAAAAGAAATAAAATTGTATAATAGGACCAAAAGGGATATAATCAAATTTCATGAAAAAAACAGAATATATTACTTAGGAGTTCCTGTTCACAATAATCTTGGGGACCAAGCACAGGGCGTATGTATTCGCAGATGGCTTAAAAAGCATTATCCTGATAGGGAAATCGTATGTGTGGAAACTAATTCGTTGGTAAATACAAAGTTTAGCGCCTTGAAGTTTTTGAAAAAAACATATAAGCCAGAGGACATAATAATTTTCCAAAGTGGATATACAACCACGGATCTGGGTGGATATGCTGATGAAATGCACTGCAAGGTTATTCAAGCACTTCCAAATGCTAACTTTTTAATGATGCCACAGACTATATTTTTTGAAAAAGAAGAGCGCAAGCAAAACACATCTAAAGTGTATAGCAGTGCTAAAAATATGCTGTTTTTGGCTCGTGATAGGGTTTCTTTTGCCATGGCACAGGAGATGTTTACGGATATAGAACTTATGCAGTATCCTGACATAGTTACAACTTTGATAGGACAGTACGATTATTGTAACGAAAGAGATGGCGTGCTTTTTTGCTGTCGAGATGACAGTGAAAAGTATTATACCGAGGAAGAGATTTCTGACTTAATGAACCGATGCCGTGAATTTGCCAATGTTGAAATCACAGATACCACCAAAGCATCATCCGATGTGGCAAAAAATGCAGAAGACTACATTATGCGCGAAATAGAAAGGTATTCAAAATACAAGGCGATCATAACTGATAGATATCACGGAACAATTTTTTCTTTGGTAGCAGGAACACCGGTGATTATTATTCAGACAACAGACCACAAGGTTACAACAGGAGCTGAGTGGTTTAAGGGAATATATGATGAACATGTATTTCTTGCAGGCTCGCTTGACGAAGCCTGTGAAATGTGCAAAAAAATATATAATAGTGATCGTACACACAAGTTAGAACCGTACTTTGAAAAGGAGTATTACGATAAGTTGCCAGCAATTTTTGAAGAAAAGATACTGAAGAAAGGGTCATAATATGAATTCAAGTTTTCGTAGCATACAGATATTGATTGATTTGCTTAAACAATATAACATAAAGGATATAGTTCTTTCTCCTGGAGGAAGCGATATCCCTTTGATTCACTCTATAGAATCAGACGACTGGTTTGAGTGTTACTCTGTAGTAGATGAACGTAGTGCAGCATATTTTGCAATGGGAGTGGCACAGCAAAAGAATAGGCCAGTTGCTTGCGTGTGCACATCCGGAACTGCGGTGTGTAACTATTTGCCAGGCATTACAGAGGCATTTTATCAAAGCGTTCCTGTTTTAGCTATAACTGCTGATAAAAATCCTTATTATCAAGGTCAGCTGGAAATACAGAAAATAGAGCAAAAGAATGTTTTTAATGATGTGATAAAAAAGAGTGTGGAGCTTCCTCTCATTTCTAATTCTGACGATGAGTGGCTGTGCAATCGCTTGGTTAATGAGGCGCTTTTGGCATTGACTCATCATGGAACGGGGCCTGTACATATTAATGTTCCTGTAGTTGGCAGAACTGACCTATATGATAATAAACAGCTTCCAAAAGAAAGGAAAATAAATATTGTAGAATTAGACAGCGATACCTCTGTTTGGGAAGGCTATGCTAAAAAGCTATCAGAAGCAAAAAGAGTTTTGTTTGTTATGGGACAAAATGTTGTGTTTACTGATAAGTGCGTCTCCTTGCTTAATCAATTACATAAAAAAAGTAACTGTGTTTATTCCGTTGAGCATCTTTCTAATTTAGAGTGTAATGGATGCGTTTATACATATCCTGTATCAGAAATAAACGGAGGAACTTCACTGGAAAGGCTTGTTCCAGACTTGGTTGTTTCTGTAGGAAATAATTTGTCTGCGTATAACCTTCGTCCGTTTTTGAGAAGGCACTATAAGGAGATGAACAACTGGTATGTTTCAAAATGCGGTAGTGTGAGAGATGCATATAAGTGCTTAACAGCAATTTTTGAGATGAGTTTTGAGTACTTTTTAGAAAGAATGCTTGAGCTTTTACCAAGTGATAGCAAAAATGACGGCTTATATGAGAAAGATTGGAATAAGGAATTAAGCCATATAGTAGTTCCTGAATTCAAGTTTTCAAATATGTATGTTGCAAGCAAGGTAGCATCTATTATTCCTGAAAATTCTGTGCTTCATTTGGCAATTCTTAACAGCACACGCATTATGCAATATTACAAGCTCGCTAAAGGTGTCCAAACATATAGCAATGTTGGAGCATTGGGTATAGATGGATGTTTGTCTACATTCGCAGGACAGGCTGCGTCAACTAACGAGTTAGCCTTTCTTATAATTGGAGATTTAAGCTTCTTTTATGATATGAATGCGGCAGGATTACGTAGTATTGGCCCAAATGTAAGGATTATCCTTTTAAATAATGGCGGAGGCTCTGAATTTCACTTTATTATGGGAAAGGAAAAAATTTCTACAATCAATGAATACATTTGTGCTGAGCATGGTAATGTTGCAGCGGGATGGGCAACGTCATTAGGATATGATTATTATACAGCATCTAACGCCGAAGAGCTTGAGGCGGTAATTGAAAAGTTTGGTCAAAAATCAGATGCACCAATGTTTTTGGAGGTGTTGACGGATATGGAAGAAGATGCAAGAATAACGAACGAGTTTTATAAAGAAAACACCATTCAAACTAAGTCATCATTAGCCAAAAAAATCGCAAGGGCATTGCTCGGCGGCAAGGGTGTTGCTAAGGTGAAAAAAATACTTAAGGTTATAAAAGAGTAAAAATATGGGTTTTATCAAGAGATTGTTTAAGAAATTTGTTGTAAAAAAAACAACTGCAGTTGAGGTGCCTGTTTATAAGAATGATTTGTTGGAAGGAAAAAGAGCACTGATTTTAGGTGGTAGCGGAGGAATTGGTTCTGAGATAGCCAAGGCGTTTGTTGAGAGTGGCGCAAAAGTTGTTGTCACAGGAACCAAGGAGGAAAAGCTGAAGAATGTTTGTTTGAGCATAGGTCATGAAAAAGCAAGTTATGTTGTTGCGGACATCACAGCGATTTCTGAAATTCAAATGCTTGTGGAAAAAGCTGCAAGCATTCTTGGTCAAATTGACATTTTGGTCTGCAGTGCGGGCGTTCATTGCCACGATCCCTTTGGAACGATCAGCGAGCAAACTTGGGACAATGTGATGAATGTTAACCTTAAGTCTGTATATTTTGCTTGTCAAATTGCATCAAATTATATGATAGAAAACAAAATAAAGGGTCATATTTTATTGGTAGGATCTGCTTCCGGCTCAAAGCCGGGCTGGACGCCGTATGAAATATCTAAAAACGGAGTGAAAGCATTAACCTTGGGCTTTGCAGATAAGCTGATAAAGCACGGAATTGTAGTTAACTGTATTGCTCCCGGTCCTGTAGCCACACAAATGCTGAACCGTGAGAGCAATGATGATGTGTCGTGGGCAGGAAATCCGACGGGTAGAATGTGTACTCCTTCGGAAATAGCAAACTGGGCTATTCTTATGGCAAGTGACATGGGAAATATGATAGTAGGAGATTCTTTCCACATATCCGGTGGCTCCGGCACCATATGTATTGACAGATAAAGAGAGGTATAAAAATGAATTATAGTTGTAGCACACCCGTTTTGTTGATATTCTTTAACCGCCCTGATACCTTTGCAAAGGTGTTTGAAAAGGTAAGAGAGGCGAAACCAAAGACGCTAATTTTGGCGCAGGACGGACCAAGAAATGAAAATGATGTTGCTGGTATAAATGAATGCAGAAAAATAGCCGAGAGTGTTGACTGGGAATGCGAGGTTATAAGGCAGTATTCCGATGTTAACTTGGGTTGTGGTGTAAGACCGCAAAGCGCTATAAGCTTCGCACTGGAAAAATATGAAAGCGTCATAATATTAGAAGATGATTGTGTTCCTTCGCCATCATTTTTTCCATACTGCGAGGAGCTTCTTGAAAAATATAAGGATGATGAACGCATTGGATATATAAGCGGCTTGAATCATTTTGAAACTTGGGACTGTGGAGATCAAGATTATTTCTTTGCTAAAGCGGGCTCGATAGGCGCATGGGCAACTTGGCGCCGAGCTTGGAAACCGCACTATGATTACTATGCAGAAAACATTAATGATCCATATGTGGTTAAGCTTTATCAACAGCAAGTAGGTGATAAGTATATTGCGAATAGCAGAATACAATCTCTTAAAAAAGCGAACAACTCTTTAAATAATGGTGAGAAGCTTTCATATTGGGATACACAATGGGGCTTTGCGCATTATACACAGGGCTTAATGGTGATAGTGCCTAAAAAGAATTTGATTTGCAACATTGGTGTTGGCGCAAGTTCAACACATGCTACTAAGTTAACAACTACTAAATATGTAAAGTATAAAAACATAGTGTTTATACCTACATATCTATTGGAGTTTCCGTTAAAGCATCCAAAGGCGTGCGTAGCTGATCTTGAATATCATACGTTAATTTATAAATGTTCGCGACCAAGCTGGATTAAGAGAGCTGCTGCGAAAATTTTGAGACATAACAAACATTGAGTTAATATAAAGATGTAGAGGGGTTAAAGGTGAATAGAAAGCAGGTAAGAATAGGTGCCATATTATCTTACGCATCTATTGCGATAAACATTATAGCAGGATTAATATATACTCCGTGGATGATAGACCAAATTGGCGAGTCGTCCTATGGCTTGTACACACTTGCTAACACCTTGATAACCATGTTTCTTGTGGATTTTGGTCTTTCGTCTGCAACATCAAGGTATGTGGCAAAGTATAGAGCAGAAGGAAATCAAGAAAAGATTGACAACTTCTTGGGTGTAGTGTACAAGCTTTATATGATTATTGATGCAATAATTTTTGCTGTATTAATAGTCATATTTTTCTTGATTGATGTAATATATGTGAATCTAACGCCTGCGGAAATAGAGCAATTTAAGGTCGTTTATATCATAGCAGCTTCTTTTGCTGTGGTCAACTTCCCGTTTGTAACCTTTAACGGCATATTGAACGCGTATGAGAAATTTATACAGCTAAAGGCTGCTGACCTTATTTACCGTGTGCTGTTGGTTGGAATGACTGTGGTTGCTCTTATTTTAGGCTACGGTTTATACGCTTTGGTGGCTGTTCATGCCATAGTAGGAATTATAATAATTATTTATAAATTTATAGTCCTAAAGAAGGCAACACCTGTAAAGGTCAATATCAGATATACCGAGCCCTCACTTTATAAGGACTTGTTTGGTTTTTCCATTTGGGTAACTGTTGCATCCTTAGCGCAAAGATTGGTGTTTAACATAACACCATCTGTTTTGGGAGTAGTGGCTAACAGTGTTGCCATAGCAGTTTTTGGTGTAGTAACCACTATAGAAGGGTATACATACACCGTTACAAATGCTATAAATGGTATGTTTATGCCTAAAATAGCGCGCATATATGCGAAAAATGAGGAAAATGGTGATATAAATCCATTGCTATTAAAGGTTGGAAGGTTTCAATATATCGTTAACGGCTTGATTGTAGCCGGCTTTGCCGTAGTAGGCAAGCAATTTATAGATTTGTGGGTTGGCCCTAAGTTTGAGCTGGCGTATTACGGGATTCTTCTCGTTTTAATTCCGGGGTTGTTTTACAATTCGTTGCAGATTGCACATACCGCAATGACCGTAAAGAAAAAAGTTAAAACCGTTGCTTATGTAAATGTTGCAATGGGAGTGATTAATGTTTCACTATCATTTGTTTTTTCTTATTTCTTTGGTGTAGTGGGCGCTTGCGTATCTATTTTCATAGCTTATATGGTAAGGGCAGTGGCATTGAATGTTATCTACAAAAGGGTTTTGAATGTAAATATTGGTGCCTTTGTGAGCAAATGCTATTTGCGCATGTCAATACCTATGGCACTGTCCATAATTATAGGCTTTGGCGCTGAGTATCTTATTCCTTTGTCCGGCTGGTGGCAATTCATTGTTGTCGGAAGTGTTACTGTTTTAGTTTACGGAATAAGCACCCTTGCTTTCGGATTGAATAAGGAGGAAAGAAAGCGGATTACCTCATTTGTAAAAAAGAAGATTAAAAGATAAAAATAAGGAGTAGCCATGAATGTAAGGGATTTGATGATAGCTCTTGTGCGGTTTGCGCTAAGGGGCGGGGCGCCGGATTGGGGCGCTGTGAATGAGTCATTAAGCGAAGAAAAGCTGGCTACTCTTTTTAAGGTGTCAAAGGGGCACGATGTGGCGCACTTAGTGGCTTATGCTTTGGAGCAAGGCGGGTTTTTCTGTGAATGGGAGGCGTGGCACCTCTTCTTAAAGGAAAAGGAGCAGGCATCTCTGCGCTATGAAATGATGCAGGCAGATTTTGATGAGGTCTGCGCTTGCTTTGACAAGGAGAGGATTGATTACATTCCCTTAAAGGGCGCGGTGGTGCGTAGCTTTTACCCTAAGCCTTGGATGAGGACAAGCTGCGATATTGACATCCTTGTCCGTGAAAGGGACTTGAAGCGGGCGGTTGAAGCCTTGGTTAGCGCCTGTGGTTACCGTGTGGAAGGGAAGGAGAATTACCACGATGTTTCCCTGTTTTCCCCATTTGGTATGCATTTAGAGCTGCACCACAGTATTAAGGAAAATATACCGAAATATGATGAATTATTGACACAGGTTTGGGAGTTTTCATCTCCCTGCGGCGGGTCAAGGCACTTGCAAACAAACGAGTTCTTGGTGTTCCACTTAACGGCGCATATGGCGTACCATTTTTTAAACGGCGGCTGCGGCTTGCGCTCGGTGCTTGACCTTTACCTCATTAAGGACATTGAGCTAAACAAGGAAAAGCTAAAAGAAATGCTATGTAGCGCAGGTCTTGACAGGTTTTACAAGGTAGCAATTGACCTTGGTGAGTATTGGCTTGGCGAATTGAAGGAGCCAAGCGACACTCTTTTGGAAGCTGAGAAGTACATTCTCTTAGGTGGGGCTTACGGTACCCAAAGGCAGGGCACTCTTTCACAGCAGGTGAAAAGGGGAGGGAAATTCAAGTATTTTTGGTCAAGGGTTTTTATGCCCTACGAAAGCTTGGCGGTTTTGTATCCTGTAATTAAAAAGCACAAGATGTTAACGCCATTTTGCCAAATTGCCCGTTGGCTTGGGGCGATTTTCAAGGGCAAGAAAATAAAAAAAGAAATTAAAAATGTAACAAGCGCAAATGAAATCCAAGTGGCAAAAACGAAAAAACTGCTTGAGGACCTGGGCTTGTAGAAAGGGGGAAATATGCTTTCATCATTTGAACGCAGCATTATAGGGATAATTAAATGCTCCTTAAAGGGCGGCGTGCCTGAGCTTGACAAGGATTTCAACTTAGATATGGCGTACACCTTTGCCCAGGAAAGGCAGATTACCCCTATACTGTATTACGGTCTTGTGAATTTGCCCGGCTTTATGGACACTGCGGCGGGCAAAAGGTTTTTTAAGTCCGCTATGAATATGGGCTTTTTCTGCTCCGAGCAGGGGGAGATAATAAAAAGCGTTGATGATGCTTTTGTTAAGGGGAGTGTCCAATTTTTAATGGTTAAGGGCACGGTTTTAAGGGAAATGTACCCCTACCCCGAGATGCGTCTGATGAGTGATGCAGACATTTTAATTAAGGAAAACGAGTATCCTAAAATCAAGGAAATAATGGTTGGCTTAGGCTTTGTTGAGCAATATGAAAGTGACCACGAGCTTGTGTGGAAAAAGGGCGACTTTACAGTTGAGCTACACAAGCGGCTTGTGCCATCCTACAATAAGGATTACTACAAATATTTCGGCGACGGATGGAAATTAGCCACTCTTTGCGATGAGGGCACAACCCGTTACCGTATGTCAGCGGAGGACAATTTTATATATAATTTTGTCCATTATGCTATGCACTACCGCAACGGCGGCATCGGCGTAAAGCACGTGACGGACTTCTATGTTATGATGGATAAATCACCCAATCTTAATATGAGCTACATAGAAAATGAGCTTGAAAAATTACAGCTTCTTGAGTTTTGGAAAAACACAAAAAGCCTTTTGGACGTGTGGTTTAACGGCAAGGAGGCTGATGAAAAAGCTGAGTTTATGACATCGAAAATTTTCGGCAGTGGAGCATACGGCACCCTTGAGGGCAAGCTGAACTCCGAGGCGGTACGCACAGGAAATACAGGTAAAAATGTAAAGGGAAAAAGGCTTTTGACGGTTATATTCCCGGGTATTAACGGAATGAGGCAAAAGTACCCCATCCTTAAAAAGGCGCCGTTTTTATTGCCGATCATGTGGGTGGTAAGATGGCTTGGAGCAATATTTAAGCCGTCTAAAATCAAGGCTCAAAAGAAGAATTTAGATCTGATTAGCAATGAAAGCGTCAGTCAATTCCACAACGAGCTTAAATACGTAGGCTTGGATTTTAATTTTGATGAGGATTAAGGAGGAAACAGTAGTGGAAGAAAAGAAATCAACTGCATTAAAGGTATTAAAAATTGTTGGCACTGCTTTTTATGTTTTGATAACAGCCGTGCTTGTGGCTTTGTTAATTGCCAGCTTTCCGCAGGATAACGGCTGGGAAAAGCTCGGCTTTGTGCTTGTTGTAATTGTGTATAGTCTTATCGGCTTGGGCGCTTACCTTATCCCTATAATTATCGGAATAGTCGGCGCAATTATGGCGAAAAGGCGTGATGAGTTTGGCGGTGTGATTTACTTTGTGTTTATGATTGTTTTGCCCCTTGTGACAGACGCGCTGTTTTTCTGCTCATTATTTTTGATTAAGGATTAGTTATGCCAAAGGAAAAAATGAAAAAAGAAAGAAAAAAGTTTTGGAGCGAATTTAAAGCCTTTATAGCCAAGGGAAACGTAGTTGACTTAGCTGTGGCTCTTGTTATCGGCTCTGCCTTTAATAAAATTGTTTCCCAGCTTGTGGATAGCTTTATAACCCCACTTATAGGTATTGTTTTGGGCGGATTTAGCCTGGATGACTGGAAATGGGTTTATAAGGAGGCGGTGCTGGATACCGACGGTGAAACCGTGCTGGAGGCAGAAATTGCCTTTACATACGGCACCTTTATCCAAGCGGTTATTGACTTTTTGATTATCGCCTTTACGGTTTTTGTTGTGGTAAAGGTTTATACAAAAATCAAAAAGCGCATTGAGGATGAGGCTAAGCGCTTAAGCGATGCGCTTAATCCCGAGGAGGTTGAGGCTCGCAAAAAGGCAGAGGAGGAAGCCAAGGCAAAAGAGGAAGAGGCAAAGAAGCTTGAGGCTGAACGCCTTGCTGAAATAGAGCAGCTGAAGCGCGAAAAGGAAGAAGCGCAAAGGGAATATTTCCTAAAGCAGCAGGAGCTTTTAACACAAATCCGAGATTTATTGAATAAATAACAAAAAGTGTTGCAAAAGCAACACTTTTTGTGTTTTTAGTTAACCCTGTGTCGATAATTACGGTCTTAAACCCATACCGCCCTCTAAGGTAATTGTTTCGCCGTTCATAAACTTGAAGTCGGGGGAAGCAAGCTGAACGCAAGCTCTGCCGATTTCTGTTTCCGGATCGCCAAAGTGACCTGCAGGCGGCATTTTAACATTCGCCTTGAAGGCTTCGGGGTATGCTTTTTCAAAGTTTTCAAGCTGTGCTGTCCAAGCAAGAGGGCAAACAATATTTGTGTTTATGCCGTCCTTTGCCCACTCCGTTGCCGCAACTCTTGAAAGACCGCGGATACCCTCCTTTGCCGCCGCATAGGAGCATTGACCGTAGTTGCCAAAAAGTCCTGCGCCTGAGGCAAAGTTAATAATAGAGCCCTGTGTTTCCTTAAGGTAAGGATAGCAAGCCTTCATATAATAAAATGTTGCATAGAGTCCCGAGTACATAGCAAGGTTAAACTGCTCGGTGGTGTGGTCCTGTATAGTCACGCCCGAGGCAGATGCCTGCGCGTTGTTAATAAGAACATCTATTCTGCCAAACTCGGCATATGCTTTTTCGGCAACACTCTTGGCAATAGCCTCGTTGTCCTGCCCCTCGGAAATGTCTGCCTGCAAAGCCAAAACCTTAATGCCGTAAAGATTTTCAAGCTCCTCCTTTGCCTTTTCAAGCTTAGCCACATTTCTGCCTGTAATAACAAGATTGCAGCCCTCCTTTGCGTATGCGGTTGCAATACCGTAGCCGATGGAGCCACATCTTCCGTCTGACAGCGCGGCATAGCCGGCTCCTGTAATAATTGCGGTTTTTCCCTTTAAAAAGCTCATTTGTTAATCCTCCTAAACCATAGTAATTTTTCAAGTGGGGTTGGCAGGGTAAGTGTCTGCCTGCCCTTATAAATGTTGCCGTCCTCATCCTGCCAGCGACCGTTGGGCAGGGTGATTTCCTTTGAGCGTGTACCCTTTGTTACAACAGGGCATACAAGGATATTTTCCCCAAGCATAAACTCATCGGTAATGTGAGCATAGCCATTGTGGGGGTCGTTATATTCAAGGCAGCGCAAAATCGGCTCCCCTGTTTTTTCTGCGTTTTCAACCAGCATTCCAATTTCATCCGCCATATTAATGTGGTGGTTGTACCACCTCATAACAATATCAAGGGACTTTTTGGATAAGCATTTCCAAGGGGAACGGGAAAATTGCATCATAGGGAACATCGAGGAAAGCTGTGCCCATCTTATAAACAGCTCCTCGTCAATTTTGAAGCCCGGCTGATAATCGTCCGTCCAGGAGCCGCCCCCAATCATATCGGGGCAAATAAATGGATGCCCAAACAAGCCCTGCAAAATAGAGGTTGGTATAATCGAGGTAATTCCCGAGCCACCCTCCCACCTATGCTCCCTGTCCCAAAGGCGTTGGATGGTTGGCTTGCCGCCACCCTTGAAGGTGTCCTTGTACTCGTGATACTTGTATCTTGCTCCAAACTCGTTCCAAGCAATATTTAGCTCTCCTTGGTTGTGGTCAGCCCGTGGCTTGCCGTTTTTAATGTTGTGGGGTGCATAGCTGTCATATCCGCCGCCGTCAAACTTGAAGCCGTCAACTCCGTATTCCTCCATTAAAAAGTCAAGCCTTTGTGAAAGATAGTGCCTGTCGCACTCCTTCCTTAAGTCGAGAATAGCGGAATAGCCGTTCCACCAACCAACAATGGCAACCTCGCCTGTGTCGGTGCGCAGGAAAAGGTCCTTGTATGTGTGGGGATTAAAAAGGGCGCCTGTAGCCTTGCAAAAGTCCACGCCCTCAGGAGAAACATAAGGAGTTACCCACAGCATAACAATAAAGCCAAGGTCGTGAAGCTCCTTTACCATAGCTTTTGGGTCGGGGAATTTATGCAGGTCAAATTTCCATTGACCGTACCTTGCTTGCCAGCCCTCGTCAATCATAAATATACCGGGCTTAAAGCCGTTATTTATAAGGGCGTGGGCATATTCCAAAATTCCCTTTTGGTTTTGGTCGTAGGCAAACTCCACCCAAGTGTTAAACTGGGCAGACTTAAAAAACTCGCGGGGGAGCGCCACACCCCTCTTGCGTGTTTCCTCAAATGGAAAGTGGTTTTCCATTGCGTTAAGGTAAGCATCCCGCAGGCAGGTGCCGTTTTCGTTTAGCTCAATATCCGTTTCACTTTCGAAGGTAATTTCATCACCGCAAACGGTTGCCCTCATTCCCGTTTCACTCCAAGCATACCTGCCCTCGGTTGATAAATACAGTGGCATATATTGGGTGGTTGAATCGTATCTGCAGTCCCGATCATAGGCAACGCCTTTGCAAACAGGCATTTGCCATCCGCAGCCTGCATCACCGCCCCAAAAGCACTCACCATCTAAAATTTTCGTTTTTAAAACCATAGGTAACCTCGCAAAATATCGTTAAACTTAGTATATCACAAAAAAATGAGCCTGTAAAGTCCGTCAAAAAAGAAAATTGTTCTTGACAACATAAATAAAATGTGATACAATACATAAGCAAAATAAATAGTGGGATGTAGCCAAGCGGTAAGGCACCAGACTTTGACTCTGGCATTTCGATGGTTCGAACCCATCCATCCCAGCCAAGATAAACGAAAAACGAACCGTTTGGGTTCGTTTTTTGTTTATCAGCTAAATTTGCACGAGTGCAAGCTAAATTGAGTATATCTCAGCTAAATTCCTAACGAAGCTAAATTGGCTTTGCCAGCTATGGTGAGCAAATTTAATTTAGCTGTGTAACAATTTCGCTAATGCGAAGATGTATCGTAGCATTAATTTCGCTATCACGGAGTGATAATTTAGCTATTTACTTAAACTTTGTTGTGTGATATAATTTAGTAAAAGGTGGTGTTTTTATGGCCAACAGTATTATGCTTGACAAAGCAAAGGCCCTTGCAATTTCCATAGTAAAAATATGTCGCTCAATCAAAGAAACAAAAAAAGAAAGTGTTTTGACAAATCAGTTATTAAGAGCAGGTACAAGCATAGGTGCAAACATTCACGAATCAAAATATGCTCAAAGCTCTGCCGATTTTGTTTCAAAATGCAAATTGCTTTAAAGGAATGCTACGAAACAGAATATTGGTTAGAATTACTGTTTGAAACAGGCTATATGAAAGACACCGAATACAAGCCTATCCAAAACGAATGCGGTGCTATTCGCAGAATGCTTATTTCTTCTATAAACACCACAAAAGCAAATTTGGAGGATTAACCAATGTTTCCAAATCAATTAGACGGTGCTATCATTTCAAATATTTTAAATCAACATAAAAGTAGAGGAAGCAAAATCGTTTCCTCTACTTAATGCTTTTATTTATGATTTATGCCCCAAATGGCAAGATTTGTTTTTTCTTTTGGAACAATTAAGCTACCGTTCTCAATAAGTTCATTTATCATAGTGCCGACAGAATTCAAGCTAAAATGCAGCCTTGCTATAATTTCGCACTGATTTTTTAAAAAGCCGGGAGTCACCTTGCAAAGTTCAGTTGCTGCTTTTTCATAAATTTGCTCCATATATGATTTTATGTATCTTGAAACAGGTGCAAAAAGCTCACAAATTGCCTTGTAGCTTTCTTTATTGAACACATAAAAGTTTGGATACACAATTCCGTTTTTGCAATATACATAGCCTTGTTCTATCATTACAGGAAGCATTGGATTGCTTTCGTCAGCATTGTTTTCCAAAATAGCATCATTCATTACCTTTGCTCTGTCATTAAAGCGCAAATGCTCAAAATTTTGAGTGTCCCTTGCTTTCATGTAGTTTACCACACAAAACTCAGTGTCATCAACGTAATGGTGACAAACGCCATTCAATGTCATATTGATATAATCGTTATCGTGAGCAAATACAAAGCCACATCCACCCAGGACCAATTCTGGATAGTTTTCAGGCAAATCTGTTGTTTCAAACAAAGCCATGGTGATAATGAGCCACAAAAGTCTGTTATCATCAAGGTCATTGCCTTTGAATTTTAGTTGTCTTAACTTATCAAGCAAGGATTTTGAGCTTTCAAAAATCTCTTTCGCTGCGTTGGTATAAATACTTTTAACCGACTTTATAAAGTCCTTTTCAAAAGCATCTGTGATTATTACAATATTTGTTTGATATTTTGTGCCTATTCTTTTAATAAGCTCAGCACTTTCAAGGATTTCAAGCTCTTCTTCAAGATATGGCATTGCAACGCCAAGCTCGATTGATAGCTCTTCTGCTGTAAGTGGTTTTTCATAAGCGGATAGCATTATTGCTCCGGGCAATGAACGGTCAAATAGCTCTCTGTACTTTGGTGAAACATTACCCCAAAAATCTACACGGAAAACACCGGGATTATAGCTTTTTTCTCCTAATTTTCTTGTCATACTAACACCTTCCTTTAGTATCTTTCTTGATTTGAATAAATGGTACTTTACCATTTCAACACTCATATTTTGCTCGCTTGCAATTTCTTGACAGCTTTTATTATGAATGTAATATGAAACGGTAATTTTTCTATGCACTGAGGAAAGCAAGGATAGCTCCCTTCTTAAAAGATAGGTTTGCTCGTCCTTTTCTTCTTTCTCAATGTATTGGTCTAAAGGAGAATGATAAAAACCAACATTGTCAGTATTTTCGTTTAAATCAACTGTTTTTGATATGATTTTATTTCTGCGAATAAATTTTCTAAAGGTATTTTCTGCAATTTTCCAAGCATATCCCCAAAACGCCTCATCGTTTTCAAGGTTTTCGGCAGAGGCAAGAATTTCGCATATAATTTCGGAGGTTAAATCCTCTGCCGAGTCCTTATCGTACAAATTGTCAAAGGCATAGCCATAGAATGCAGACATATTTTTAGAAATCAATTCTGCTACTATCTGTTGTTCCATATCGTTCTCCTGTCAGTCCTTTTTGAAAGCTTTCAACCATATAGTACCATTTACTTGGTGTCGGTTAACAATTTCTTGAAAAAATTCTAAATTTATTTCAAGAATGGTGTTTTTCTACAATGTATTTGGGTTGAATAACCACCCTTGTAGTCAAATTCGTTAGCCATTAAAAATAATGAAATTACCTTGTGAGAAGGTGCTGTTGTATAAAGAATGTATTCCTCATTATCAATGCTTGTCTTTATTTCAGATATGAGCCTTAGATACATTAAATTGCTGATTACTTTATCAATGCTCGAATTGTCTATTTCACATTTTTGGCACAAATGCTCTTTGTCAAAAACATATTCAACGCCTGCTTTTTGCACAAACAAAACTGCTTTCATTGTATCTATATCTGCAAAGCATTCAAATATTTTTCGTACATTTTCCCCATCCTCTATTGTCTGTGCCCAACCATCCTTTGGTTCTGGAAAGACCGCAAAATATGGAGAGCGACCGTTTGATATTTGAGTAAAGCCGTTTTCTTTTAGAATGTATGAGTTATTATTAGTGCCTACGCCACACTTGTATATAATGTCATTGTCATCCTCTCTTATTCCAAACGAATCCTCCTCGTGTATTCCGAATAGTGCTTCTTGCAAATGCCAACAAATGCTTCTTACAAGCTCAAATTTATTTTCGCTTGTATCATTTCGCATAAATGTTGAAACACTCCTTACGGCATCATTAAAGCAAATATTTTTGTTTTCAAACAGTATGTCAAGAGAAACGCCTAATGCATTTGCAAGTGGTACAAGTAATGAACCGTCGGGAAAATTTTCATTGCATTCCCATTTTGAAACTGCCTGTGAAGAAACATAAAGCAAATTTGCAAGCTGCTCCTGCGTTAGCTTCTTTTTTAATCTATATTTTTTGATATTTTCACCTAAGCTCATATTTTACCTCCATCAATTAATCTACAATTTTGTGCACCAACCATGTAGTCATTAAGTCTATCTCCACACATATATTCATACGCTATGCAAACAAGAGATAATATTTTTCCTGAGCCATTTGACATATAAATAGTAATCTCTTTATCCTTTATATGTGCTACATTTTTTGTGCAAAAGCCTATACCACATGCTTCATCTAAAATTTCTGTGGCTATTTCATCGGTAAGCCCTGTCATTTTAGCAACAAATGATGCTGAAATGTTTGCTGATGTGTTTTTGGTATGAATCAGCTTTATAACCTTTAAGGCATTTGGTTTTGAAAGAAAACTAAACAGCTTAGATATTTTATTTTGTATATCCTCTTTACCAAGCCAATCAAAATTATTCCTATTACCAAGCAATTGAATATACATTGATAAATCATCTGTATTTAAATGCATTTCAAACTCTTCGTTTGTTTCTACTTGGGAACGGCAAAAATAATGTCCATCTAAAATATCACTGCTTGGCACAATTGTTTTCTTATCAGTAGGTGCGCTAATCGATTCCATAATCTTTGTCCTTAGCACTTCAAAATTGATTTGGAATGTTTTTAAAATGCCGCCTTCAAAATCAAGCTCTGAAAGCTCTTGCTTCAATAAGTCTGTGGATTTAATATCTTTTGCTGAATTTATTCCTAAAATATAATCCGTGCTAACGCTATAATATTCTGCCAATTTACTTAACATTGTAAGGTTTGGCTCACTCATTCCGTTTTCCCACTTTGATAAAGTCTTATTTGAAATTCCAAGAGAGGTTGCCACCTCATCTTGTGTTAACAATAAACTGTTTCTTAGTTCTGCCAATTTGCTTCCTACATTGATATTTTCCATAAGTGTACCTCGAAAATTTATTCAAGTTCCGGTCCTTGTATCTTAATTATACTTGAAACCTATCGTAGAGTCAATGGAGAATAATTATATAAATTCTCCAAAACAGAGATTTTTATTTTTGATCATCAAGCATAATTAGAAAACGAGTGCCGAAAAAATCAGCACTCGCCGCTTGCTTATAGTGGTTTATATGTTTCAAGTCCATATTCTTTATAGGTTTTATTATACTGCTCTAAGAATAATTCGGGTTGCTTTATAAAGTCCTCCCCATTTGCCAAGGACACGATTTCATATGCCTTTTCAACAGATTGCTTGCACTTATCAATGTCATTTAGTTTTAAATAGCAGCCTGCTATTTGCAAATAGCAACACATATGATTAGTTTGAACACCATTAAATAAGTATGCTTCAGGAGATATTTTATCGGTTAGCATAAATCTTTCGATTACATCCTTGCCTTCGATAAATGATTTTAGAGCATTTTTGTAATCGCCTGTTTCAAAATAGCCTTCGCCCTCCATTATGCAAGCTAAGAAAAGCTCTTGATATTCGATAATTTTCCAATCCTTCGCTTCTTTTAGTCTATCCTCACCCTTTAAGGAGTAAGAGGACACACGCATTTTATCATTTAGTAAATATGGGTACATATATGGCAAGGTGTCAATGATTTGTTTTGCATCAATATATCTGTTTTGCATTAAATACAGTGAAGCCAAATCTGCTTTTGCACTGCAAACGCAGAAAATATCAGTCGCTTCTGCAATTATTTTGTGTGCCACGGAAATTGCTTTATCTGTGTATTCTGTTTTTCCGTATGTTCGTATATGGCACTCGTACAGAGAAAGAAGCTCTCGTAAAATCAAATCATTGTTTGGATAATCCTTTAATGCATCTAAAAGGATTGCTTCGCACTTTTCAATGTTATTCCAAAAATATTTTTTTGAACTTGTAATAATATCATTTACCTTTTGAGCAGTTTTGGTTTTATCATATCCCATCAAGGTATCAATACTTACATCAAAAATATTTGCTAATATCGGTATAGCAGTAATATCAGGATAGGCAGTTTCAGTTTCCCACCTTGATATTGTTTGTGGTGTTACACTTAGCTTTTCTGCAAGCTGTTCCTGCGTCATATTATCACGCTTGCGTAACTCTTTAATTTTTGCACCTATACAAATAGTCATAAAAATTCCTCCTTGTTCTAAACGACAGGAGCGAAGCGAACCGGTTCTCTCGCTTTGTCAACTTAATTATATCATACCGTAAATCATTGAACAATGGCATATTTGTTGAGAAAAATAAATTTTCGGTTTACTTTTAAAGAACGAGTGCCAAAACTGACACTCGCCATTTTTATTTTTCCATAAGCTTTAATGCTTTTTCATAAAGAACTACAAATCTTTCATTGTCACGAACATTGTCAAACCAATGCCAATGTGTCATAGCTCTTCTTATATCGTTTTTGAGTCCCCAAAAGAGCCACAAATAAGGAGTCCAAATCTTTGTACCATTTTGTAAATGAATATATACGACATTAGAGCTATCGTTTTTATTAACCTTAGCATTTTCAAATAGCTCAGGCTTTCCTACATCCATAAGTCTTCCTTCGGGAATTTCAATCCATTTTTCATATAATTTAAACGATTTTTCAAGATACTCAAAGCCCTCATCAAGCTTATTTGCACCGATTAAAGCACCGCCTGTTTTTAAGCATAGCTCTGCATAAGCGCCGAGCCAAGCTTCAGGCATTTCTCCGTCAGTTGAAATGCTTTCAAGCACTCGCATTTTGAATTTTGAGAGCTCGGCAGCTCGCATTGGATTTTCAAAAACTAATTTGAATCTGTCCTTTTCCCTTATATCGTGAAATCGCATACAATCTCTGCCTAAAAAGTGCATTAAACCGAGTAAATTATTCGCATTTGATTGAGCTTGAAATCTTTCGTTATCACATCTTTGATAGTATCGCTCCTCTATTTTTTCTGTTTCACAATCAGCAAACGTTCGTGGGCTTCTATACTTCCAGTTTTCAAACTCGTCATCCGGGCAAACAATATTCATATAATAAATTGCACTTTGTCTTATCCATTCGTTTGTACATTCTTCCATTATTTTTTCGCAAATGTGTTTTAGTAAAGGATATTCCTTTTCCCAATAGTCCTTAATTTCCACTATTGAGCCGCCTAAAACCTCCATAATTTCAAAGTTTTGTGGATATTTTTTGTGATAAGCCTTTGCCAATGATAAGCGTTCTTTATAATTCACTTTCCCGTATTTTTCAAAAAAGCTTTCTATATCACTTTTGACACTAACATCATCATTACCTATAAGCTCGTCAACTGTAATTCCAAAAAAGTTAGCAATTGATGGGAGCAAGGTTATATCGGGATAGCCGCCTCTTTCCCAATTCGATACAGCTTGAGGGGACACATAAAGAGCCTTTGCCAATTCTTCCTGTGTCAAATCAAGCCTTTTTCTTTCTCTTGAAATAACCTCTGAAATTTTCAATTCTACCATAATAAAATCCTCCTGTTTAATTAGAGGGAGTGCACACCTTCTGTCATTATGATAGCATTGTTTTGTGTGATAGTCAATAACTTTACTCTTGAGTTTTGCTCAAACAATGCTTGAATTTTACAAGCGGCAATAGAAATGAAGTTAATTTTAAATAGCGGTTCAAATTACAAACAAAATGCTCAGCCAAAGAAAAAGGACATCCGTAGGGGTGTCCTTTTTCTTTGGCTGGGATGTTGTGTTCGACCATATGGTGTTCGCACCAAGTTGTTTCGGGAGAAGCTTTGTTGAACCACTCGGTTTGAATTAGGTTTTTCTATTATTTTGACTTTGGATCTTGATTTTGTTCGAGAAATAGAATATAATATAATTATCAAATATAAGGAGATAATTTTATGCTTCAATATATGTCTTGCCGAGATGCTGCGGAAAGGTGGAATATTTCACAACGCAGAGTTTCTGTTTTATGTGCTGAAAATCGAATTCCCAACGTTGCCATGCTCGGCAATATGTGGATAATTCCTATAAATGCCGAAAAGCCTACCGATGCACGCAAAAGCAATGGTGCAAAGCCTACCGAAAAGGCGCATCCATTTGTGAAATGGGCTGGTGGAAAAACACAGCTTTTAGACGTGCTTAAAAGCAATTTGCCAAGTGGTATTGGCACAACCATCACAAAATATGCAGAGCCTTTCGTAGGTGGCGGTGCATTCTTGTTCTCTTTGCTTGAAGAGTATAGTTTTGAGGAAATTTACATTAGTGATAATAACAAAGAGCTTATGAACGTTTATATCGCTATTAGAGATAACTGCAATGAGCTTTTAAATGATCTCATTACTATACAAAACGAATACAACGGATTAAGCGCAGAGTTGCAAGAACAATTTTATTATGAAAAACGTGATGAGTTCAATACTGTTGAGCTTACAAAAAAAACAAGCGTTCAAAAGGCTTCATTGTTTATTTTCTTAAATAAATCGTGCTTTAATGGCTTATTTAGAGTTAACAAAAAAGGCAAATATAACGTTCCTTTTGGAAAGCACAAGTCTGTTTTCCTTTGTGATAGCGATAACTTAACCAAAATTTCCGCTATGCTCCAAAATGTTGAAATTAAATCTTGTGATTATCACGAGGTTATGAGCTTTGCTGATAGCTCAACACTTGTTTATTTTGACCCACCGTATAGACCTTTAAATGTAACTTCAGGTTTTACCTCATATACCGAGGATGATTTTTCTGACAAAAATCAAATAGAGTTGGCAAGTTGTTTCAAGGCTCTTTCAAATAAAGGTGTTAAAGTAATGCTTAGCAACTCCGACCCCAAAAACACAAACGAAAATGACAATTTCTTTGACAATTTGTACGCAGATTTCAATATTTTGCGTGTCGAAGCCTCTCGTATGATAAACAGCAAAGGTTCATCAAGAGGAAAAATCAAAGAGCTTTTAATAAAGAATTATTAGGGAGTAAACTATGGGAAGAGATTTTAGTGAATGGCTTTCTAATTTTAAAGAAAGCATAGCTGACTATAAATACTACATTGATTTTGACAAAGTACATAGAAATGTTGACAGCATAAAGGTTGAATTGAATATATTAAATTCACTTGTAGGCTCTAAAAATATTGAGGCTGACTTTATAAACTTAATAAAGAAATATCCTGAAACATTAAAGGTTATTCCTATTTTGCTTGCTAAAAGAGAAAACAAAATTTATTGCCAAGACCAAAATCTTGCTCGCACATTTGAATTCGATTACAAAGATTGTACGCCTAATAGCCACAAGTTTTTTAACGATTATTGTTACTTTATGAAAGAAACAGGACTTTTTGACCTGTTGCAAAATCGTATAATAAGCAACTTGGTTGATTACGTAACCGGCGTTGAAACAGGCTTGGATTCTAACGGCAGAAAAAACCGTGGCGGTCATCTAATGGAAAATTTAGTTGGAGGCTATATTCAAAAGGCTGGATTTGTAAAAAACGAAACATATTTTAAAGAAATGTATCTTTCTGATATAGAACATCGTTGGGGAATTGACTTGTCTGCAATTTCAAACACAGGTAAAACGGAAAAACGATTTGACTTTGTTGTAAAAACCAACAATAAAATTTACGGAATTGAAGCTAACTTTTATTCAAGTGGCGGTTCGAAATTAAATGAAACTGCACGAAGCTATAAGAACATAGCTATTGAATCAAAAGAAATAGACGGCTTTGAGTTTGTATGGTTTACCGACGGAAACGGGTGGAAATCTGCCAAGCACAATTTAGAGGAAACCTTTGATGTAATGGAACATATTTATTCTATCGCTGATTTAGAAAACGGCATAGCAGACAAGCTCTTTATTTGATATGGCAAAGAAAATACCTTTACAACCGGAAAATTTTGAGCTTGAAACAAATACTGTTTGGAGCTTTCCAAATAGAGGAAAATGGGCAACACACGATGCTAAATATCGTGGCAATTGGTCGCCTTACATCCCGAGAAATGTGATTTTAAGATATTCAAACGAGGGCGATACTGTTCTCGATCAATTTGTCGGTGGCGGCACGACTATGGTCGAAGCAAAGCTGACAGGCAGAAACGCCATTGGAATTGATATTAACCCAAATGCGGTTGAATTATCTTTGAAAAAATGTGATTTCGAATGTGAGTCAAGCTCGCAGATTAAAATAATGCAGGGGGATGCAAGATACCTTGATTTAGAGGATGAAAGCATTGATCTAATTTGCACACATCCACCCTATGCTGATATTATCAAGTATAGCGAAGATATAAAGGGAGATTTGTCGCACCTGAAAATCAAAGATTTTTTAACTGAAATTGACAAGGTAGCACAGGAATGCTATCGTGTTTTGAAAAAGGGCAGGTTTTGTGCAATTTTAATGGGCGATACTCGTAAAAACGGTATGGTTCAACCTCTCGCTTTTGAGACAATGCGACTCTTTGAGCTTGCAGGCTTCAAAGCAAAAGAAATTATAATCAAGGAACAGCACAACTGTCAAGCAACAGGCTTTTGGAAAACAAATAGCATAAAGCATAACTTTTTACTGCTTGCACACGAATATTTGTTTGTTTTTAAAAAGTAAAAATCAAGTCAATTAAAAACTTATAAACAACGAGGATTTAATCAATTTTAAATATGAGTAATAATTTAGAAAAGAAAAGAAAGGAAACCCAAAAGCGATTACAGCATTTTGAGGAATTATCAAAATACAGAAACATTGATTTCCCTAACAATCTAACTATAATTTGCAAAAACAACTTAGAAGAATTAAATAAATATTTTACCGAAAAGATAATTAATCATATTAACTACAGAATAAAATTTGACTATGATTTATTGACTGTCATATATAATTATGTAGCAAGTCTGAAATCATATTTGAATAGAAAAAAGCGAGCTATTGAAACTCGTTGTAAATCTGTGGACAAGGCAGAATTAACAAGTATATTTGAAAAATACTGGAAAGCAAACCGCAACAAAACGATTTTAGACAAACTGATTACCATTAGGGATAGAATGGAACATGACACTCTAACGACTGGAATCAAACTAGAAACTTGTTTTTATAAAGAGTGCATTGAAAGAAAATTAGTTGTTGATAATATCGATATAATTGAACTTTCTAATAAAGGGTATGAAGAACTAATTTCTCTTGGAAGGGATATTGAAAACTTCGTTGAAAAAAGATTAACAGAATTAAATTTGAGAGACTGTTGCTTGTTTATGAATGCTTTCAATAGATTTTTCAACAAGCCACTATATACACAACTATTTCCAGAAGAAACGATAGATGAAAAAAATTATTATGACAATTTAATTAAAGCATTAAAAAACGATTAGTGCTGTAAATTTTACAGTTCGGTTCAAATTACAAACAAAATGCTCAGCCACGCAAAAAGGACACCTTCGGGCAATATCATTAAGATAAGAAACAAACCGAGTTTAGAAATGAGCCCGGTTTTGTTTTTTGCAAAAAAATGAAAAAATTTCAAAAAAGACTTGACAAATGAACGAAAATGTGCGGTCGCCCCTAT
>JAFTMJ010000045.1 GCA_017452475.1 Clostridia bacterium | reverse complement strand
GTGTCAAGCCTCAGCCAAAATCATCTTAAAATAAGCGTTTTTGGTGCTCGCAATTTTAGACGAGTAAATCTTGGCTTAATCAAGGCGAAAAAACGCAGACAATTAAAAAATTTTCAAGTTTTTTTAACACAGAGTAAGACAAGATTTACCGTATAAAATCGGGGTTCAACTGGGTCTCTCTCTGCTAGGCTATAATTTTTAAAAATTCTCAAGGAGAAATGACAAATGAGCAACAAAATTGTTCCTATCTTTTATGCCTGTGATGATGCGTTCGTTAAGTACACTATTGTGTCTCTTACTTCTATTATCGAAAATGCCTCCACAGACTATCAGTACAAGGTTTATGTGTTGAACACCAATATTGGAAAGGATATGAGAGACCGCCTCTCTGCCCTTGAAAATGATAATTTTGAGGTTAATTTTATTGATGTTAGCGAGCAGTTAGAAGCTATAAATAAAGATTTACCTATTAGGCACTATTACTCCAAGACAACATATTACAGATTTTTCATAGCTGAGATGTTCCCCGAATATTCTAAGGCTATTTATATCGACAGTGACACTATTGTGCTTGGAGATATTTCCAAGCTTTACGAAACAGATATTGGGGACTGCTATCTTGGCGCTTGCCACGAGCAGGCTATGGTGCAGGTTGATGTTTACGGCACTTACTGCGAAAAGGTTGTTGGCGTTTCAAGGCACAACTTCTTTAACGCAGGCGTTATGCTTATTAACTGCCACCAATTCCGTGAAAAGAAGGTATTGAGAAAGTTTATTTCCCACCTTTGGGAGTACAACTTTGTTGTTACACAGGATGAGGACTACTTAAACCTTATTTGCAAGGACCAGGTGCATTGGCTTGACCAAAAATGGAACACGGAGCTAACTGCGGGGCTTGAATATAATTACGATGTTACCACCGCATATATTCTCCACTATATTATGGTTAATAAGCCTTGGAAGTATCACGAATGCCGTTGCGCAGACATTTTCTGGGATTACGCAAGCAAGACAACGGTTTATGATATTTTAAAGGCTGATTTGGATGCTTACACGGATGAGCAGAGGGAAAGGGACCGCCTGTCCGGTGAGAACCTTTACCAAATGGCTATTGACGAAACAAACAAGAAGGACAACTACCAAAATATGCTCAACGAAACAAAGCGCTCCAAGTACAGAGTTGAGCTTACCAAAAAGATTGAAAAGTATGAGCGCGAGGGCAGATTTGACGAGGACGTGGAGCAGGACCCACCGTCCCGTATGATTATGCCCGATGAAATTGACTACCTAAGGAAAAGTCCTATTGCAAAAATTAAGACAAAAATTGCCCATGAAAAGGCAAAGGTGTTCCTAAAGACCATCCTTGACAAGAAAATTATGATTATCAAGGACATTAAGGGAATTGAAAATTGGCAAAACCTAAAAACAGGCGCGGTTGTTACCTGCAACCACTTTAACGCCTTTGACAGCTTTGCCATTCAAGAGGCGTACCACGCATCAAAAAAATGGCCAAAGGGCAAGTTTTACCGCGTTATCAGAGAAGGAAACTACACCTCCTTCCCGGGATTTTTCGGTGAGCTTATGAAGCATTTTTACACCCTGCCCCTTTCCTCAAATATGAAGACAATGGTTAAGTTTACCGATGCTACAAACACACTTTTGCAGCAGGGCAACTTTGTTCTCTTCTATCCCGAGCAGGCGATGTGGTGGAACTACCGCAAGCCCCGCCCGCTAAAGCCCGGCGCCTTTAAGTTTGCGGCAAAGAACAGTGTACCTGTTCTGCCCTGCTTCATCACAATGAAGGACTCCGACATTCTCGGCGAGGATTTGCGTAAGGAAATCCGTGATTTTGAGGTTGACGAAAATTTCGTGCCCGACGGCTACTATGTGCAGGAATACACTATTCATATAGGTGAGCCTATCTATCCCGATGCCAACAGAAGCACAAGGGAAAACATTGAGTATATGGCTAAGCAAAACTACAAGGCTTGGAAGAAAATTTACGAAAAGGAATACTCAATGCCACTAACCTATACAACAAAAAAGAAATAAAAATGCAATTGCCGCCCGTTTTTATTCGGGCGGCTTTGAATTATTAAGTTTTCTATTGACTTTAGGAAAAAATTATACTATAATATAAGCAGTATATTTTCATTATTACATTTGTGGAGGTCGTTATGACTGGCGAAAAGGTTAACATATTTTATAATAAATTCAAAAGGAGCGTTCCAAAAAGCTCCCAGGAGAGTATAAGAACCGACCTTGCTAAGGTACCTGATGAGTGCGAAGCGGAGATCAAAAGCTTGCCCACAAGAAGCTTGCTTTTAACACTTGTTTTGTCAATTTTCACACTGGGCTTAGGTGTTGACAGATTCTACCTTGGCGACATTGGAATGGGTATTGCGAAGGGTGCCTTTAGGCTTGTTACCGCTATTCTTTTCATTCTGGTTAATTTCACATTCGCTCCTCCCCGCGGCATTATGGTTTTTGTTAATATTTTAGCCATAGTTTCTACCATTTGGTACATCGCCGATTGGTTCTACACATATAAAAACGCAAAGACATTGAACGGTAACCTTGTTTCTCAATATCTGCACCAGCAGCTTTACGCCGACAAAATCTAAAAATATAAGAGCTGACGCACTTGGCGTCAGCTCTTTTTATATTATTTCCTCGAGGGAGGTTATATATTTATATCCCTTTTGGTTCAGCCTTTCCATTTCCTTGTCAAAGCCGAAGGTAACGGTTTCTATGTTATGGGTATCGGAGGTGATGACAAAGGGCTTGCCGCTTTTGGCGATAATGCCCATTGTGCGGTCATCGGGGTACGGGGTGGTCCTATACCCACGGGAGATGGCGCCTGTATTCACCTCAAATATGGCAGGGGCTTTCAAAAGCGTGCTTAAGGCACCGTCAACCGCTGCCACATAGCGTGGATGGTTAATGTCCACCATAGGCAGCCTTTCGTTAAACTTAGTAACAAGGTCAAAGTGGCCTATGATGTTGCAGCCTGTTTTTGCGTAGATTTCCTTAACGAGCTTAAAGTAGTCCTCGCAGTATGCGTATGCATCGCCGCCGTAGAGCCTGTCAACGTAAGCCTTAACCTCATTTGCGCTTATATCAACGGGAATGTACTCCCCGTCCTTATAAACGAAGTGAACGGAGCCAATTATATAATCGTAGCCACCTGCGGGAACGGAATAATAATCCTGCTCTATGCCAAGGAAAATTTTGATTTTGCCCTTGTACTTTTCTCGCAAATCTAAAATTTCCCTTTTATAATTCTCTATTTCTTCAGCTTTCGCACTCCAATCACAGTCAAACATCATAGGCGCGTGGTCGGAAAAGCCAATTTCGGCGCAGCCCTTTTCAATGGCGGAAAGCACCATTTCCTCTAAGGTGTTCTTGCCGTCACTGTATTTGGAGTGGGTATGGTAGCTTGATAAAATCATTTTGTCATTTTCTCCTGCTTAACCTTGTGGTCGATAATGTGGCGGGAGGCAAGCTCCTTCTTTATGTCCTCAACGGATATGCCCATTTCCACCATCAAAACCATTACATGGTATGCAAGGTCTGCAATTTCGTACACGGTTTCCTTCTTATCATCAGCCTTGCCTGCAATTATAACCTCTGTACATTCCTCACCAACCTTTTTAAGAATTTTATCAATTCCCTTTTGGAAAAGGTAGGTTGTGTAAGAGCCCTCGGGCATATTTGTTTTTCTGCCCACCAAAAGGTCATAAAGACCCTCAACGGAAAATTGATGTCTGTCCTCGCTTTGGTAAACCTCGTTTGTAAAGCAGGAGTCTGTGTTAAGGTGGCAGGCAGGACCGTCCTTTTCTACCACAACGGTGAGGGCGTCAAGGTCACAGTCGGCGGTGATGGAAACAATGTGCTGATAGTTGCCGCTTGTTTCACCCTTGAGCCAAAGCTCCTTCCTTGAACGGCTGTAGAAGCAGGTCAGCCCCTTCTCCATTGAGATTTTAAGGCTTTCCTTATTCATATATGCAACGGTCAGTACCTTTTTGGAAAGAGAGTCCACAACTACTGCGGGGATAAGACCGTTTTCATCAAATTTTAGCTTTTCAATATCAATCATTTTTATAACCTAACCCTTATATTATTCTTCTTTAATTCAGCCTTAAGGTCCTTAATTTGAACCTCGCCGAAGTGGAAAATTGACGCGGCAAGTCCTGCATCAATATTTGGAATTGCATTAAACAAATCAACGAAGTGCTGAATGTTGCCTGCACCGCCCGAGGCTATTACAGGAACATTAACCGCTTGGCACACGAGGCTTAAAAGCTCAATGTCAAAGCCGCCCTTAACTCCGTCCGTATCGATGGAGTTAACAACAACCTCGCCCGCGCCAAGCTCAACGCATTTCTTTATCCAAGAGATTGCCTCCATACCCGTGTTTTCGCGTCCACCCTTGGCAAAAACCATAAATTGACCGTCAACACGCTTAATGTCAGCGGAAATTACAACACACTGGTTGCCGTATTTCATTGCGGCTTCCTTAATAAGCATTGGATTTTTAATTGCGCCCGAGTTGACGCTAACCTTGTCAGCACCGCACTTAAGCACTCTATCAAAATCATCAACGGTGTTTATGCCTCCGCCAACAGTTAGCGGAATAAACACATTTTCAGCAACTCTTGTTAAAATTTCCGTAAACAGCTTCCTTTCCTCAAAGGAGGCAGTAATATCATAAAACACAAGCTCATCTGCGCCGTTTGCTGAGTAAAATTTGGCAAGCTCCACAGGACAGGAAACATCCTTAACCCCCTCGAAGTTTGTGCCCTTTACTACCCTGCCGTTGCGCACATCCAAGCAGGGGATAATTCTTTTCGTTATCATTTTGCCACCTCGATTGCCTCTTTTAGGTCAATGGCGCCTGTATAGTAGGCTTTGCCGATGATTGCGCCGTACATATCCATTGATTTCAATGCGGAAATATCACCAATTGTAGACACTCCCCCCGACGCAATTATGTTAAGGCGGTATTTTTCGTTTAGGCTTTTGTATAGCTCTAAGTTAGTGCCCTTCATAGCTCCGTCCTTGGAAATGTCTGTGCAAATTATAGTTTTTACACCGATTTTTTCCATTTTAGACAGGAACTCATCCAAGGAGTACTGTGATTTTTCCACCCAACCCTTAATAGCGATGCAACCGTCCTTAACATCGGCGCCTACGGCTATTTTTTCGCCATAGGTGTTAACCGCCTCCTTTAAGAACGCCTCATCGGTAACAGCGGAGGTGCCTAAAATAACCCTGCCAACGCCGTTGTCAAGATACTTTTTTACCACATCCATAGAACGAATTCCGCCGCCAATTTCAACGAAAAGGCTTGTGTTTGTCGCAATATCCTTTACGATTTCAAGGTTAGGGGTGGTGCCGTTTTTTGCCCCCTCCAAATCAACCATATGGATAAATTTTGCTCCCTTGCTCTCAAAGTCACGGGCAACCTCAATGGGGTTTTCGGAATAGACAGTCATTTGGGTATAGTCGCCCTTATAAAGTCTAACCGCCTTCTTGTCATATAAATCTATAGCAGGAAAAATCCTCACCTTGTTACCTCCAGCTCGCAAAAAGCCCTTAAGATGTTAAGCCCCACATCCCCACTCTTTTCGGGGTGGAACTGACAGCCCATTATATTATCCTTGGAAACGGCGGCTGTAACCTCTTTTCCGTACTCCGCAGTTGCGATAACACTGTCATCGCAGCCTGTGGCATAATATGAATGAACAAAATAAACACAGTCCCCGTCCTTTATGTATTTAAAGAGGGGGCTTTGCTTTTTAAATATCAACGGATTATAGCCTATATGGGGAATTTTAAGCTCGGCGGGGATAACGCCCTGCATTGGGACAATTTCGCCCCTTAAAAGACCCAAGCCACTATGCTCACCGTACTCATAGCTTTTTTCAAAAAGCATTTGCATACCCAAGCAAATTCCCATAAGGGGCTTGCCGTTTTTTGCCTCTTCTATTATAATTTTGTCCAGCCCTGTATCGCTTAATTTGCGTCTTGCATCCTCAAAGGCGCCAACGCCAGGCAAAATAATTTTATCACATTTTTTGATTTCATTTGGGTCAGATGTTACAAGAACATCCGCGCCAATATACTTAAACGAGGAAATCAATGAAAACAAATTTCCAACGCCGTAGTCAACTATTGCAATCATCAGATTACCCCTTTTGTGGACGGAATTTCATCCTTAAAGCGCTCGTCAATTGACACGCCCTTGGAAAGCACCCTTGCCACCGCCTTGAAGGTACCCTCAATGATGTGGTGAGAGTTTGTGCCGTTTAGCTGCCTTATGTGCAAGGTAACGCCGCTTTCACGAACAAAGGCGCGGAAAAATTCCTCGCAAAGCTCTGTATCAAAATCGCCAACCTTGCAGGCAGGGATATCAAGGTCAAAATACAAGCCGCCTCTGCCTGAGATGTCAAGGGCGCACATAATAAGCGCCTCATCCATTGGCAAAATAATATCAGCATACCTTAAAATGCCCTTTTTGTCCCCTATTGCCTCAGCAAATGCCTTGCCCAAGCAAATGGCAATATCCTCAGCGGTGTGGTGGTAATCCACATCTGTATCTCCAACACACTTAACATCTAAATCAAAGCGGGAGTGCTTTGAGAAAAGGGTAAGCATATGATTTAAAAAGCCGCACCCGGTGTCGATATTTTCCTTCCCAATGCCGTCTAAGCACAGGTAAAGCTCAATATCTGTTTCCTTTGTTTTTCTTACAATTTTGCTCTCTCTCATTTTAGACCTCCAATATTGCTTTGATCTCACCGATTAGCGCCTGCATTTGCTCTTGAGTGCCAACGGTTATACGGTTAAATTCCTTAATCCTTTCGCTTGTAAAGTGGCGGATAAGTATGCCGCGGCTTTTTAGCTTTAGGTAAAGCTCCTCGCCGCCGATTTTATCGCTTTTTGCAAACAGGAAGTTTGCGCTCGAGTCTAAAACCGTAAAGCCAAGCGCCTCTAGCGCCGCAGCTGTATATTCCCTTGCGCTTATGATGCTTTGGCAATTTGACATATAGTAGTCATTATCCTTAATTGCCGCCGCGCCTGCCGCCTGGGTCATACGGTTAACATTGTATGGATTTGTAGAATACTTAATAGTGTTCATATCGTTAATAAGCTCCGCACAGGCAACGCCAAAGCCTAAGCGGGCACCTGCTAAGGAGTAGGACTTTGAAAAGGTCCTTGTAACGATTAGATTGTCATATTTCTTTATTAACGGAATTGCACTCTTGGCGCCAAAATCAACATAGGCTTCATCAATTATTATTACATTGTTTGGATTGGAGCTGACGATTTTTTCAATATCATCAAGACCCAAGCAAATGCCTGTGGGGGCGTTGGGGTTGGCGATTACAATGTTTTTGTTAATGCCGATGTAGTCATTAACATCAATTGTAAAGTCATCCTTCAACGGAATTTTCTCGTAAGGGATGCCGTTAAGCTCGGCAAAGACGGGGTAAAAGCCGTAGGTAATGTCGGGAAAAACGATTGGGTTGTCCTTATCGGAAAACGCCATAAATGCAAAGTTCAAAATCTCGTCACTACCGTTGGTTGCCAAGACCTGACATTTGTCAACTCCGCAAAGCTCAGCGATTGATGCGTGCAAGCTTGCGCAGGTTGGGTCACAGTAAAGCCGGAGCTTGCCTGCCTCTTTCTTGGAAGCCTCGACAACGCCCTTTGAGGGGGGGTACGGGGACTCGTTTGTATTAAGTTTTATATACTTCATATCCTTGGGCTGCTCACCCGGGGTATATGGAACTAAGGCCGAAAGCTTGCTACTGAAAAACCTGCTCATTTTACTTTTCCTTTATTTTTCGAAACGAATTGTTGCACTTTTTGCGTGGGCGTGCAAGCCCTCCTTTTCTGCAAAGGCTGCCACCTTGTCGTAAACCTGAGAAAGGGCATCCCTTGTGAAATAGGTGAATTGGGATTTTTTCACGAAGTCATCAACGGACAAGGGTGAGGAAAACCTTGCACTGCCGCTTGTTGGCAATGTGTGGTTTGGTCCTGCAAAATAGTCACCCAGCGCCTCGGGACAGTACTTGCCCATAAAGATGGAGCCTGCGTGCTTGATTTTGTCAAGATAATCAAAGGGATTATCAACGCAGATTTCCAAATGCTCGGGAGCTATTTCGTTTGCTATATCTATTGCTAACATAAGGTTGTTTTCCGCAACGATTATTTTGCCGTTATTGTCAATTGAAGCTCTTGCAATCTCCGCCCTTGGAAGGCAAGGAATTTGCTTTTCAAGCTCATCGCTTACAGCGTTTGCGAACTCAACAGTATCGGTTACCAAAACGGCGCTTGCCATTTTGTCATGCTCCGCCTGTGAAAGAAGGTCTGCGGCAACATATACGGGGTTGCATGTGGAGTCAGCCACAACAAGGATTTCGCTCGGACCCGCAATCATATCAATGGACACCTTGCCGAACACCTGCTTCTTCGCTTCTGCAACGAAGGCATTGCCCGGACCTACGATTTTATCCACACAGGGTACGCTTTCTGTACCGTATGCAAGGGCGGCAACTGCCTGGGCGCCGCCAACCTTGAAGATGCGGGTTACTCCTGCAATTTTTGCGGCTGCCAAAATATTCGGGTTTACCCTTCCGTCCCTTGAGGGTGGGGTAACCATAACAATTTCCTTGCAGCCTGCGATTTTTGCAGGGATGCTATCCATTAAAACCGTGGAAGGATATGCGGCTGTGCCACCGGGAACATATAAGCCCACCTTTTCGATTGGGGTAACCTTTTGTCCTGTGATGACGCCATCCTTTTCGCTTATAATAAAGCTGTTTCTAACCTGCTTTTCGTGGAAGGCGCGAATGTTTTGCGCCGCCTCCTCAATGATTTTTATAAACACAGGGTCGGCAATTTTAAACGCCTCATCAATTTCTGCCTCGGTTACCTCCAAGGAGGAAAGCTTGACCTTGTCGAATTTTTCGCAATACTCGTAAAGAGCCTTGTCGCCGTTTTTCTTTACATTTTCAATTATATCCGCAACGATGCCCTCAACGCCGCTATCAATGTTGTCGCGGGCAAAAATTTCGCTGTTTGGCACCTCGCCATACTTATAAATTTTAATCATTTGCTTTTACCTGATCTCTTAAGCTGTTCGCTATTTTTTCAATTTCCTCTGTTTTGAATTTGAAGCTTGACTTGTTTACTATCAAGCGGGCTGAAATGGGCACGATTGTTTCAAAAACCTCTAAATTGTTTTCCTTTAGGGTTGTGCCTGTTTCCACAATATCCACAATAACATCGGAAAGCTCCAAAATCGGGGCAAGCTCGATAGAGCCGTTTAGCTTGATAATATCAATGTCACGGCACTTTGAGGCGTAATATTTCTTTGCAATATTTGCAAACTTTGTTGCCACCTTTAGGGTTTTCTCGTTATCGTCATAAAAGTCCTTTTTTGCGGCTACTGCCATACGGCACTTGCCCATATTGAGGTCAAGAAGCTCGTAAATGTCAGGCTCGTACTCTAAAAGGATATCCTTGCCGCAAACGCCAATGTCCGCAGCACCGCGCTCTACATAAATTGAAACATCGGAGGGCTTAACCCAGAAATACCTTACATTCTTTTCCTTGTTTTCAAAAATAAGCTTGCGGTTGTTTTCTAAAATTGAGGGGCACTCATAGCCTGCGTTGGCAAACATACTGTAAACCTTCTCGCCTAAGCGACCCTTGGGGAGAGCTACGTTAATCATTGTTTATCCTCCCTTATATCCAAAAGCTCCCTGTACCTTATCCTTTGCGGCAATGATTTTTGCGTTGTTACGCTTTGACCCTTTGCCACATAGGAGCCTACAAGTGCGTTTAATCTTTCCACATCTGTGCTTCTGTCATATACGATTAGCACATCGACGTCATAGTCGCGCTTTTCTGCGCCGAAGTCCTCCAAGAGGTCAACGTATACCGCAAAGCCGATGCCCTTGGATTTCCTGCCCATTTTGTTCAAGAGCTTGTCGTATCTGCCGCCGAAAAGTACGGTTTCGCAAACGCCCTCAATAAAGCCGTTGAAAACGATGCCGTTATAGTAATTCATATCGTTGACAATGGAGAAATCAAGGGAGATTTTGTCCTTATACTCGGTCTTGTCGAGCAGGGCGATAAGGGCGGAAAGCTCATCAACGGCACATTTAAAGGCGGGGCTGACATTTAAGCTGTAAAGCTTTTCCAAAACTGTATCAGCCTTGCCGTAAATGGAAACGAAATCGCACAAAAGCTGCGCCCCTTCGCCCTCCACCTCGTATTCGTCGCATATGGTTTTAAGCTCGTGGGCATTTTTCTGCTCCAAGCACGCCATGACGGAGCTTTGGAAGTCCTTGTCGGGGTTGATGCTGTCAAGCAAGGAGCTTAAGATGCCCAAGTGGGAAATTTCCAAAACATAGCTTTTTGAAATTGTACCAAGGCTTGCTGCGGCTAAGGAAACCACCTCAAAAACATCATATAGGTCGATATCGCCAATGCACTCAAGACCTGTTTGCATTATTTCCTTAAACTGCCTTGTGCTGCCTGAAATTCTGTAAACATTTTCGCTATAATAAACCTTTTGCTTTATTCCCTTTTCGTCCTGACCGTTTTTGATAATGGACAGGGTAACATCGGGCTTTAATGCAAGAAGCTTACCGTTTGTGTCATTAAAGGTAATAACACTGTCGCTTACCAAAAAGTCCTTGTTCTTTACATAAAGCTCATATTCCTCGAACTTGCTCATTTTAAAGGGAAGATAGCCGTAGCTACCGTAAAGGGAACGAAGGTTGTAAATAATGCGCTCCTCGTTTTTTAAATATCTTGTGTCAATCACTTGTTATCATCCTTCTTTGCTAATCTTTCAAGTATCATGGCGTATCCGCCGCCACCGTACTCAAGGCATCTGTTAACACGGCTGATGGTTGCTGTGCTCATACCTGTTTCCTTGCTGATAACGGCATAGTTAACGCCCTCTGTGAGCATTTTTGCCGCCTTAAGCCTTTGGGCAATCTCCAAAACCTCCTTAATAGTACAGGCATCCTCAAAGAACTTGTAGCACTCGTCTACGGATTTTAAGGAAAGAATTGCCTCAAATAAAGTATCTACCTCTTTGGTGTGTAACTTATTCATTTTATACCTCGCTTTAGTGTTGTAAAGTGCTAATATGCTAAATTATACTACAAAGCACCCAATTTGTCAATAGTATTTTATACTAAATTTCCACTTTAGTCAAGTAAAATGTTATAATATTAAAAGAAAAATATATTAAAATACGAAAAGGGTATCAAAAGGGTTTGATTTTTATCAAATTATGTAGTAAAATAAGGTAAAAGGGTCTTGTTCGGAGGGTTTTATGAAGCGAATTATTGTGCTTGCTTTTGTTTTGATAATTTGCCTTTGCTCCTGTGGCGGCGACTATATAGAGGTTAGCGGAGAAAGCAGTAAGGCTACGCTTAGCCACTTAAACGAGGGCACCCTCTATTTTGCCAATACTAAGGGGCTTACCTACCACTATGAAAGCTGTTATGTGGCAAAAAGAATTAAAGAGGAAAATCTTTTGAAAACCTACGAGCTTGAGTATCTAACCGCGCGTGGATATAAGGCTTGCAAAATTTGCATAGAAAAACAAAAATCCGCTAATGGGTGATGTTCTTATCGGAGAATTTGAACAACACCGTTAAGTGCGAGCATCGCATTTGACTAGCCAAACGCAAATGGGCTAAGCTCAAACCCATATAACAAGCAGAAAGAGAGAACAAATCGGCTCAAATCCCGAAATGTCCTCTCTTTTTTCTGTTGGTGATGTTTTTGCTATCGCAAAAGTGAAGTTGCTATGCAGTGAAGTTTGTGCTACGCACAAGTGAAGTTAAGTTTGCCCATCACTTCGCCATCAGGCGAAACTTCACTCACAAAGTGAACTTCACTATCGAAGATAACTTC
>JAFTMJ010000044.1 GCA_017452475.1 Clostridia bacterium | reverse complement strand
TTTTGCAATATTTTTTTGACAGTTTTTCACTGCCTCTTTTTTGTCATACCTATTTTACAAAAAAATTGCACCTATCATCGCGTTAAATCTTTGATAGGTGCTTTTTCTATTTTTTGTCGTTTCTTATCTTAATGATATTGGGCTGGCGCCTTCTTTTTTAGTTTTCATCCTTAATATAAACTGTTTTTTCGCAGCTCTGCACAGTGCCATTTAGCGTTTTCACATGGATATCTCCGTGGCAATCCTGTACCGTTCCTATAATCGTATCACAGGTTAGGGTCATACCGCAGGAAACGCTACCCGAAATGTTGTCGCACTGCAGGGTAAGTCCGCAGGAAACATCGCCGCCAATATCATCGCACACAATGTTCGTGCCTGCGCTGACATTGCCGCCAACGCCGTCACAGTTCACCCCTGCGCCTGCGTCAATATTTCCGCTAACCTCATCGCAGTTTACGCTGGCGCCTGCTGTAATATTGCCCTCGACCTTGTCGCAGTTCAAGCCACCGCCCACACTGACATCGCCTATTATATCTCCGTAAATGTTTGCGCTGCCCCAAACCTCAACCCTTTCAGGCTTTCCCTCTAAGCGCACCCTTATGGAGCCTTCAACCTCGTTTGCATCTATCACTCTCCTGCCACGGCAGAAAACCACGCGCAGTGTGTCATCATCGGGCACGCCCTCAATGGCTCCGCTGTTCTCCCCCAAAACAAGACAGTCAAGGCTAATGCCGAAAAGCCCCGCTATTTCAACCATCATTTCCATATCGGGGTAGGACTTTTCACACTCCCACTTGGACACCGCCTGGGAGGTTACATTAAGCCTCTCCGCTATTTCCTCCTGGGATATATCAAGCCTTTTTCTATATTCCTTAAACTGTGTGGCAAAATTGTTCTTCATTGTTCTCTCCTAAAAATATTCTGGATAATTATATTAAACCACAAAATTCACAAAAAATCCATATATTAACGGTTGGGAATGAAAATTTTTCCCAACCGTTAGTTGTTTATGCCTTGAAAACAGAAGAGCTAAGCTCTCCGCCTTTTCTTACAAACACAGGTATCTTTTCAAGGGGCGCATCTACACACTCGCTTGTGCCGCCTGCATACTCCTTGCCTGTATATGGGTCAACCCAAGTGTCCCCCTGTGGGAAATAAACCGTGCGGTTTCGCTGACCAAGCTCCATAACAGGGCAAACCATAAGGTCAGCGCCGAACATATATTGGTCATCTATATCCCAACAAGCCTTATCGCTTGAATAATCATAGAACAAGGGGCGCATAGGCGGTGTGCCGTTAGTGTGCGCCATATCCATTTGCTCCATAATGTAGGGCTTTAGCCTTTCACGCAGGAAAATGTGGTTCTTACAAACCTCAAAGGCGGTATCCCCAAAGCTCCAAATCTCGTTGTCGCCGCCTGTGTAGCACTGTCCGCCGCCTGTGGCACTTGGGTCAGCAGGGATGTAGGGCGCGCGGTAGCCGTGCAGCCTTAGCACGGGACAGAAGGTGGCATACTCAAACCAGCGCATTACAAGCTCTTGATACTCCTTGTTGCTTGGATCGCCGTAGTCAAAGCCGCCAATATCCGTTGTCCACCACGGGATACCCGCAATTGCCATATTAAGTCCTGCGCGAACCTGACACTTAAGTGAGTCAAAGGTTGGCATAATGTCACCCGACCACACAAGAGCACCGTATTTTGCGGAGCCTGCCCAAGCGCACCTAACAAGGCTTATTATCTCTGTTTCTCCCGCCGCCTTAAGCCCCTCGTAGAAGCCCTTAGCATAGTCCACAGGATAAACATTGCCTACCTCTGCGCACATACCCTCATAGTAGCGGTGGTTGTCATAATCGTAAAGCATATACTCAGGCTCTGCCTCATCAAGCCAGAAAAGGCGAATACCCTTATCGTAATAATTTTTCTTCGCCACATCCCAAACGAATTTTCTCGCCTCGGGGTTTGTGGTATCGTAATAAACCGCAGGGTGAACAAACTCCGTGTGGTTGGAAGGACCCCTGTCATTTCTTATGAGCAAGCCCTTTTCAAGCATTTCCTCATAGTTCTCACTGCCAAACTCAATGGTTGGCCAAACGGAAACCATAAGCTCCGTGCCCATTTCTCTTAGCTCTGCCGCCATCTTTTCAGGGCTTGGGAAATAGTCATAGTCAAAGCGGAAATCTCCTTGGTGCGGCCAGTGGAAGAAGTCGCAAACTATAACGCTTAAGGGTATGCCAAGCTCCTTATATTTCCTTGCCACCGCCATTAGCTCATCCTGTGTGCGGTAACGGAGCTTTGACTGCCAAAAGCCGAGAGCAAGCATCGGCATTTTTGGCGCCTTGCCCACCGCTGTCATATATTTCTCCTCTATTTGCTTAGGGGTGTCGTCAACTATTACAAGATAGTCAAGCTCGCTTGAAGCCTCAGCCCTCCATTTTGTTACATTTTTGCCAAAGGTAGCCTCACCGATGGCAGGCAAATTCCAAAGGAAGCCGTAGCCAAGGTCGGAGATATAAAAGGGCACGCTTGCCTGAGAATTTCTGTGGGCAAGCTCCAAAACACAGCCCTTTACATTTAGAAGGGGCTGCTGGTACTGACCCATACCGAAAATTCTTTCGTTAGGGTCAGACTTAAAGGTAATTGTTAGCTCATATGAGCCGCAAAGTCGGGGCTTAAATTGCCTTGCGGGGCGCTTTATCGGGTGAAGCTCCAGGCACTCCTCCAGCATCACCCTTCCGTGCTGATTGTATATTGTCACCTTGCCGTCAGCATCAATTGTTGCCTTGGCATTACCGTTTTTAATATAGCCCCTGTCCCCGTCTATTTCAATTTCAGCCTCAAGCTGCGGAAGCTCCAGCAACGCCCTGTTCTTTTGGCTGAATTTATTATCGGGTGTGCAACGGATACGCAAGCCGTTTTCGCCCCAGGGCTCAATCCTTAAAAGCTCGCAATTATAATACCTTTCCAAGGCATTTCCGTTTTTCTTTAACAGATTTTTCTCCCTGTAACGCATAGGTGTGGTAATAACTCCGCCGTTATTTTTCAAATTTCCCGCTTGTGAAAAGCCAAGGCGCTTGTACGCCTCCATTCCTGTGGGCATTGCGTTTACGGTAAAATCCTTTCTGTCATAGTCCCCCTTCATAAGGTTAAAAAGGGCTTTGCCGATGCCATGTCTGCGGTACGAGGGGTCAATGTAGAAGTAGCCGATGTGGCTGTTCTCCCTCATTCCAAGGGCGCCAACAACCCTGCCCCCGTCCAAGGCACCGTAAAATGTGACATCAGCCTTTTTCCTTGCTTCATCAATTGTTTTCTTATATTCAAGTGCGGCGCTTTCCCCGAAAATAGGTGTTTCAAGCTCATTAAAAACCCTCCACACAAGGTCAAGGCACTCTCCGTTTTTTTCTTTTGGTAATTTCTTAAATTCAATCATCTTTTTCATCCTTACATATTGTTTTTATGGGACACGTGTCGCATTTTGGGCTCTGGGCACGGCAAAAATCCCTGCCGAAAAGCACCATTCTGTGACAGTAGTCACTCTGCTCACCGGGTTCAATCAGCTCGCTTAAAATTTTTTCTGTTTTTAATGGGTCCTTCATCCCCTCACGGTACATACCGAGCCTGCCGTTAATGCGCATGCAGTGGGTGTCCGCCACTATTGCGGGCTTGCCGAACAAGTCCCCAAGCAACAGGTTGGCAACCTTCCTGCCAACGCCCTCAAATTTTAAAAGCTCCTCCATCGTGTCGGGCAGCACCCCGCCGTAGTCCCTTACAAGTCGAATTGACGCATCCTTTATATTTTTCGCCTTCATTCTAAAAAGACCGCAGGATTTTATAATTTCCTCTATTTCCGCATTGGGCGCCTCCGCCAAGGATACAGGAGTTGGGAAGCTTTTAAAAAGCTCCTTGCACACTATATTCACGCGCTCGTCAGTGCATTGGGCGCTGAGCCGACCCATTATAAGGAGCTTCCACGGGTCCCCCTCATATTCAAGGGAGCATTTTGCCTCCGGGTAGACCTCCTTTAGCGCCAAGACAACCTTGGCTATTTTTTCACGCTTTTCCTTTTTAGTCAAGGTGCCCTCCTTCTAAAGCAGCTCAATTCCGAGCTCGTTTTTCAAAATTTCGCAAAGCCTGCAAAGCGGCAAGCCCACAACATTGTAAAAATCACCGTCGATTTTTTCAACAAAGGCGCCTGCTGACTCCTGTATGCCGTATGCCCCCGCCTTGTCAACGGGGTTCTCGCGGTTTACATAGTTTTCAATCTCACCGTCGGTTAAATCACGAAACTTAACATAGGTAGTAACGGAGTCACTGTGCATCCTGTCCCTTGTGCGGACACAAATGCCGCTAATTACCTGATGGGTGGTGCCGCTTAACCTCTTTAGCATACCGATTGCCTCCGCCTTGTCCCTTGGCTTGCCCATAAGCTCGCCATCGTAAATAACTACAGTGTCACAGCCGATAATCACCTCATCCTGCGCAGCCTCAACCGCCATTGCCTTTCTTTCCGCCAAGAGCCTTGGCACATCTTGAAGAGGTGTATCCGCGCCATAGCTTTCGTCAGCATAAGACACTCTAACCTCAAAATCCTTTGTAACCATTCCAAGGATTTCACGCCTTCTTGGAGATTTTGAACCTAAAACTATTTTCATTTTATCCTCTTTATGCTCCTGCTTGATGCAGTGCCGTTTTTGTATGCTTCTATAATTTCGTATGCCTCATCCCTCTTTTCATCGCTGAAAATAAAGTGGTGAGAATATGGGTATATATCGGTTTTTTTATCAGCCATATAAATGGGAACGCTGTTGTATATGATATTTCTGTGTCCGTACACTCCCTCGGCAAAAAGGCTTGCCCCTTGTCTGTCTTTTATGTAGCCCTTACATTTTTCGCACCCGTAGGTGTCCTTCAAAACGCACTTATGGGTTGTCATAACAGGGAGCTTGCCATAGACAATAACCCCTTGACCGCAAAAGTCCCTTAGCTGCGCCAAGGAAAGCTCGGGGGACACAATGCACCGTTCAATTCCAATGGATTTTAAGTATTTTACGGTATACGAGTTAAACACATTAAAGCGGTAATCACCAATAATTTCAAAGCCCAGTGACCTTACCCTTTCCACCTGTCCTATGTTGGAAACAAGGGCAAATTTTATCCCCCTTTCACGGCAAAGCTCCAGCATTTTTGTAACCTCGCCCCACTCCTTGTCAAGAACAACGGGGGGCAGGGCAACGCCGTTTACCGCGCTTGAGCCCTTATACCTATTCAAGGGAAGAAAGCGAATGTCAAAGTACTCATAATTTGCAGGGATTTGACCTTCGTTATTAAACAGGGCGGTTTTAATTTTTGTGGGGGGAGTGTCTGTTTTTACAGGGCTTAGGTGAATTTCCTTTGACTTCCTTCCTGTGTTAAACAGCTCCTCAACCGCTGTGCGCCTAAGCTCATTAAGCGCGGAATTTCTAATCATTATACCGTTGTCCATATTTACAGTGATTTTCTCCACTGTAAAAGGAGTGTTGCCGAATTTTATTAGATTTTTCTCCACATCAGCCTGTGACATCGGATTATTTATGGCTTTCTCCACCACCGCGCCGTAAACGGTAACGGTTTTTGACGGGTGAATAAGCGTAAGCTTGCTCCTTTGACCTATGTAAAGGTCTGCCACTAAGGCAATGCCCGCCTTTTTCTCTGCCACTTCGCCACTGTCAACCCTGCTTGTCCTTTCCTTATCCTCATCGGAGCGAATTCCAAGCATTGATTTGTCAATCTTATTTATAAAGTATCCGTCTGTAAAGCCGCCACGGGAAAACAAAGCCCCCAGTGTGGATAATTCCCCTCTTGTGGCGTTCCTTTTTTCGTCTATCAGCCTTCTCCAAACAGACACGGTGCCGCCAACATAGGCGCCGTTTTTCATTCTCCCTTCAATTTTCAGCGAGGCAACGCCACTGCTTAAAAGCTCCGGGATGTGGCTTGACAGGGACATATCCTTAAGGCTTAAATGGTAGCCCTTTTCCTTACCGATTGTATACGGCAAGCGACAGGGCTGCGCGCACTCGCCCCTGTTTCCGCTTCTGCCACCCATACAATAGCTGGCAAGGCACTGCCCCGATACGGACATACAGTGGGCGCCGTGAACAAAAACTTCCGTCTCCGCCTCCGCATTTTCACTTATATACTTTATGCTTTTGTAATCAAGCTCACGAGCCAGCACCACGCGGCTAAAGCCCAAGGAGCTGTGCAAAAGCTCGACGCCGTCAAGGTTATGGGCGCTTGCCTGTGTGCTTGCGTGAATTTCAAGCTCGGGGTAATGCTCCTTAATCAAGGAGGCAACGCCGAAATCAGCAACGATCAGCGCATCAACCCCACACTCATAAGCCTTACCCACATACTGCAGAGCTTTTTCAAGCTCCCGTTCAAAAAGCTGGGTGTTAAGAGTCACATATACCTTAACACCGTGGGCGTGGCAAAAGCGCACCGCCTCACCCAATGCTTCAAGGGTAAAGTTTTTCGCCCTTATCCTTGCGTTAAACAGTTCTAAGCCGAAATAAACCGCGTCACACCCTGCGTAAACGGCGCTTTTCAGCGCATCCATATCCCCACAGGGAGCCAAAATTTCTATTTTTTTCATACTATCTTTGAGCAAGCCTTGTTCTCAGCTCTTCATTTTCAGCCTTTAGCCTGTTCACATTTGCTTGATACAGGGTAAGCTGTGTTTCAAGATTTTTAATTTTCTTGTCATCCTCCACAGACTTGCTTTGCAGGCTAAGTCCCGCAAAAAGCGCGGCTTCAATCAAGGTGCAGCCTCTTTGTCCGCCCATTACCCCGTTTAGCTGCTCCTCAAGCTGTTTAACTATGCTTTCAACATATTCACGTCCGTCCTCGGTAATTATACCAAGCCTAATGCCCTTTATTTCAACATAAATCTTCTCTTTCATAACCTTTTCCTTTCAAAACACTTGAAATTTCAAGCGTTAACATATATAATATTACTAACAGTTTCATTATACTATATTTGTTTTTGTTTATCAAGCGAATTTTTCTATTTTTGGAGTTTTATAAATATGTTAAGTAATTGCAAAAGAATTGTGGTAAAAATCGGCACCTCCACCCTTACCTATCCTAACGGCGCTTTAAACTTTAGGCGCATTGAGGCGTTGGTGCGTACCCTTTCCGATTTTAAGAACGCAGGGCACGAAATTACCCTTGTCAGCTCCGGTGCGGTTAGCGCAGGCTTTGCCCGCTTAGCCCTTACCGAGTACCCCGACACTCTCGAAAAGAAGCAGGCGTGCGCGGCGGTTGGTCAAAGCCAGCTTATGAAGATTTACGAAAACTTTTTTGCCAACTACGGAAAAACCGTGGGTCAAATACTTATGACTAAGGATGTTGTTGATGACCCACACCGCCTTGAGCTTGTTAAAAACACCTTTAATGCTCTGATTAAAATGGGCTGTGTGCCTATCGTTAACGAAAACGACTCCGTTTCCTGTGACGGTATTCGCTTCGGCGGTAACGATACCCTTTCCGCCTATGTGGGTATTGCCTGCGATGCGGATTTGATTATTAATATGAGTGACATTGACGGTCTTTACAACAAGGACCCAAGGAAGTTTGACGATGCGGTGCTTATCGACCGTGTAGATGAAATTAACGATGAGGTTATGGCATACGCAGGTGGAGCAGGCACAAAGCGCGGCACAGGAGGAATGGCAACCAAGATAGAGGCGGCTAAAATCGCCACTGACAACGGTATACCAATGCTTATAATCAACGGTGAAAACCCATATAAGCTATACGATATTTTAGACGGCAAGCACCTGGGCACTTATTTTGCAACAAAAAAGGCAAAATAATTTCGGGTCAAGCGCACATTTGTGAGGTAAACTATGGATATATTTAACGAAATAAAAGCTCTGTGCCAAAGCGCAAAGGAGGCATCCTACTCCTTGGCAACAAAAAGCACAGGGGAAAGAGATAATGCGCTTTTGAAAATTGCGCAGGCGCTAAGAGATAACTGCAAGGATATTATTGAGGCAAACAAGCTCGACCTAAGCAAGGCGAAGGACAACGGCATAAGCGACGCTATGCTTGACCGCCTTATGCTAAACGAGCAAAGGGTCGAGGGCCTTGCAAGGGCAATTGAGCACGTGGTATCCCTGCCCGACCCAATTGGCACAGGCTCCACCTTTACCCGCCCTAACGGACTAAAAATCGAATGCACACGCGTGCCCTTGGGCGTTGTTGCGATGATATATGAGGCGCGCCCAAATGTAACGCCCGATGCTGCATCCCTTTGCCTGAAGAGTGGCAATGCGGTTGTGCTTCGCGGCGGCAAGGAGGCAATTAACACAAACAAATGCGTTGTTGGAATTATAAGAAATGCCCTTAATATGTGCGGCTTTGACGAAAACTGCGTTTGCTTGGTTGAAAACACTACCCGTGACAGTGCAAATGCCTTAATGGAAATGCGCGGTCTTGTTGATGTGCTTATTCCAAGAGGCGGCAAGGGTCTTATCCAAAGCGTTGTTAATAACGCAAAGGTTCCCGTTATCGAAACAGGCGCAGGTAACTGCCACCTGTATGTAGATGACAGCGGTGACATTGATATGGCAATTAAGGTTGCCGTAAATGCAAAATGCTCCCGCCCATCCGTTTGCAACGCAATCGAAACCGTGCTGGTAAGCAAGAGGGTTGCATCCGAATTTTTACCCCGCTTCTATGAGGAAACGAGGAAATTTAACCTTGAATTTCGCGGTTGCGAAAAATCCTGTGCGATTTTGCCGCAAATTGCTAAGGCAACAGAAAAGGATTTTGACACGGAGTACGATGATTACATCATTAGCTGTAAGGTTGTTGAGGACGTTTACGAGGCAGTTGACCACATAAGAAAATACTCCACAGGCCACAGCGAAAGCATAATAACTGAAAACGCAAGGAATGCGGACTACTTTGTTTCTGCCATTGACTCCTGCTCCCTTTATGTTAACGCTTCCACAAGGTTTACAGACGGCGGCGAGTTTGGCTTAGGCGCGGAAATCGGTATTTCCACCCAAAAGCTCCACGCAAGGGGACCTATGGGTCTTTCTGCCCTTACAACCACAAAATATATTATAAAAGGTGACGGACACATAAGATGATTGAAAATACAAAAGAGGTAATCCTTTGCAAATACGGCGAGGTGGTGCTTAAGGGCGCTAACCGAAGCGAATTTGAAAAGAAGATGCTGAAGGAATTAAGAATGAGGGCAAAAAGAATAGGCAACTATAATGTTTTCTATTCTCAAAGCACCGTTTATATCGAGCCAACAGACGAAGAGGCGATTGACAGAATTGACGAAATGTATTGGCACGCAAAGCACGTTTTCGGCTTTGTGGGCGTCTCCCGCGCTTATACCTGCCAAAAGAATATGGAGGAAATTTTAGAGGTTGTGCGTACTCTTATGCCCGAAAGGCTGAAGGGCTACAAAACCTTTAAGGTTGAGGCAAAGAGGAGTGACAAGCGCTTCCCCTTGACCTCCCCGCAAATTTCCGATGAGGTTGGCGGCTGTGTCCTTTCAACCGTGCGCGGCATTAAGGTTGATGTGCATAACCCCGAGGTTGTTTTGCGTGTGGAAATCCGTGAAAAGGAGGCATTTATCCACGCAGGACAGGAAAAGGGCGCAGGCGGAATTCCATACGGCTCCAGCGGCAGAGGTCTTTTGCTCCTTTCCGGCGGAATTGACTCCCCTGTGGCAGGATTTATGATGGCAAAGCGCGGCGTACAGCTTGAGGCTATCCACTTTGAAAGCTTCCCCTACACCTCCGAGCGCGCCAAGGAAAAGGTTTTGGAGCTTGCCAAAATTTTAACGGACTACACATTAAGGGTAAGGGTGCATGTTGTGTCCCTAACCAAAATACAGGAGCTTATCCGTGACAACTGTGACGAGGATTACTTTACCCTGTTGCTCCGCCGCTATATGATGGCAATTTCAGTTAAGCTTGCCCATCAGTACGACTGCGAGGCTATTATCACGGGCGAAAGCTTAGGTCAGGTTGCAAGCCAAACAATGAAGGCGATTAATGTTACAAATGTGCTGTCCGACATTCCTATTTACCGTCCGCTTATCGGAATGGATAAAGAAGAGATTATCTCCATTTCAAGGAAAATCGGCGCCTTTGAAACATCTGTTTTGCCGTATGAGGATTGCTGTACCGTGTTCACCCCACGCCACCCAAGGACACGGCCCGAGCTTGAGGCTGTTATAGCAGAGGAAAACAAGCTTGACTTTAACGCCCTGGTTGATGAGGCGCTTCAAACTCGCCAGGTTATTGTTGTTAAGCACTTTGGCGACAACAAAATAGAGGAAAACTGACAGTTGACTAATACCAACTATCGGTAGGTTGACATAATTTACTGTCTATGATAGAATAAAAACAGCAGGAAGGTTAATAATATGAATAATGAAAGCAAGCGTTTTCTAACCTTTACAGAGGATGACGGAAGCGAAACCGTTTATGAGCTGATTGACGAGTGCGAAATAGACGGCAGCACCTATGTGGCTATTGCCCCTACCGAATACTATGTTTTGAAAAAGGTTACCTCAAACAAAAAGGAGGACACCTACGTTCCCGTCGAGGGGGCAGAGCTTGACAAGGTTTTCCCTGTGATTGATGCCCGCATTAATACCGTGGACCACGACAAAAAATAGACACAGGGTCAGCTATTTTTAAAAAATTTAATATTTTTATTCCTGCTTAGTGCGTGATTAACCGTCATATTCGAGCTACACTTAAATAATTGGAATCCAATATCCAATACTGGACAGCAGGCCTCCTGCCTAACCCCTCTTAATGAGGCTTTTGCCGGTCGGGTTAATGCAGATGTTGGAAGCTAACGGAATGTATTATGAGGACACCACCCTTGGTAAAACAAGGTTCGCTTTTACGGTTCACACGGCTCGGCGGGAATCTTTTTTACATTAAATATTCAGAAAGGAGAAAAGCATGAACAGAGGACCGTTTATTCGCGGTATGGCGCGCTATACCACAGCCGCTAACGAGGGCAACCAAAGGCGCAAGAAAATCAGCCGCGGAAGAATTATTTTTAATATTTCCTGCATGGCTCTTGGACTTATAGTTGTCGCTTTTGTTTTGTTCTTCGACCTTACCGAAGCCTTTTTGGTAGGTGCCATATTTTTGCTTGTGCTTTGCTCCATTCCCTTCACCATGACCATAGGCAAGGATTTATTAATGTACGAGCTTGAAATTGTCATAAACCAGCACAGGGCGGAGCTACCCCTTTCCTTCAACCGCAAAAAGGCAATTTGTGGCTATATTTTAATGTTCGCCCCGTTATACATACTTATGATGGGTTGCTTTTTCTTCCCTGCCGAGGGCGCTTGGGTTGTGCCATACTTCCCTATCTTTTTGTACACCCTGCTCTCTGCAGTTTTGGCAAATCACACCGTATCCACCTTTGAATTCAGCACTGTAAAATATAAGCTTATACATATTTCACTTTTCGTGCTTATTTTTGTGGGCGGTCTTATTCTCCGCGGCACCTTACTTGAAAATTGGATTTCAAATATACATTAAAAAAGGACTTCAAGCGAAGTCCTTTATTTTTTATATATAAGTGTCAGCAATATCATTTTTAGTTGTGCTAACGGTTTTGGAAATGCTCCTTACCATAATTTCTCTTACGGTTGGGTTTAAGTCTGAAAGGGGTGTGCCCTTATTAACTATTTCCTCATATACGCCCTTTATGTGGCTGTAAAGAGTTTTAAAGGTGTAGCAATATTCCGTTGGGATATTTTCAAGCCCGTTTTCCACAATGGCAACATCCGCACAGCCTCCTGCGCAAAGCTCAAAGTACTCACAGGCTGCCTTGCACTTGTTTCTTCTTTCAATGGAGCCGCTCAAAAGCTTAATAGCTCCCTCTGAGTTAAAAATATCATCCGTTGTTTCAAAGCTCTCAATACTGCCAAAGGGATAAGCGCCCATGCTTTCCCTGCTGCAGTTATATACTGTGCCCTTTGGGGAAATGCTTAAATACTTCAAGTGGCAGGAGCAATTAGAGCATATCCTGTACCTTCCCCCCGTCAAAAGGTTTAGATACATAACAAAGGTACGCACGGACACACCGTCAGTATCGTAAACCCAATGGTCGAAAAGATCGCACATTGACTTTACAAAGGACTCCGTGCCCACAGAAACCATATTCTTGGCTCCCCCCTCCTGTATCATCCTGCTGAAGTCGAAGGAGATGCCCTTTGATGCAAAAAACTCGTAATTTTTGATTATATCATAATCGTTGTCAGCCACAACCGCATTACATCCGAACTTAATGCCGTTTGCCCGTAGCTTCTCCATAGCCGCCAAGGTCTTTTCCGTGCATCCGCGGTACTTTTCATTTTCAACCCCGTCAAAGGAAATTCCAACACGGAAGCTATGCTCCTTAAAGAACTTAATCCACGCACTGTTAATGAGAGTGCCGTTTGTTTGAACGCTGTTTTCAATAGTTACTCCGCTTTGGATTTGAACGCGCTTTTCCACATCCATTGCCTTTTTGAAGTAGTCAAGCCCAACGGACAATGGCTCGCCGCCGTGCCAAATAATATGGATAAGGTTATAGCCTGTCAGCAAAACATTCAAAAGCTTTTCAAAATGCTCAAGGGAAAGGCAGTTCTTTTCGTACTCCCTCTCGCCGTTATAGCAATACTTACACCTAAGGTTGCAAGCATCGGTAACCTTTAAAATAATCTCAACCTTTTTCATCCTTATGTATCCCCAAGCGTTTAATATCCTTCTTAAACCTACGGCTTGTGCCTATTCTTTCAAACAAATCTTTAAAGTAATGGAACTCCACATCCTTGCCCAAAATCGCATTTTGAATTACTGTTTCCGTTGCGTGGGATATGATTTTATAAAGGGTGTTCCAGGTGCGGGAGCCGTCCTTCACCGCCATCAGCGCCGACATAAGCCTGCCCGTTACCCTTCTTGCTATTTGCAAAAACTCCCTATAATGAGCATCGAAATACTGAGAAAAGGTGGTGAGCCCCTCGGTTTTAAAGCCGTTATAGGTGCCGTCCTTATAATCGTCTGCATAGTCGCAAACCATATCAACCAAAAAAATCCACTCGGAAACGCTGCGCACAAGCTCCTCGGTTTGAGCCGACAGCTCAAGGAAGCGGCTAAAGGAGTTAACCGCCATATCTCCGTATGCCTCAAAAACAGACATAAGAGGCGCGCCCTCGTTTTGGAGGGTGTTAATCCTTTCTGTTCCCTCAAAGGAGTCCTTTGCCAATTCCGGCTCTATTTCCTTTGCCTTTTCTATCGCCCGTGAGAAGATGCTTGATACAACCTTGGTTTTAAAGTCGTTTTTATCAAGCTTGTCATCCCTTATTTTTTCTCCAACGCTAATTAAGCTGAGCCTTGCAAGTCTTAGCCCCGTTTCATCATCCACAAAGGCTTTTAGGTTCTTTTTTCCAAATCTTTCGCAGGGCAAAACAGGTGGCGGCGTCTCCTTGCTTTGCAGGCTGAGAATCAGCCCATATATAGCACCGTCATAGGTGGTGCACATACGCGCCGTTTGTCCCCCGATTATACGCAAGCAATAGCAAATACGGCAATAGTACGACTCAAAAAGCTCACGCTCCTTATAGGTTAAGCCTGAGTGGTAGGGTCTAAAATAACCGTACATATTGTCTTAGCAGCAGCATCCTCCGCTGGAGTCACCGTATGTCCAATCGTAATGCTCAAAGTGGATATCATCCTTCTTTTCGGTTTGGGATTTGTACTGCTCCAAAACTGTGTTTGTCTTTACAGCCTCTTCCTTATTAACCCTCTTAACTTGCTTCTTTTCCATTTCTATTTCCTCCAAAATGGGTTATTTAACAGCAGCAGCCTGAGCCGTCGTTATAGGTCCAGTCATAATGCTCAAAATGGATATCATCCTTCTTTTCTGTTTGAGCCTTGTATTGCTCAATAACAGAGCTTGCCTTTTCTGCGCTCTTTTTTACCTGGTTCTTTTCTTCCATAGCTTCCTCCAAAGGTGTGTATCTTGTAATTTATTAGCAGCAACAGCCTGAGCCGTCACTGTACGTCCAGTCAAAATGCTCAAAATGGATATCCTCATCCTTTTTTGTCTGAGAGGTATATTGCTCGATTAAGCTCTTTTCCTGTACAGCCTTCTTTTCAACCTGCTTCTTTTCCATTTTATCTCTCCTAAATATTTAATTTGATGATTTTATCCTTTAAAAGCTCGATTTTTTCAAGCTCAAATTCAATCAAATCTTTAAATCTTTTCTTTTTCTTGCCCTCTAAGGCGATGCATACATCCTGCATAAAAATAACAGACACCACCATTGCATATAGCTCAATGGGGGATAGCAGCTCCGCATCCGCATGGCTCGAATATTGCTCCTTAAATTGGCGGTTTATTTCCTTTAGCCCCTTGTAAAAGTCCTGCTGGCTTAACCACATATGGGCAAGCTCGTGGCATAAAACCGAGGCAGTAACCGTGGCTGAACGGGAAAGCAAGGCGCCAACCGAAAAGCACATCTCCCCTCCGTCACGCATATAGGCAACGGGCTTTTTTTGCCAAGAAAGCTTAAGCTCAAAATCTCTTAAGAGCCCTGCCCCAACCATTGCGTTTTTAATACCCTTAATTCGCCTGTGCTGTAAAAGGAACAGCCATGGCGGGGTCAAGATCAGCCTCTTAAAGGCTTTTAGCACCTCAGGACGGTCAATATTAACATTAAAGCTTACGCCAAGGGGATTCTTTATGTACTCACTATAGCTATTTATATTTTCCATAAGCCAATTTATTGCTATTTGTCCTCAAGGGACAAAAGCTCTTTTTTATATTCAAGTATTTTGTCTAAATCCATTTTTCCAAAGCAACGCCAAAAATATCCTGCCCTGCCCCAATAAGCGTAATTCTTACGGCTTTTCTCAACATAAGCCCTAACCTCGCCGCCAATATAGCTGTCAAGCGCGCCCTTAATAAACTTAAGATTGCTGCTTCTGTTGGAAATTTTGAAGCAGCTTATATGGCTTGTATCAATTATTCCGTCGTGAAGCTCAAAGGGGAAAATGCTTTGCAGAGCATAAAGATATTCAATTGAATGTGTCCTTAGATTTTTCTCAAAGGACCTGTCACAAACGGACTCCGTATTATTACAGGTGTCACAGTTAAAGGAGCAGCCGTTGTTTAAAATAAGGTAAACCTGCTTGCCCCGTTGCTCAAGGTACTGAAAGAAGCGGTTGTTCCTTATAAACAAGGAGCCTAAAACAAAGGCATCCGCCTTATAGTTATCAATTATTTGGTCGATTTCCTTCTTCGACCTGAAGCCGTTGTTAAAGCTCCATATGTATTTCTTGTTGGGGAAGTATTTCATAACCGCCTCATAGTAAGGGGCTAAGAAGCATACAGAGTCAACCTCTATTTTCTGCTCCTTTAGGGTTATGCTTGCCCTTTCAATAAGCTCCTCATCAAGCAAAAGGGTGTTGAAAAGCAGCTCCAGCTCTATGCCGTATTCCTTTATCCTTCTAAGCATGCGCCAAAACAGGCGCTTTTTGCCGGGGATTAAAAATTGGTTTGCCACCTTGGACCTGGTGTGGTAGCGCTTGCCAAGAGGCAAAGAAAAGTATACGGAATGAATGTAAGGGCTATATTTTTCAAGAAAGCTGTCAAACTCCTTATAGCTTGTTTCAAGGGTTAGCCCAATGTTAAATTTCTTGTTAAAATCCATACTTGCACCAACTATTTAACCAAGCCGTATCTTCTTGACCTGCCTGCGTACCACTCTAATGCCTCGTCAAGCTCGCGCTCTCCAAAATCGGGGAAGAACTTGTCTGAAAAATAAAGCTCCGCATATGCACATTGGTACAAAAAGAAGTTGGATAAACGGCTCTCTCCCCCTGTCCTTATAACAAGGTCTAAGTTGTGGGGCAGTGACAGGGAGCTTTGGAAGTCCTGCTCCGTTACCGCCTTGCCCTTTTCAATCAAGGAGTTAACCGTATTTACAATTTCGGTGCGACTGCCGTATGCAATTGCAATATATATCGTTCTGCCAAGGTCCTCAAACTCCTTAAGCTGCTCCTCTGTGCGCTTAAGGGAAGCCCTGATTTCCTCAGGCAAAAGCTCTAACTGACCCACAAACTTGGCGCAAACGCGCTTTTGGCGAAACGCCTCCAAAAACGGGTCAAAGTACTTTATCACTAAGCTGAGAATGTGGTCAACCTCGCTTTTTTCACGGTTCAAGTTCTCCGTTGACATGCTATAGCAGGTAACGGTTTTAACACCCATATCAAATGCGTGGGATGCCACGGAAATCATATTAACCATACCCCTGGTGTGACCGTCAGTCCTTGGCAAGCCATGGCTGAGCGCCCACCTACCATTACCGTCCATAATCAAACCAAGGTGCTTGGGAACAAAAGCAAAATCACTCATATCTCACCGTTTAAATCAAAAGCAGCATAGCACCCATTGCGCAGGTTATTATGCCTGCAATGTAGTTAACTGCCGTATTGTCAATTATTCTAAAGCCCTTAACAAGCTCACCGCTTACACCGCAGTGTGTGCTGACCTCAACGGCTTTGCCGCAGGAAGCGCAACGATACAGCGCTTGGAAAAGGGCGCCCGCCACAGAGTCAACAACCGTGCCAAGGAAGGCAAGAGCGCAAACCCCAAAATATATGTAAACGGAAACAGCGCCTAATGCAAGGGGCAACAGCATTAGCAAAAAGCAACCGCAAAGGGCTGACATTGTGCCAAGGAGTGAAACGCCGCCGCTAATACCCTTTTCGCAGGGCTTGAATGTAATTATATTTATGTTACGCCTTTTTGTAAGGCTGCCAATATCCGATGCCATAGAGTCAGCAAACTGCTCTGTCAATGAAAGATAAAACAGGTGGTTGAAAAGCACAATCCCCGTATATCTGTACACGCCTAAGGAAATAAGCGCAAGCAAGCCAACCGCAACTATTTGCTTTGCCCTACGCGCCGCGTGGTCGCCACCGACCTTGCCCTCCTCACGCCTTTTGATTCTCTTGCCCACAACGGACACGGCTGTGCTGATGGCAAAAAGCAGGGACATAAAAATAATCGGAGTGAAGTCATAGCTGAAAAAGCCGATTAGCGCAAAAAGGAAAAAGGCGCTAACTCCCCCGTCCGCCGTCATAGCCCTTGCGCCAATGGCAAGCCAAGCAAGAAGTGGACAGGCAATAATGACCGCCTGTAAGGGAAGCCCCACAAGACCGTAGTGGTAAAGAAGCAGGTATCCAAACACGGAAAAGTCAATAAAAATATTGTCTAAGCCCTTAAAACCGTAGAACTCCGCTAAGCAGGCAAGGGCACCAACAGACAAAGCAAACACAGGGCTGAGCCCCAGGTCAAAAATAGCTGAAAGAGTAAGGGTCGTTAAAAATGAAACCACATAAACCGTAAGAGAACCGAAAAGGGTTTTTGACGGCAGAATTTTCACATTGTGCTTCTTTAGCGCGTAAGCAACAAGTGGCGCAAAGCCATCGCCCAAGGCAAGGCATAGGTACGCAATTCCTGTATACATATAGGTTTCCTCTCCGATTAAGAAGGAGATAACCGCAACGATGAAGGTGGAAAGGGCAAAATAGAAAAGACCGGTGCTTTTCTTTGCATCCTCCCTTGGAAAGATGTTGAACCTACTGCCAAGGATAAGGAAGCCCAAAAGCAGGGCAGAAACACCGTTTAGCACCACCCAGTGTATGGAATAGCCAAAAAACACATAGCATATCACCCAGATAAACGCGGAGATAATATGGGTTATTTTTCGACACAGGGTCTTGTCAATTTTAGTTTTTTTCTCAAGCAAAATGCCAAGGCACATAATTCCCACAGTGTAAAGCGTGAAAACCGCGTACCCTATAACCAGCCATAAATTCTTATCCATAAATATCCCGTAAGCCTAATGGGAAAGCGCCCACCAAGCACCATTTTGTAAATAAATTGTATATTCTCTGTTATTATATCATATTATAGTATCTTTGTCAACAAAATACACCAAAAACACGAATGGTCTTTTTTACCATTCGAGTATTAAGCTATTCGCTTGTTACAAGCTTATAATCAATTGAAAAATACATTCCCCAGCCCTTAAAGTAAAAGTCACAAAGGTAGGACACCTTGCCTTCATAAATAACAACATCCACATTTCCCTTGCCCGCTATGGTCAAGAAAAGCTCATTATCCTTTCTTTCACAGCCTGTTGCCACTACATCGTTTCTTTCACTTGCGGTGCCGCTTAGGACAAAGGATGTTTCGTTCGTAAACTCTATGGTGCTGTTTGCAAACCAGGTATTAATTTGAGCCTTGAAGTAATCAATTTCCACCTGTGTGGGCTTATCACTTTCCTCGTAAGCAATGTTTATAGTTGACAAGTCAACCGCATATTTTTTGCCTGTAACCTCAATTACAGCCACAGGGTCGACCTTTTCCGGGTCTTTTCCCGAGCTTTGGGTGGCGGACGGCACAGGCACAGACGAGCTTGATGATGCAGGTGTCTCCGTTTCATCACCGCAGGAGGAAACCAAAATCAAGCAGATTATTACTGATAAAACTATTAAAATTTTCTTCATTTCCTTATACCTTAATACTAATTTTTCAACCTTGCGGTCTTTTCATTTATTCCTCCCAGCTAAAGCTGTCCCTTCCTGCCCCTAATTCGAAATGGTACTTAACTATGCCTAAGTCTATTTTAGAGCAGGGTCCCAGCTTCGATTTGGCGCTTACACTTCCGTTTTCGTTAAGAGTAATATAAAACCTTTGTTGGTTAATGGCAGTTGGGGCGCGCAGGGCAAAATCTATGCCGTTTTTAAACCATTCCGGCATTTCGGTCGTTCCAACATTGCACACCTGCTCCATTGACTTACTTTTCCTTGGCAAGCCACGGTTTCTGCCGTATCCAACAGCGATTGTAATGTAGAACTTCTCCCCTGCCCTTGGCTTTACAGGCACCTTGCCCTTTTTATAGGTCAGCGCCACCCAACAGGTGTTCAGCCCCAGCATTTGCGCCGCTATAACTATTCTTTCACCGTAGTAGCCCACATCAACCTCTCTGCCCTTTTTGCCGCAGATTGTTATGTAGTTTTTGCAGTTTTCAAACTTACCGTATTTGGCAAGCAAGCCTGTAAAAGCTGTTGGCTCATTAAGCACAAGCTGTATATCAAGTCCACTGTCCTTGCAAGCCTCGCTAATAGCCGTTTTTAGCCCGTTTACGGCGCTTTTGTCAAGCTCCTTGTCAAGATAGCGCCTAACAGAGTGCCGCTTAATAACCGCCTCTTTTATATCCATATGTAAGGCTCCTCTTTTTTTCGTTCCATACTATTTTACCATAAATCAATTGCTTTTGCAATAGAATTATTTACCGTGCCTTTACAAAAAATATCCCCGAAAACGGGGATATGTAACCAAGCATTTTATGTAGAATATTAAAAAAGAGGGCTTTTCCCTCTTTAATGTAAATTTTTCCTTCTGTTATATAGAATAAATCTTTCCATACATACAAAAACTCCCTATGAAAGTCCATAGGGAGTTTTATTATTGGTAATTAGTCAACCAACTTGATGAGCGCCATTTCAGCAGCATCACCACGTCTTGGACCAAGCTTATAAATCTGTGTGTAGCCACCTACACGATCAGCATATCTTGGTGCGATTTCGTCAAAGAGCTTCTTAACAACATCTTCCTTTGTGATGTATGCAAGAGCCTCTCTACGAGTAGCAAGTGTATTCTTCTTACCGAGTGTTATCATCTTATCAGCAACACAACGAAGCTCCTTTGCTCTTGAAAGGGTTGTTTCGATTGCGCCTTTTTCAAGAAGCAATGTAACCATTCCACGAAGCATAGCGTTTCTGTGCTCAGTTGTTCTGCCGAGTTTTCTTGTTCCTGGCATTGATTTATCCTCCTTCGCCGATTTTCAGTTGTGGACCTAGTCCACCATTCTCTTATTCTTCCTCTTTCTTGAGAGCAAGACCGAGAGATGCAAGCTTGTTTATTACTTCATCGAGGGATTTCTTACCGAGGTTCTTAACCTTAATCATATCCTCTTCAGAACGGTTGATAAGGTCCTCAACGGTATCTATGCCTGCGCGCTTCAAGCAGTTGAAGCTTCTTACAGACAAGTCAAGCTCCTCAATGGTCATCTCAAGATATTTTTCTTTCTTTGTTTCCTCACGCTCAACCATAGTTTCTGCGTTCTTTGCCTCGTCTGAGAGATTTACAAACAAGGTGAAATGATCGTTGAGTATCTTGGCTGCAAGTGAAATTGCATCTGTTGCCCTAATGGTGCCGTTTGTCTCTAACTCAATTGTCAATTTGTCATAGTCGGCAATGCTTCCAACTCGTGTATTCTCTACTGTTGGGCTAACATTGTACACAGGTGTGTAAATGGAGTCGGTGAAGATTGTACCGATTGGAACATTAACGCCACTCTTGATGTGGTCATTCTTGTTCTTTTCCTGAGATACATATCCGCGGCCGCGCTCAAATGTAAGCTCCATGTAGAAACGAGCGCCCTCGCCAAGAGTAGCTATGTGAAGATCGGGGTTGAATATTTCAAGGTCAGCATCTGGGGTGATATCGCCTGCGGTTACCTCGCATGGACCCTTCTTGTCGATTACTGCTGTCTTAACAGTTTCACCGCCGTGAAGCTTTGCAACGATACCCTTAACATTTAGTACGATCTCAGTAATATCCTCGGTTACACCCTCAAGGCTGGACATTTCGTGCAAAACGCCATCAATGCGGATAGAGGATACTGCGTAACCCGGAAGGGAGCTGATAATTACTCTTCTTAAGGAGTTACCAAGTGTTGTACCGAAGCCTCTTTCAAGAGGTTCAATGACAAACTTGCCCTTCTTGCCGTCTTCGCTTTCGCCTACTATTGTAATATTAGGCTTTTCTATTTCTATCATCATAATTAGTAATAACCCTCCTAAATTTCAATTTATGCAAATTGGTTATATCCCACATATGGGAATGCTTGGTTACATAACATTGATGTCCTCTGTACTACACCTTTCGGTGTATACTCCACTGTAAAGTGGAGAAATACAGCCGACAAAGAGTTATTATTTTGAGTAAAGCTCGATAATGAGCTGCTCGTTGAATTCGAAGTCGATATCGTCACGCTCAGGCATTGCAATAACCTTTGCAACTCCTGCGTTCTTATCGATGTCGAGCCACTTTGGAGCGATATGGTCGCCCATAGCCTCAACTAAGCCCTTTATCTTTGTGGAATCGGTTTCCTTTGTTGCGATAACATCGCCAACCTTAACAAGGATGGATGGAATGTTTGCCTTGTGGCCGTTCAAGGTGAAGTGGCCGTGAAGCACGAGCTGACGAGCCTCCTTGTGGCTTGCAGCAAGTCCCATTCTGTAAACAACGTTATCAAGTCTTCTTTCAAGAAGTCTGAGCAAGTTCTCACCTGCAATGCCTTCCTGATTGTCAGCCTTTACATAGTAGTTCTTGAACTGCTTCTCAAGAACACCGTAATATCTTTTTGCCTTCTGCTTTTCACGAAGCTGCATACCGTACTCAGTAAGCTTCTTCTTTGCAGCACCGTGCTGACCGGGAGCTGCTGTTCTTCTGTTAAATGCACACTTGTCGCTTAAGCAACGCTCACCCTTAAGGTAAAGCTTTGTTCCTTCTCTACGGCAAAGCTTGCATGAAGGTCCTGTATATCTTGCCATCGTTCGTTCCTCCTATCAAAATTAAACGCGTCTGCGCTTTGGTGGTCTGCAACCGTTGTGAGGAATAGGAGTTACATCCTTAATCATTGTAACGGTAAGACCGGCTGTAGAAAGGGCACGAATAGCAGACTCACGTCCCTGACCAGGTCCCTTAACGTAAACCTCAACAGTTTTCATACCGTGCTCCATAGCTGCCTTTGCAGCTGCCTCAGCAGCCATCTGTGCAGCAAATGGTGTGGACTTTCTTGAGCCCTTATAACCGAGTTCACCAGCAGATGCCCATGATACAGCGTTGCCAGCTACATCAGTAATAGTAACGATTGTGTTATTAAATGTTGAGCAGATGTGTGCGGCGCCTTTTTCAATATTCTTGCGCTCGCGACGCTTCTTAACAACTCTCTTTTCGTTTGCCATCTCGCTAAACTCCTTATTTCTTCTTGTTTGCTATTGTCTTTGCAGGACCCTTACGAGTTCTTGCATTTGTCTTTGTTCTTTGTCCTCTTACAGGAAGACCTTTTCTGTGTCTTGTACCGCGATAGCAGTTGATTTCTACAAGACGCTTAATGTTAAGAGCAACCTCTCTGCGAAGCTCACCCTCAACGTGGTAATTTGTTTCGATTTCTTCACGAAGCTTTGCAATTTCATCCTCGGTCAAATCCTTAGCACGTGTGTCAGGGTTGATTCCTGTCTTAGCAAGAATGTCCTGTGCGCTCTTAAGACCAATGCCGTAAATGTATGTTAATGCAACTTCAACGCGCTTCGCGTTTGGAATATCTACGCCAGCTATACGAGCCATTATTTTTCACCTCTTAAATAAATTGGTTTGGTTTGAATTAGCCCTGTCTCTGCTTGTGCTTAGGGTTCTCACAGATAACCATTACGGTACCTTTTCTCTTAATTACCTTGCACTTGTCACAGATTTTCTTTACTGAAGGCTTTACTTTCATTATGAAACCACCTTTCTTATTTTGCGCGCCATGTGATGCGGCCCTTTGATAGGTCATAAACTGACACTTCAACGGTTACCTTGTCACCGGGCAATATTCTAATATAATTGAGTCTTAATTTGCCTGAAATATGAGCAGTGATTATATGCCCATTAGGCAACTGTACCTTGAAGGTTGCGTTAGGAAGTGCTTCCGTAACTACGCCCTCAAATTCTACTACATTTTCTTTTCCCATATATTCCTCTCATTATTCTACGATTAAATTAATGCTTCAGTCTAAAGAGTGAGTAACGAACACTCCTTAGCGTTTGTCGTCCTCCAAAAATCAGCCGCGTTGGAGAACTCTTATTTTGGGTTAGTCAACCTTGGTGAGTAAAATTACTCCGTTATCGGTTACCGCAATGCTATGCTCATAGTGAGCAGATAGCTTACCGTCAGCTGTTACAACTCCCCAGCCGTCGTTAAGCATCCTTACCTGATGTGTGCCCATATTTATCATCGGCTCGATTGCAAGCGTCATGCCGGGATAAATACGAACTCCCCTGCCTGCCGTACCGAAGTTTGGTACGTTGGGCTCCTCGTGAAGCTCCTTGCCTACGCCGTGACCCACAAACTCCCTAACCACTGAATAGCCGTTTGACTCTGCGTGGCTCTGAATTGCAAATCCAACATCGCCTAAGCGAGGGCTTGGAGTCTTTTCAATTGCTTCAATGCCCTTGAAAAAGCTCTCTCTTGTAACATCAATAAGTCGCTGCGCCTCGTCGGAGATTTCCCCGACACCGAAGGTAGCTGCGCTATCGCCTGTAAAGCCTTTATAGTAGGCTCCTACATCGATTTTAACAATATCGCCGTTTTTAAGTATCCTTTTGTGTGAGGGAATACCGTGTATAACCTCATCGTTAATACTTATGCAAGCACTACCCGGAAAGCCGCCGTATCCAAGAAATGTTGGCTTTGCGCCACATTTCTTGATATACAAACGAATTTTGTCATCCAACTCCTTGGTTGTAATACCTTCCCTGATTAGTTCCTTTGCCATGAGCAATGTTTCGCCTGTAATTCTACCTGCGATTTTCATTATCTCAATTTGCTCAGGGGTTTTAAGCTGAATCATAACTTATTTCGCTGTGTTCTCAATTGCAGCAAGTGTAAGAGCTGTTGTATCTTCAACGCGCTCCTGACCCTCAACTAAAACAAGAACACCCTTTTTGCCGTAGAAATCCTTAAGAGGCTCCGTTTGGTCGTGGTAAACAACAAGTCTGCTCTTTACAACCTCGGGAGCATCATCCTTACGAATGGAAAGCGCCTCGCCGCACTTGTCGCAGCTTTCGCCATCCTTGGAAGGATTATATAAGGTGTGGTAAGATGCGCCGCACTTTGCGCAGACACGTCTGCCACTCATGCGCTCGACAATCTTTTCATCCTCAACCTCGATGCTGACAACACAGTTGATGTTAACACCCATCTTGTCAAGCGCCTCAGCCTGAGGAACGGTCCTTGGGAAGCCATCAAGGATGAAGCCGTTTTGGCAGTCGTCCTTAGCAAGTCTTTCACCAATGATACCTATAACAACCTCGTCCGGAACAAGTGCGCCCTTCTCTGTATAAGATTTAGCCGCAAGTCCCATCTCGGTGCCGTTTTTAATAGCTTCTCTAATCATTACGCCCGTTGAGATAGTAGGAATACCGTACTTCTCTGCGACAATGTCAGATTGTGTTCCCTTGCCCGCACCGGGTGCGCCAAGGAAAATGAGCTTAAGATTCTTTGTCATAATCCCTACTCCTTAATCAAGGAAGCCCTTGTAGTGACGCATTGTCATCTGAGCCTCTATTTCTCTTACAGTTTCAAGAATTACACCAACAACGATGATTACTGAGCTACCGGAGTGAACGAAGTCTGTAACAACGCTGAATGCGAATTCAGGCATTGCAGTCCATTCTGCAACATAGCCGAGAATCAACTGAATGAGTGGTGGCAAAACTGCAATTACGGAAAGTGCCAAAGCGCCCATAAAGGTTACCTTAGAAAGCACCTTCTTAATAAATGTAGAGGTTGGCTTGCCGGGACGAATACCCGGGATAGAGCCACCGTTCTGCTGTAGGTTGCCCGCAACCTCTGTTGGGTTGAAGGAAATTGCTACATAGAAGTAAGCGAATGCGAGAATGAGTATAAAGGTCATTAATACAAAGAACCAAGAAGCGGTGTTTGTAAAGAATACCTTTACACTGTAAAGGAAGCTTTCCTGATCCTCTACATTGATAAATCCGAAGATCATGCCCGGAAGTGAGAGGATGGAGTTAGCAAAGATGATAGGCATAACGCCTGTCATATTAAGCTTAATTGGAAGGTTGGTATTTCTACCGCCGTACATCTTTCTGCCAACAACCTTCTTTGCATACTGAACAGGAATTCTACGCTCACTGTCAGAGATGAATACAATGAACCAAATCATCGCAAGCATTGCAATCAAGCTGAGAACGATGATAATTGTTGGGATAATCTCGCTGTACTGGTCGTTGATGTCTTGAGTTGTAACTGTTCTGAAAACAGTAACAATGTAAACAACAATTGCAGGGAAACGGGATACGATGTTAGCGAAAAGGATAATTGAGATACCGTTGCCGATACCCTTATCGTTAATCTTTTCAGCAAGCCACATTACAAGTGAGGAGCCTGCACAGTAGCAAGCAATGATAACAATTGCAATGTACCATGTGTCAGCGCCTGCAACAAGTCCTGTTGCCTGATATCTAATGTAGAAATAGTAACCGATAGCTGTTACAAGTGAAATTGCAACAGTTACATATCTTGTAATTACATTGATCTTCTGCTTACCCTCCTCGCCCTGCTTAGCAAGTCTTTCAAGTGGTGGGATAGCAACAGTCAAAAGCTGCATTACAATTGATGCTGTGATGTATGGTGAAACACCGAGTGCGAAAAGTGATGCGTTTGCAAGCGCGCCACCTGACAAGGTGTTCAAGAAGTTAAGGATGCTATTTGATGTTCCTGACAAAACATTCTGCAAGGAGTTACCCTGAAGTGTGTTTGCAACAGCATTTGCATCTACGAATGGAACTGTGATAGCAGCGCCTATTCTGTAAAGCAAAATGATCATAATTGTGAACAATAGCTTATCTCTTAAATCCTTAATTTTCCAAGCGTTAGCTAAGGTTTTAAACATAATTATTTCACCTCAGCTTTTCCGCCTGCAGCCTCGATCTTCTCCTTAGCAGTAGCTGAGAAAACCTTTGCCTCAACGGTGAGCTTCTTTGTGAGTTCTCCGTTTCCAAGCACCTTAAGTCCATCGAGTTCCTTATTAATAACACCTGCATTAATAAGAGCTTCGAGATTTACAGTTGCGCCATTTTCAAATTTGTTAAGGTCGCTTACATTGATTGTAGCGTAAACTGTAGCAAATTTATTGTTAAATCCTCTTTTAGGAAGTTTTCTGTAAAGTGGGAGCTGACCACCCTCGAAACCAGGTCTTACACCGCCGCCTGAACGTGCGTTCTGACCCTTGTGACCCTTACCGGCTGTCTTGCCGTTACCGGATCCTGGACCTCTACCTTTGCGCCATGCTGCCTTTGTTGAACCTGCAGCTGGAGATAGTTCATGGAGCTTCATATTTAATCCTCCTTATTGAAATTGATTTTTAATTAAAGGTTTGATTGTTTTTCAATCAATTTCTGCCCTTTGGCAGTTTAAATCAAGATTATGCGTTTTCTACCTTAACAAGGTGAGAGATAACCTTTATCTTGCCTGCCAAAACCTGATCGTTCTTTAAAACGATGCTGTTACCAATCTTGGTAAGGCCAAGAGATTCTGCAGTTGCAATCTGGTTAGGCTTGCAAGCGATAAGGCTCTTAATAAGTGTTACTTTTACGTTTTCCATCTTATATATCCTCCTTAACCGATAACCTTGCTTGTGTCTAAGCCACGAGTCTTAGCAACTTCTTCAATAGAACGGAGCTCCTTCAAGCCCTCAAATGTTGCCTTAACAACGTTTGTCTTGTTGTTGGAACGAAGGCTCTTTGCTCTGATATTCTTAATACCTGCAAGCTCAAGAACTGCACGAACAGTCTGACCTGCAATGATACCGGTACCGAGTGCAGCCGGCTTCAAAAGAACGGAGCCTGCGCCAAACTTACCGATTACCTCGTGTGGAATTGTTGTATCCTTAATAGGAACATAAATCATGTTTTTCTTAGCATCCTCGATACCCTTGCGGATTGCGTCAGGAACCTCAGCTGCCTTACCAAGACCGTAACCAACGTGTCCGTTACCGTCGCCAACAACCATCAAAGCTGTGAAACGAGCGATACGACCACCCTTAACTGTCTTTGAAACACGGTTGAGTGCTACCATCTTCTCTTGAAGATCAAGGGTAGCTGCGTCAATTTTAAGTGACATTTTAATTTCTCCTTATTATATGTTTAATTCAATTAAACAGTGTACAAACCAGAATTCTTAACCGATGTTAAGAGAATTAGAACTTAAGTCCGCCTTCTCTTGCACCCTCAGCAAGCTCTGATACACGTCCGTGATATACATAACCGCCACGGTCAAATACAACTGTGTCGATTCCCTTTGCCAATGCCTTTTCTGCGATAGCGAGGCCAACCTTCTTAGCAGCCTCCTTGTTGCTACCGATACCCTCAAATCCGGACTCCATTGTAGAAGCGGAAACGAGTGTTACGCCTGCCACGTCATCGATGATCTGGCAAGAAATGTTTTTGTTTGAACGATAAACGCAAAGACGTGGACGCTCTGCTGTTCCGGAAATCTTACCGCGAACTCTTGTGTGTCTCTTAAGACGCTGTGCGTTGCTATCTTTTCTTGATACCATTTTTGTCGTCTCCTTTCATTATTTGCCGGTTTTTCCGGATTTACGGCGAATCTTTTCGCCCTCATACTTAATACCCTTACCCTTATATGGTTCAGGAGCTCTTCTGGAACGGATGAAAGCTGCTGTTTCACCAACAACCTGCTTGTCGATACCCTTAACGATAATTGTGTTAGCGTCAGGAGTCTCGAATGTGATTCCTTCAGGAGCGTCTACGATAACAGGATGTGAGTAACCGAGTGTTAAGTTAAGGCTCTTGCCCTGCATTGCTACTCTGTAACCAACACCGTTAACCTCAAGCTTCTTTGCGTAGCCCTCGGTAACACCTACTACCATATTGTTGATAAGTGTTCTTGTAAGACCGTGAAGTGCGCGATCTTCCTTTTCATCAGATGGACGTGTAACTGTGATTACGTTTGCATCACAAGCAACGCTCATTCTGTTGTTGTAGTTATAAGTTAATGTACCCTTAGAACCCTTTACGGTGATAACGCTGTTTGCTGCATCGATTGCAACATTTACGCCGGCAGGAACATTAATTGGAGCTCTTCCTATTCTTGACATGTTCTTATACCTCCCGTAAATTACCAAACAAATGCAAGTACTTCGCCGCCAACGTGCTCACGTCTTGCCTTCTTGTCTGTCATAATGCCCTTAGATGTGGATACAATTGCGATACCAAGGCCGTTCATAACCTTTGGCATATCCTCGCAGTTGGAGTAAATTCTAAGACCCGGCTTAGAAACTCTTCTAATACCACGGATAGCCTTTACCTTACCCTGCTCATACTTAAGGGTGATTCTAATTGTGCCCTGCTTGCCATCCTCAACAACGGATACAGCCTTAATGTAGCCTTCCTCCAAAAGGATGTCAGCAATAGCCTTCTTCATGTTTGAAGCAGGAATGTCAACAGTCTCGTGCTTAGCGTTGCTAGCATTTCTGATTCTGGTGAGCATATCTGCAATTACGTCTGAAATTTGCATCTTTATTTCCTCCTATATATGCAAGTAACCAAGCTTGCTGCCGACAAAAAACTGTCGGCCGCTTATCGGTGGTTAAACATTTGTTTCCTTCCGATTAGATTGGAGTGAATACATTTCGTATTCTTTTTTGATTTATTTTTGCCTTGATTTTCAAGGACTTAAGCTGTTTAATTACCAGCTTGCCTTTCTTACACCCGGAATTTCACCGGCGTAAGCAAGCTCTCTGAAGCAAATACGGCAAACGCCATACTTGCGGAGATAACCATGAGGTCTGCCGCAGATTTTGCAACGGTTGTATTCTCTTGTGGAATACTTCTGTGTCTTCTGCTGCTTAAGCACCATAGCCTTCTTTGCCATCTGTCAAGCCCTCCTCATTAATTCTTAGCAAATGGAGCGCCCATAAGTGTGAGGAGCTCTTTTGCTTCTTCATCTGTTGTTGCGGTTGTAACGAAGGTGATATCCATACCGCGGATCTTGTCAACCTTATCATATTCGATTTCAGGGAATATGAGCTGCTCCTTAAGACCCATTGAATAGTTACCACGACCGTCAAAGCCGTTAGGGTTGATACCCTTGAAGTCTCTAACTCTTGGAAGAGCAAATGTGAAGAGTCTATCCATAAACTCATACATTCTCTCGCCGCGAAGTGTTACCTTAACACCGATCTTTACGCCCTCACGAAGCTTAAAGTTAGCTACGCTCTTTCTTGCGTAAGTAGGAACAGCCTTCTGTCCTGCGATCATAGAGATTTCATCAATGATGCTGTCAATAACCTTTGAGTTATCCTTAGCATCGCCAGCACCAACGTTGATTACAATCTTGTTGAATTTTGGAATCTGCATTGTGCTCTTGTAGTTGAACTTGTTCATAAGAGCAGGAGCAACTTCATTCTTATAAATTTCTGCAAATCTTGACATTTCAGTTACCTCCTATTAAAGCTCTTCGCCGCATTTTGCGCAAACGCGGATCTTCTTGCCATCTACAATCTTGTGCTGAATTCTTGTACCCTTGTTGTGCTTTTCGCACTTTGCGTTAGGGCAAACGATCTGTACCTTGGAAGCGTACATAGCAGCCTCAACCTTGAGGATGCCGCCGCTTTCGCCCTGCTTTCTAGGCTTCTGATGCTTAGAAACGATGTTGGCGCCCTGTACAATAACCTTGCCTTCTTCCGGGCTTACAGCCACTACCTTGCCAATAACACCCTTGTCATCACCGGAGATAACAATAACAGTGTCATCGCGCTTTACATGAACCTTACTCATTATTATTTACCTCCAATTAAAGTACTTCAGGGGCCAAGGAAAGAATCTTTGTATATTCCTTCTCACGAAGCTCTCTTGCCACTGGGCCAAAGATACGTGTGCCTCTTGGTGTCTTGTCTTCTTTAATAATTACAGCTGCGTTCTCGTCGAACTTGATGTAAGAGCCGTCTGCACGACGAACACCCTTAGCGCTTCTAACGATTACAGCCTTTACAACGTCACCCTTCTTAACAACTCCGCCTGGGGCAGCCTTCTTAACTGAGCATACAACAACGTCACCGATGTTGGCATATCTTCTGCCTGTACCACCGAGAACTCTGATGCAAAGAAGCTCCTTAGCGCCGGTGTTGTCGGCAACCTTCATTCTGCTTTCTTGATGAATCACTTTATTTATCCTCCTACTAAGGTTTCCCTAAATTTCGGCACATAATTTTGAATGTACCCTCATAAAGGATTATATTATTTAACTTTTTCTACGATTTGAACAAGTCTCCATCTCTTTGTCTTAGAAAGAGGTCTTGTTTCCATTACTTCAACGATATCGCCGATTGAGCACTCGTTGTTCTCATCATGAGCGTGTATCTTTGCTGTTCTCTTGACAATCTTGTTGTATACAGCGTGCTTTACGTTATCTCTTACAGCTACAACAATTGTCTTATCCATCTTGTTGCTAACAACAATACCAACTCTTGTTTTTCTGAGGTTACGTGTTTCTGTCATAACTCATTCTCCTCCACTTAAGCGTTCTTCTCGTTGAGAATTGTTTTTACACGAGCGATGTCCTTCTTAACATCTGCTATCTTGTGTGGATTTTCGAGCTGGTTGATTGCGTGCTGGAAACGAAGATTGAAAAGCTCTTCCTTGAGCTCTGCAAGCTTCACCTCAAGCTCTTCAGCACTTAAATTTCTAATTTCAGTTACCTTCACAGCTTATTCCTCCACTTCCTCGTTTTGCTCCTTCTTAACAAACTTACATTTGATAGGGAGCTTGTGCATTGCAAGACGCATAGCCTCTCTTGCAACTTCCTCTGAAACGCCGTCCATCTCGAACATTACTCTGCCCGGCTTAACAACGGCTACCCAGTACTCTGGTGAGCCCTTACCGGAACCCATTCGAGTTTCAGCTGGCTTTTCTGTGATTGGTTTGTCAGGGAATATCTTAATCCAAACCTGACCGCCACGACGGATGTATCTTGTCATAGCAATACGTGCTGCTTCAATCTGATTTGCAGTGATCCAAGCAGGTTCCATAGCAACCAAACCGTATTCACCGTTTGTTACCTTGTTACCTCTCAAAGCCTTACCTGTAAGGCGGCCTCTCTGAACACGTCTGTACTTAACTCTCTTTGGCATTAACATTAGTGTTCGCCTCCTTCAGTCTTTCTAGGAGCTCTTGGAGCTCTACGTGTATTGTTACGGCCCTCACCCTTGTTATCCTTGTTGAATCTTCTTCTCGGTCTGTCGTTCTTTTCAGCAGTTGTCTTGTTAACTACATTGAGAACCTCGCCCTTGTAGATCCAAACCTTAACACCGATCTTACCGTATGTTGTGTTTGCTTCCCAGAAACCGTAGTCAATGTCGGCTCTGATTGTCTGAAGCGGAATAGTACCGTCATGGTAATGCTCTGTACGAGCGATTTCAGCACCTGCCAAACGGCCGCTGCAAGAAATCTTGATACCCTTTGCACCAAGCTTCATTGTTCTGCCGATAGCCTGCTTCATAGCACGACGGAATGCAATTCTTCTTTCAAGCTGGCTGCAAATGTTTTCAGCAACGAGCTGAGCGTCAAGGTCAACTGGCTTAACCTCTACTACATTTACAACTGCCTTCTTGCCGGTTACCTTCTCAACATCCTTGCGGAGGTTTTCGATTTCAGCACCCTGCTTACCGATAATCATACCCGGCTTTGCGCAGTGGATGATTACCTTAACTGTTTCCTTAGAGTCTCTTTCGATCTCAATCTTGGAAACGCCTGCGTTGAAGAGCTTTTCCTTAAGGAATTCTCTCAAGTTATAGTCGGAAACAAGAGTATCGCCGAACTTTTCGTCAGAAACATACCATCTTGAATCCCAGTTCTTGATTACGCCAACACGCAAACCATGTGGATTAACCTTCTGTCCCATTATTCAGCCCTCCTTATTCCTTCTCAGCTACACATACTGTGATGTGGCTGGTTCTCTTTAAAATTCTGTTAGCGCTTCCCTTACCTCTTGGCATAACTCTCTTGAGCATATGGCTACCGGGTGTTACAAAGCACTTTGCAACATAAAGTTTTGATTTATCCATACCGTGATTATTCTCAGCATTTGCTACTGCACTCTTAAGAACCTGAGCTACGATATCAGCGCCTCTCTTAGGTGTGTTCTTAAGAATAGCTGCCGCCATTTCAACATCCTTGCCACGAACGAGGTCAAGAACTATTTGAACCTTACGGGGAGCAATGCGAACGTCGTAAAGGTATGCATTTGCTACTTTAGCTTCCATTGTTATCTCCTATTATTTACCGTTATTTGATGTTTTTGATCCTGCGTGACCCTTGAATGTTCTTGTAAGAGCGAACTCTCCAAGCTTGTGGCCTACCATATCCTCAGTAACATATACCGGAACATGCTTTCTACCGTCATGAACAGCGATAGTGTGTCCAACAAATTCTGGGAATATTGTTGAAGAACGTGACCAGGTCTTCAAAACTTTCTTTTCGCCCTTTTCGTTCATAGCACATACACGATTGTAGAGCTTTTCTTCTACATAAGGCGCTTTTTTCAAACTTCTGCTCATTATTCTTTTCCCCCTTATCTACCGTTTCTGCGTCTAACGATGTACTTGTTGGTTCTTGCCTTCTTATTTCTGGTCTTATAACCAAGAGCCGGCTTACCCCAAGGAGTAACAGGGCCCGGACGACCAACAGGAGACTTACCTTCACCACCACCGTGTGGGTGATCGCATGGGTTCATTACGGAACCGCGTACTGTAGGACGGATGCCCATATGACGTGTCTTACCGGCCTTACCGATCTTAACAGTATCATGCTCGATGTTACCGATCTGACCGATTGTTGCCTTACAGTCAAGTCTTACAAGTCTAACCTCACCGGATGGAAGTCTAACCTGAGCCATACCGTTTTCCTTAGCCATAAGCTGAGCCTGAGCACCGGCTGTACGAACAAGCTGACCGCCCTTGCCTGGGTAAAGCTCAATATTGTGGATGATTGTACCTACTGGGATGTTCTCAATAGGAAGTGTGTTACCCGGCTTAATATCAGCGTCTGCACCGGAGTAAAGAACGTCGCCGTCTGTAACACCGAGAGGAGCGATTACATAGCTCTTCTTGCCTTCTTCATTTTGGAGAAGTGCAATGTAGGAGGTTCTGTTAGGGTCATATTCAACACCGATAACAGTTGCCTTGCCTTCTTCTCTCTTGAAGTCGATAATTCTGTATTTCTGCTTGTTTCCGCCACCCTGATGACGAACTGTGATCTTACCGTAGCTGTTACGGCCTGAGTGCTTTTTCTTAACCTCAATGAGGCTCTTCTCAGGAGAGAACTTTGTTACTTCCTCAAAAGAAGCAACAGACATATGTCTTCTTGAGGGTGTGGTGGGCTTATATTTCATTGTTGCCATTTGAACTTACCTCCCACTAATTAGTTCAAACCGTTGAAGAATTCGATTTCCTTAGAAGAAGCATCGAGTGTTACGATAGCCTTCTTCCATTCAGCTGTGTAGCCGAAGTGGTAACCCATTCTCTTTGGTTTTTTCTTCATATTAATTGTATTAACCTTTGCAACCTTAACGTCGAAAAGCTCTTCAACTGCCTTTGCAATCTCAGGCTTTGTTGCGTCTGCTGCAACCTTGAATGTGTATCTCTTAGCTGCGATACCATCCATGGACTTTTCTGTGATTACTGGTTTGAGGATTATGTCCTGAGCAAATTTCATTATGCGTAAACCTCCTCTAATTTTTCTACTGCACTCTTAGCAAATACGATTGTATTGCAGTTAAGAATGTCGTATACGTTAAGTGTATTTGTGTAAGCTACCTTAACACCTGCAATGTTTGCAAGGCTCTTAATAACTGTGTCGCATGGACCGTCAAGAACAACGAGTGTCTTTCTGCCTGCATTCACAGCGCTGAGCATATCAACCATAACCTTGGTCTTGTAGCTTTCGCAAGCGATTGCATCAACAACAACCATTTCATTGCCTGCTACCTTAGCGCTGAGTGCGCTGAACATAGCAATTCTCTTTACCTTCTTGTTGAGCTTTGTGGTGTATGAGCGTGGCTTTGGACCAAGTGCGATACCACCGTGTGTCCACTGTGGAGATCTTGTTGAGCCCTGTCTTGCTCTACCTGTGCCCTTTTGCTTCCATGGCTTTCTACCGCCACCGGAAACCTCACTTCTTGTAAGTGTGGACTGTGTACCCTGTCTCTGATTGAGAAGGTATGCTCTCACTGCAGCGTGGAGGACAGCCTCGTTTACTTCTGCACCGAATACTACATCGGAAAGTGTCATTTCACCAACCTTAGCACCGGCCATATTAACTACATTAATACTTGGCATCGTTTATTCCTCCTTAACTTATGCTTTTACGCTGTCGCGGATAACAACGATACCGCCGCGAGCGCCGGGAACGGCACCCTTAACTGCGATAAGGTTCTTCTCTGCGTCAACTTTAACTACTTCAAGGTTGAGTACTGTTAACTTCTCGTTACCGTACTGACCTGCCATTTTCTTGTTCTTAAACACTCTTGATGGTGTTGAGTTAGCACCCATTGAACCAACCTGTCTGTGGATAGGACCTGTACCGTGTGTAGCCTGAAGCATGTGGTGACCCCATCTCTTAACAGCACCTGAGTAACCGTGGCCCTTTGTAATGCCTGTGATGTCGACCTTTTCGCCTGCTGCGAAGGTATCGGCTGCTATTACATCGCCTACGTTGTACTTAGCTGTGTCTTCAAGTCTGAACTCCTTGAGATGCTTCTTTGCATCAACACCTGCCTTAGCAAAGTGTCCCTTAGCTGGCTTGTTTGTGTGCTTTGCGGATACATCCTCGTATCCAACCTGGATAGCTTCGTATCCATCTGTTTCGGTAGTTTTCTTCTGACAAACTACGCAAGGACCGGCCTCGATAACTGTTACAGGAATTACTGCACCGTTGTCAGCAAAGATCTGTGTCATACCGAGCTTCTTACCGATAATACCCTTTTTCATTTTGCTTTCCTCCATTAAATTTAGGTTATTGGTTGATGCCTTGAATTTGTCGTAGCCGCCGACTGCATCAACATGACCCTGCCGTCATCATAGCTTTTGTACCGTGAGTAACTTTGGTACTTGTCTACTGTACGGTGAGGCTTGGCTGAATTTCCTGCGATTTTTGAGATTAAAGCTTAACTTCAATATCAACGCCTGCAGGGAGCTCAAGAGTCATTATTGCGTCTGCAACCTTCTTGGAAGGCTTAACGATCTCAATAAGTCTCTTGTGTGTGCGCTGTTCGAACTGCTCACGGCTGTCCTTGTACTTGTGAACTGCACGAAGGATTGTAACAATCTCCTTCTCAGTTGGAAGCGGAATAGGACCGGATACCTGTGCGCCGTTTTCCTTAGCTGCATTTACGATCTTTTCAGCGGTAGCGTCAACCAACTTGTGGTCGTAGCCCTTAACTCTTACTCTGATCTTCTCACTTACTGCCATCTTGCTTTTCCTCCTTATTAATTAGAAATGTGACGGGGACATTCGCTTTTACACCGTCCCGTGTGTTTCCTTCACCCACTTAACAAAACCGAACCATGCAACTCTTAGGTTCGGGGTAATGCAAGCGGTGATCTTTATCAGCTATACGCTGAAGGAAGACGCACTCGGCTGCATTTTGCTGCCATGTGAATCCAACATGCTCCACGAAAATTCCCCGCAAATGCCATAGCAGTTATGCATTTACGGCAACCTCTCGCTTCGTCGCACGCTAAGCACGAACATTTTATCATATATATAAGGGCTTGTCAAGAATTTTTTTCAAATTTTGTCAAAATCATTTTCGGCAAATGCAAATTTCAGTTAGGTTTTTGTATATTTTGCACAACAATTTAAGCAATTTTCCCTGTTTTAAACTAAATTTAAGCCTTAAAAGTCCTTTTTTTAACTAAAACTTTGTATACTTGCACAAATGCGCATTTTCAACGCTTTGAAAAATTTCTTCCTTTTAATTATATATTGGATATTATATATGAATTTTTGTTTTTGTCAAGATTTTTGATTTTTTGTTTCCTTCAAATTGCATCATTTTACAAAAAGTTCACATATATTCTCTTATTTTAACTGAAAAAGGGCGCTTAACGCGCCCTTTTGATGAATTGCTATTTATTTTTTGCCCTGTCCGTAATATGCATTTGGACCGTGCTTCCTATCGTAATGCTTACGTAAAAGCACCTCCTGCATCCTTTCAGTCTTGCCGTTTGCTTGTAGCATTAGCATTTCTGTGTTATATGACATCATGGCAACCTGCTCAAGAACAACCGCCGCCTCAACAGAGGACTTGGCATCCTTGCCCCATGTGAACGGACCGTGGGAATGAACAAGTGCTGCGTGCATCTGCTCTGCCCCTATATCCTTTATTGCCTCAAGAACAACCGTTCCCGTTTCCTTTTCGTACTTACCCTTTATTTCCGCCTCTGTCATCTTGCGTGTGCAAGGGATGGTTGTTCCGAAATAGTCCGCGTGGGTTGTACCGTAGGGGGTAATCCCCCTGCCCGCCTGTGCATAGATAGTTGCCCAAGGAGAGTGTGTATGGGTAACACCGCCTATTTCGGGATATGCCTTGTACAATTCCAAGTGTGTTGGGGTATCAGAGGATGGCTTAAGGGTACCCTCCACAACATTACCGTCCAAATCAACAACAGGGAGCATATCAGGGGTAAGCTCATCATACTCAACGCCGGATGGCTTAATTACAACAAGCCCGCTTTCACGGTCAATGCCGCTGACATTACCCCAAGTAAATGTAATTAAATTGTATTTTACGAGCATCATATTAGCCTCGTAAACCTCTTTTTTAAGCTGTTCAAGCATATTTTTGTCTCCTTTTATACTTTTATGTCTTTATAGTAACAAACTTTTTTCAAATAGTCAACCGCTTTTGAATAAAAAATAAAAAAACAAGTATTTTTGTTTTTTACTTGATTTTTCCCTGTTATTGTGTTAAACTATCAAAAGAAATATATCTTGGTACACTTCCAAGCATAGAAAGGACCCTTCAATGGAAAAAGCATATAATCTGTTTAAAAAGTTTTTGCCAATTGTCATCACACTGTCCTTGGTTAGCTTGATTTTCGGTTTAATCACCATGATTAACTACTATAACAGCTACACAGTTAGTATTGACTTTGCCAATGTTATTCCAATCTTTGCAATTATTTTTATCGTAGCTTCATTGGCTACAGCAATTTATTTTTCAGTAAAGGTTGAAGCGCCGCAAATCAAAAGGCTTAAAAAGTCCTCCGGCTTTTCAAAGTTTGCAACCCTCTTGGTTGCTATCCTTGCAATCGCCCTGTTTTTGTACGACTTTTTGAAGTTTGTTGACCAGCCTGCCCTTTCCTTCTCTACGCAGAGCAAGCTTTTCAAAACACTTCGCCTTCTCGTTTTTGTTCAGTTTATTGTTTATCTTGTTATAGGCATTTTGCCGAAGAAGATAAAGCATAAAAAGATTGAGATTCCAAAGTGGGTCAAGCCCTTCACCGCAGTTTGTACCGTTATTTGGTGCATCCTCGGTATTGCAAGCATCTATTTCTTCAACGGCTTGGCAACCACAAACCTTTTCAAAATTATTTTTGTTTTTTACTACATTGCTTTGACAGTTTTCTTCCTGTTTGAGAGCAGGTTTGAAATTTTCGGCACAGGCCACAAGGCGTATATGATTTCTTCCTTAATAATGTTCATATACTCCATTGCAATCGTGGGCTCCATTATGTCCGCGCAGTTCCTGGGATATTTAAGCGAGGTTTCTATTTCCGAGTTTGAAATCTTCTTGGCGGCTGCCCTTGGCATATATGCCCTTTCAAAGCTATTTGCAATGCAGCAAACAATGAAGTATATTATCAGCAAGGACGAGTCTGACAGTGGCAGGCATCATCGCCACCGTCACCACTCCTCAAGCAATAAGGGAGCAAGCGAAGCTTCTGCTGATGCAGTAAAGGAAGCTCCCGTTGCTGAAGCGTCTAGCACAGATAAAGCTGTTATAAACGAAGGCGAAGCAAAATAAGCATTTTAAAGCGGTTCTTTCGAACCGCTTTTCTTTTTTGTTGTATCATCTCTCCTTTTTAATAAAAATACACTCCCTTTTAGGAAAATCCTTAAGGGAGTGTTTACTTTTCACTATTTAGCAGTATTTCTAAATAAACTCACAACTTTCTGTTTTATCGACACAGGGTCAACGCTTTTTCCACTGTGCAGTGGAAAAATCAAGCCATTGTTGCAAGCATTTTTTCCGTTATCTCATACTGTGTGGGCAAGCCCTTAAGCAAGTTTTCAAATTGATCAACAACCATTTCGCTCATCCTTGCAACCTCGTTTGCCTGGCTGCCTGCAATGTGTGGAGTTAGGAACACATTTTCAAGCTCGTAAAACTCCTTATTTGTTGGCGGCTCTTCAATGGTAACATCAAGAATTGCAGACACGTCAGGGCGTTTTTTCAGTGCCGCAAGCATTCCGGCCTCATCAACCTGCGCGCCTCTGCCTGTGTTTATAAATGTGCTGTTTTTCTTCATTTTTTCAAAATACTCGCCCTTAAATGCGCCAACGGTTGCAGGCACATTTGCCAAGTGATTGGAAACAACATCACAGGTTTCAAAAAGCTCCTCAAGGGTGTCAACCTTGGTGCCGCCCAGCTCCTGCGCCCTTTCTGCGCTTACGAAAATATCGTAAATCATAATGTCAAGCTTATATGGCTTTAAAAGCTCAATCACCTTTTTGCCTATCATGCCTGCGCCCACAATACCAACCTTGGTGCTGTAATTGCCCGCGTGCGCCCTTGAAATATCTCCTGCCGCCTTATAATCCTCGGCAGACTTAAATGAGCGCAATGCTTGGTAATAGCCCTTGTTTGCAAGCAGAATCTGCGCAACTGTAAACTCTGCAACAGGCACCGCATTTGCCGCAAAGGCGCTGAAAATTCTAATATTCTTGTCAAAATAATGCTGCGCAAAATATTTTACACTTCCCGCCGCATAAAAAAGCGCCTTAGCATTAGGGAAAAAGCGCGCAAAGTCATCCTTGTCCTCATTTCCTCCCGGCATTGACCAGGTTGAAAAGATATACTCAACTTCGCCGAAAGCGTCAGGATTTGATTCAAGATCCTCCTGACAGTAAACCTTGTCCAAATCTATATCAATTAAGCTCTTAATTCTTTCCTGCGTTGCCTTAGGATAAACATAGTCAATATTACCTTTGTTGTTAGCCAAAAAAATAGCCTTCATTTCATTACCTCGCTAATAGCATATTTTTACATATCTATTTTGGCACAAAATTACTTGTTTGTCAAGGCTTTTAGCGGCAAAACTATCCATTATTTATTGACTTTTCATTTATAATATGATAATATTAAAATTAGATAATTATACTTAAGTAGGAGGCTATCTTATGGCAAATGTTCCACAAAGCAAAGAGGCTTTTTTAAAGCTATGTGAGGAAAGCGGCACCACCTTCCCTTATTCCGAGGACTTATCCGTTTTTAATAAGGAAATAGTTGTTGGCGGCAAAACCATACATAATAGAATTGTATATCAAGCAATGGAGGGCTGCGACGGCACGTTTGACGGCGCTCCGGATGAATTAACAAGGCGCAGGTATCTCCGTTTCGCCCGTGGCGGCGCAGGCTTAATTTGGTTCGAGGCTACCGCTGTTTTAGGTGAGGGTCGCGCCAACCCACGCCAAATGTACTTAACCGACAAAACAAGGGATGATTTTAAAAGAATCGTTAATGACATAAAGGAGGAGGGCATTAAAGCAAACGGCTTTGAGCCGATTGTTGTAATTCAGCTCACCCATTCAGGCAGATATTCTAAGCCCGAGGGTACCCCTGCCCCCCTTATTGCGTACAACAATCCGATTTTTGAAAAGGACAATCCTATTGACAAGTCAAGGATTGTAACCGATGAATATCTTGACACCCTTCACGAGGCACTTGTTAAAAACGCAGTTATTGCAAAGGAGCTTGGCTTTGACGGTGCAGATATTAAGAGCTGCCACAGGTATTTGCTCAGCGAAATTTTGTCAGCTTATAACCGCCGGGGTCGCTATGGCGGTAGCTTTGAAAACCGTACCCGCCTTTTAACAGGCGCGGTTAAGGACGCAAAGGTACTGACAGGCAAGGACTTTATCATCACCTCCCGCTTGAATGTTTATGACGGCTTCGAGTATCCCTACGGCTTTGCCGTAAAAGAGGGCTGTGGAATTACCCCCGACTTTACAGAATCCAAAATGCTCATTAAGAAGCTTGAGGAAAACGGCATTGATATGATTGATATGACAATGGGCAACCCATACTTCAATCCTCACGTTAACCGCCCATATTCTAAGGGCGGATATGAGCCACCCGAGCATCCAATGGTGGGCGTGCAAAGGATGCTTGACGGTATTTCCGAGCTGAAGCAGGAGGTTAATGTCCCCGTTATTTCCTCGGGTATTTCCTTCCTTGGTGCTGTCAGCGCCAATGTTTGCGCAGGATATATGGAAAAGGGCGGCTTTGATATGGCAGGCTACGGCAGAGAAACATTGGCATATCCCGATTGCGCAAACGCTATCACAAGCGGAAATAACCTCGACCCCAAGAAGCTTTGCATTTGCTGCAGCAAGTGTACGGAAATTATGCGTAAGCCCGGCGGAACCCCGGGTTGTGTTATTCGTGACAAAGAGGTTTATATGCCTCTTTACAATAAATTTGTATTAGGTAAGGAGTAATTGATAATGAAAAAGGTTGCATTGGTTACAGGTGCGGCAGGCGGCATTGGCTACGCTACCGCTGAAAAGTTTAATAAAGAGGGCTACGCAGTTGTAGCTATGGATATTGTTGACGGTGACAAGGTTGCCGACAGGTTTGAGTCCTTTGCCGAGTGCGTTTATGTTAAGGGTAACTTAGCTTCAGGCGAGGACAGGGCTAACCTTGTTAAAACCGCCATCGACACCTATGGCAGGATTGATGTGCTTGTTAATGTTGCAGGCGTTGCCCCAAGGGTTAGAAATGACATTCTTGAAATGACCGAGGAAAGCTACGATTTCGTTATGGGCATCAACACAAAGGGCACTCTTTTCCTAACCCAGCTAGTTGCCAACGAAATGATTAAGCAGGAAAAGGTAAACGGCATTAAGGGATACATTGTAAATGTTTCCTCCTGCTCCGCTTACACCTCCTCCACAAGCCGCGGCGAATACTGCATTTCAAAGGCGGGCGCTACTATGATTACAAAGCTCTTTGCTGACCGCCTTGCCTCCGAGGGCATCACGGTTAATGAAATCTGCCCGGGTATTATCGCCACAGGTATGACCGAAAAGGTTAAGGAAAAGTACGACAACTTAATTGCAGGCGGTCTTGTTCCCCTTGGAAGATGGGGCTTGCCCGAGGATTGCGCAAACGCAATCTACACCCTTTCCAGCGGCATGCTCGGCTATACCACAGGTCAATCCATAATTGTTGACGGCGGTATGCACATTCAAAGGCTTTAATTTTCCAATAATCGTTAGGAGAATAATATGACAGAAGCATATACAAAAATTTGCGGCATAGATGTTAAAAAGGTTGTGCTTGACGCCCTTGTTATAGGTACAGGCGCGGCAGGCTATAATGCGGCTATCCGCCTTGACAAATACGGCGTTAACGATGTTGCCATTGTTACCGAGGGTGTTAATATGGGTACATCCCGTAACACAGGCTCAGACAAGCAGACATACTATAAAATGAACCTTTGCGCAGACTATCCCGACTCACCAAAGGCTATGGCTCAGGACTTTTTTAACGGCAAGTGCGTCGACGGTGACAATGCTTACGCCGAGGCTGCCCTGTCCGTTCCCTGCTTTTTACAGCTATGCGAGCTTGGTGTGGAGTTCCCTGTTAACCGCTTGGGTGAATATGTGGGCTACAAAACCGACCACGACCCAAGGGCAAGGGCCACAAGCGTTGGTCCGTTAACCTCTAAAATGATGACAGAGTGCCTTGAAAAAGAGGCGAAGCGCAGAAGCATTAAAATATACGACAAGCTTCAAATTATCGAATTTATTAAAGACAATGGTGTTTGCGTTGGCGTGCTTTGCTTAAACAAGGTGGCGCAAAATGAAAACGAAAGGTTTGTTCTCTTCTACGCAAAGAACACGGTTATTGCCACAGGCGGCCCTGCAGGTATGTATGCAGACACCGTTTTCCCCTTGGGTCACCACGGCGCCTCAGGCGTTGCCTTTGAGGCAGGTGTTATTGGTAAAAACCTTACCGAGTGGCAGTATGGCTTAGCCTCTGTTGCCCCAAGATGGAATGTTTCAGGCACTTATATGCAGGTGCTTCCCCGCTTTGTTTCTGTTGATACAGACGGCAACGAATACGAATTTTTAAATGACTATTTCGATGACATCGGCACTTGCCTTTCCAAAATATTCAGAAAAGGCTATGAGTGGCCCTTTGACTGCAAAAAGGTTATGAGTGGCTCCTCCATTATCGACCTATTGGTGTTTAGAGAGTGCGTGCTTAAAAATAGGCGTGTTTACCTTGACTTTAGGAAAAACCCCTACGGTCTTGATGAGCTTCCCTATGATAAGCTTGACAGTGAGGCAAGGGAGTACCTTGAAAACGCCCGCGCCTGCTTCGGCACACCTCTTGCAAGGCTACAGTTTATGAATATGCCTGCATATGACCTTTACCTTTCCAAGGGCGTTGACCTTGAAAAGGAAATGCTTGAAATCGCACTTTGCGCCCAGCATAACAACGGCGGACTTGATGTTGATATGTGGTGGCAGACAAATGTCAAGCATCTTTTCGCTTGCGGTGAGGTGGCGGGCAGCCACGGCATTTACCGTCCCGGCGGAAGCGCGCTAAACGCAGGTCAAGTCGGCTCAATGCGCGCGGCGCAGTACATCTCTGCCCATAACGAAAACGAGTGCTTCTGCCCCGAAAAGGCGGAGGGAGTGGCTGAAAAAGCAGTTAAAAAGCACCTAAGGCTTACAAGAAGCATTTTAGGAAGCGAAAATAATCTTGACACTCTTTGGGAAAAATTCACAAAGAAGATGAGCGAGGCGGCAGGCGCTATCCGTAACGCATCCCTTATGGAAAATGCAATTAGCGACTGCATTGATGCAATTGATGACTTTAACAATGTAGTTAAAATCGACACTCCGACTAAGCTTTGGAGCGCATACAGGCTCCGTGACGCCCTGATTGCACAGTCAACCTATATGATGGCAATGAAGGAATATGTTAAGATGGGCGGAAAGTCCCGTGGCTCCGCAATTTACTCTTCAAGCGAGGGTGATGTGCCTGCCAAGATGGAGGAAATCTTCCGTTTCCAGCTTGACAGCGGTGACTTTGACCAAACCGTTTTAGAGGTTAGCTACGCGGACAACCTAAGGGTTAGCACCCGTCCTGTCCGTCCCCTTCCCGAGGGCGGCGGCTTCTTTGAGAATGTTTGGCGCGAATATAGAGAAAACAAAAATATTTATTAAGGGTACGCAATTATGAAAACAGGTCTTGTGTCCATTTCCTTTAGAAAAAAATCTGTTAAGGAGCTTATTAAGGCTGCCAAGGAAAGCGGACTTGAATACATCGAATGGGGTGGGGATGTCCATATCCCTATGGGAAATGTTAAGCTGGCGCGCAAGGTAAAAAGGCTTATGAACGGCGCAGGCTTAAAGTGTGAAACCTACGGCTCTTATTTTGGCGTGGTTTACCACTGTGACGAGCATTTTCCAATGCCATTTAAGAAGGTTTTGAAAACCGCCAAGGCATTAGGCGCTAAAACCGTCCGTGTTTGGCTTGGCTGGCCCTGCTGTGGCTGTAAGCTTGGCAAGGGCGTTTACCTTTGCGAAAAGCAATTCAAGAAAAACGTAACTATTGCAAAATACCTTTGCAATGAAGCAAAAAAGTTCGGTATGACCCTGTCAATCGAATGTCACTTTGCAACCCTTTCTGATGACTACCACGATACCCTCAGGTTCTTAAATGAGGTTGGCTGCGACAACCTAAAGCTATATTGGCAGCCAAACCACGCAAAGAGCTTTGAGTATAACTTGGAAGCGTTAAAGGCGCTTCGCCCATATATTACAAACGTCCACGTTTTCAACTGGAACGAAAAGGGCGAAAAATTCCCGCTTATTGAGGGTAAGGAGCAATGGAACGAGTACTTTAAGGTGTTAAATGATGAAAATAGCGAGGGGCGTATCTGTTTTCTTGAGTTTATGCCCGACGGTGAGCTTTCCTCATTACCGAGGGAAACCGCCTCGCTAAAGACCATTTTGGAGGACAGTGCAAAATGAATTTGTTAGGAAAAGCAACCGACCCCAAGTTTTGGGCTGAGGTAAAGACAAACCCCGAATATAAAATGGCTCTTGATGCAGTTTTGAGGGATTACAACACCTACTGCATAGGAGAAATTGAAACAACTAAGTTTTCAAAGTTCCGTCTTTTCAAGGACAAGGGAGACCGAAACGCATATCAGGAAACCTTCTTTAAGCGTCAGCACAGAATGTACACCATGATTTTCATGTGCTTGATTTACCATGAAAACGAGCAGTATTTAGAGCTTTTGCAGGATACCATTTGGGAAATTTGCGACCAATATGTTTGGGCGCTCCCTGCACATATTGACAACATTAAGAAAAACGACAACTGTGAGCTTGACCTTGATGCCACCACCATGGCAATGGTTCTTTCTATGGCAAAGGTTATGCTCGGCGAGCGTCTGCACCCACTTATCAAGTCAAGAATCGACTATGAAATTGACCGCCGCATAATTAAGCCATTCTTTGCGAAGCGGTGGCACTGGGAATACCGCAAGAACAACTGGACAGCTGTTTGCGCAGGCGCTACCGGATGCACCATTATGCTCAACCGCCCAGAGCTTTTCGAGCTTGCCCGTGACAGAATTAATGAGGATATGAGAAGCTACATTTCTTCATATAAGGAGGACGGCGTTTGCGTTGAGGGTCCGGGATACTGGAGCTACGGCTTTGGCTACTTTATTGAGTATGCAGAAATGCAAAAGACATTTACAAAGGGCGAATACGACCTTTTGAAGGACGAAAAAATCGAGGCAATCTCTGCATTTTTACAAAAGCTTTTCCTTGACCGCGATGTTGTTGTTAACTACGGTGACTGTGGCTCAAATGTTGTTGTACCCGCAGGCTTTATGTACGGCTTAAAGACACTTTATCCTGATGCGGTAGAGTTGCCACCGCCTGCAAGAATGACGGTTGAGGTTCACTACTTCCCCGCTTGCCTAAAGGCATTCACCTACTATAACAGCTCCTTTGCATCCAAGGATATTTCAAATAGCGCAGAATATTATATGAGTGACTGCGGTTGGTTTGTTAAGAGAACACCAAAGTACGGCTTTGCCGCACGCGGTGGCTGTAACGGTGAGAGCCACAACCACAACGATGTTGGCTCATTTATCCTCTCCATTGACAACGCTCAGCTCCTTATTGATATGGGTGGCAGACCTTACACAAGACAGTACTTTGAGGATGGAGTTAGATACACCTTCCTTGAAACCTCATCGAGGGGACACAACACGCCTATTATAAACGGCAAGTATCAGGCAAATATACCCGAGGCATATCCAACCACATCCTTTGAAAACGGTGTATTCTCCGTTGATTTTTCCGTGGCTTACGATATTCCCGAGCTTAAAAAATTAGTTCGCAGCTACTCTTTTAGCGACACAGGGATTACCGTTTGCGATAATTTTGAAATCGAGGGCGATGCTACATTTACCGAAAGACTTGTTTCCTATGTGGAGCCTGTTATAAAAGACGGAGAAATAGACTACGGCAAGGCAGTGGTTAAATTTGACAAGGGAATTGCCTCGGCAAGCTACACAAAGGATGTTCACGCCATAGAGCTTAACACTGACGGAAGCCTTAAAAGGGGCGTGGATGTATATCTTGTTGACATTTCCGTACACGAGCCCAAAAATCAGTTTAGCTTTACAATAGAGGTATAAAATGGACGGAATTAATATTCAAAAAAGGAACTATGACCTGCTTGATTTGGTAAAACTAATCCTGTCCTTTATGGTTGTTGCCATCCACTCCGGGCTGTTTGACCCGTACCTTTACCCTTGGCTAAGGCTGGCGGTGCCAATGTTCTTTCTTATAAGCTCTTACTTTTTCTTTACTAAGGTAAGAAAATGCGAAACCACAAATGAACGGCTCGTAGCCCTTAAGGACTTTGTTTTGCGCAATGCCAAGCTATACCTGTTCTGGCTTATCGCCTTATCTCCTGTTATTGTTTTACAAAGGCGAGTATGGTTTGCAGGCGGAATTTTGGAGGGTCTTTTAAATGTTTTCTTAAACCTGTTTATAGGCAGCACCTTTGTTGCCTCCTGGTTTATTTCCGCGCTTATTATCGGCACTGTAATTATTTTCTTTGCCTCCCGCAAAATAAACAACTTAGTTCTGTTTATTGTAGGTGTGGTCCTCTATGTGCTTATTGCAATTCGCTCCTCCTATATGGTTTTGTTCAAGGATATGACAGAGGTGCTTTTGGGCGTTTTAAAGTATGAAAGCTATATGAACTCCCCTGTCAACTCCTTCCCTGCAGGGCTGTTTTGGATAATCTGCGGCAAAATCTTCGCTGACGGAGGCGTCAAGGTTAAATTAAAGCCAAGCATAGTGGCGCTTTGCATTTCACTTGCCCTTCTTTTCACCGAATGGCTCCTTGCCTGGAAGCTTTTGGGCTCTGTGCGTGAGGACTTTTACATAATGCTCTTGCCCGCTTGCCTTTCCTTATTTAATGTTTTGTTAAATGTAAAGCCAATCAGCTTAAAATACGCAAAGGAAATGCGAAAAATAAGCACGGTTACCTTTGCCTCCCACGGGGCGGTGCTGTTTATTATTCACATCTTATTTGAGGTGCTGCTCCCGCTTACTCTGCCATCCGTTGTTAAATTCATTTCAACCGTGGCTATCTGCTTTGGCATAAGCGTGCTGATTTTCTTCCTTGAGAAATTTAAATATCTTAAATGGCTTAAATACTCACACTAAAACAAAAAACTGCGCTTGGCGTGTTCTAACACTCCAAGCGCAGTTTTTGTTTTTTCTTATTTAATGTAATTTATAGCTCCGGGAATTACGGAAATATCAACTGTGTTTTCGTTAAAGATTTCGCCGTCGGCGCAAACCGCCTCACAGCCCTCTATTTTTACGCCAACGCACTTTTTATAAATGAAGATATCCTTTACCTTTTCTTCAACCTCACCGTTTTCATCAACAAGCAAGCCCTTTTTAAAGTCGCCCACAATGCTGACAAATTTTCTGCGTGTAACATTCTTAACAAGAACGAAGTCAAGTATACCGTCACAAGCATCGGCAAGGGGTGCAACCTTAAAGCCGCCGCCATACCATTTTCCGTTGGCAACCGCGCAAAGCAAGAACTCTCCCTCAAACTCCTCTGTTTCACCGCTCTGATAGGTTACGGTAATCTTAAGGTGAAGGGGCTTTTTCTTCACAAGCTCGCCAACAACGCCAAAGATATATGACATTTTGCCCGACACAAGCGGGTTATTTTTTATCTTAGCCGCCCTTTCAACAACGCCGCAGTCAAAGCCCATATTAATAACATTTACCGCGTACTTGTCGTTAAAGCGCATTGCGTCAACCCTGTATTCACCGCTTTCAGCCTCAAAGGACTTAACAAAGTCGTTGCCGCTGCCCACAGGCACAATCTTCATTGATGCGGTTTCATTATGCCCACTCTGCATCAGGGCATTTACCGCCTTGAAAACGGAGCCGTCACCACCGTAAATTGTAAAGCAAGTATCAGGGTCCTGCTTACAGGAATTAACAATAAACTCCGTCGCCTCATCGGGTGAGCTTGACATATATACAAACTCATCGCTCTTTATGCTCTGCTTTATTTTTTTGACATTGCCCTTGCCCGCCCTTGGATTAAGAACGTGCATAATCTTTCTGATTTTGGGCGCGCTTGTTTTTTCCATAATTACCTCAATCCACCAACCACTCTATAAGGTCTGTTTCCTCAAAGGCTCTATCCCAGCAGTTATGTGACAAATCATCATAAATTGTAAATTCCACTCTTCCGCCCTGTTGCTTTACAGAGTTAACCATTGCCTCGCTTTGGCAAAGCGGCACGACATCGTCACGCCTACCGTGGAAAACACGGATTGGCATTTTCAAGCTCCAAGCGCGCCAGTTCATTCCACCGCCGCAAAGTGGGGCAATCTTGTAAAAACGGCTTGAATAGGTCATTGCCATTTCCCAGGTACCAAAGCCGCCCATGCTTATGCCGCAAAGAGAAACCTTGTCGGGGTCAATGCTGTTTTCATTAATCACACTGTCAATAAGCGCCATAAGCTCCCGCTTGTAGTCAATCCAAGTGGAGTCATAAGGGCACTGTGGGGACAATGTGTAGGCACGCAAGCCGTGATAATTTTGGTCGTTAACGAAAAGCTTAGGCACGCAGTAAATCTGCACCTTTCTTATATCATCGCCGCGCTCCCCCGCGCCGTGTAAAAACACAATCAAGGGCAGCTTTTCCCCTGCCTTCACATCATCGGGGCAGGTCAGAATATAGTTAAGCTCCTGCGCCTGTAAATCTATTTTGCAACCTTTATTATATGTAACCATTATTCTCTCCAATGTGTTAATCTTTTGTTCATACATCACCATTGTACCACACTCGGGTTGATTTGTCAATAAAAACAGAAATGCAGGCACGGGCGTTGACCCGTGCCTGCCTGTTTTTTGTAAAATTACTTAATAATTTCGCCGTAAACGGTGCCGAATGCTGCGGAAGCATTGGACTCGTCTGTGTCGATATGCATAGCCGCGCTGAAGTTAGGATGAACTCTAACCACAACATCGCCGAAAATTGTTGTTCTGCCGTCGGACTCAACCTTAACCTGAACGATTTCCTTGTCGCTAACGCCTGCAGCCTCAGCCTCAGCAGGAGTAAAGTGGATGTGTCTCTTAGCAACGATAACACCGTTTGCAATTTCAACCTCACCGCAAGGACCAACAAGCTTACAGCCGGGAGTACCCGCAATGTCACCACTCTCGCGAACGGGAGCAGCAATTCCAAGTGTTCTTGCATCTGTGAAGGAAACCTCAACCTGGGAAGCAGGTCTTACAGGGCCAAGAATACCAACCCTTTCAATAGCCTTCTTAGGGCCAACAACAGTAACCCTCTCCTCACAAGCATACTGACCGGGCTGAGAAAGATCCTTCTTAACAGTAAGCTCATAGCCCTTACCGAAAAGAACGTCCAAATCAGCTCTTGAAAGATGAACGTGACGCGCGCTTGTTTCAACTAAAACCTTGTTATTCATTTATGTATCTCCTTTTATTTTTATTCCTTATATATATTAGCACACTTTTTCAATAAAGTAAATAAATAACAGAATTTTTTATCGAAAAATATCAAAAATATTTATATGAAAAGCTTTATTTTAAAAATCGCCCGCGGATACACAAGGGACAACATCCGTGTTAACTCCGCAGGAGCCGCCTTTTATATTATCGTGTCTGCCCTGCCCCTTGCCGCTATTTTGATTTTTTTCCTTTCCTGCATTTCCCCAAGGCTCATTGTGGAGCTGGAGAGCTTAACCTCGGGTCTTCTGCCCAAGGAAATATACAAGGATCTGCAAGGCGTGCTTATCAGCCTTAAATCAAGGGATATAAAAGCACTGGTGCCCTTTTCGCTCATAACCGCCCTTTGGGGCTCAACCAAGGGCGTAAACAGCCTGTGCTTAGGCATTGAGGAAATTTACGGTGTGAAGGAAAGCTCCCGCCTTTGGGTGCGGATATTAAAAAGCCTATGGCGAGCCTTCCTTTTTTATATAATTATATTCGCCACCCTTACCGTCTTTGCCTTGGGCAGGCTAATCCACCTTCACACAGGGCTTTTAAGCATTATTTTTAGGCTGCGCATCCCTATTTTTGCCCTTGTCCTCTCCCTTTTATTCTCCCTTTTATTCTCACATCTTTCAAAAAAGCCCTTTAAGGGTCAGCTTTTGGGCGGCACCCTTGCCTCCGTCGGTTGGATGGCTTTTACCTTCTTTTATTCCATATATGTCACCTACGCCATAAATTCGGTCAGCATCTATGCGGAGATGGGCACCGTAATTTTCTTTATGCTTTGGGTTTACTTTTGCGTAAACATAATTTTAGTAGGAGCCGAAATAAACAAAAATAATGGCTGACCCTTGTCAGCCATTATTTTATAGCGTTTCATCTAAGCGAGATACATCGTCAAAGCTCTCACGGCGTATTGCCACCCTATCAGTCTTGCCAAGAAGCACCACAGCAGGGCGCGGAACCCTGTTGTAATTTGATGCCATTGCATAGTTGTATGCGCCTGTTACAAGAACGGCAATGTTATCCCCCCGCTTAACAGGCGGAATTTTAACATTTTCCTGTATTAGGTCGCCGCTTTCGCAAAGCCTGCCTGCAATTGTACATTCATAGCTTGCCTCGCTGCTCATTTTGTTAGCGCACAAAACAGTGTACTGTGAGCCGTAAAGGGCGTACCTTGGGTTGTCGGACATACCGCCGTCAATTGCCACATAATTCTTGTAGCCTGTAATTTCCTTTACGCTTCCAACGGTATAAATCGTCATACCGCTGTCCGCCACCATGCTTCTGCCCGGCTCCATAAGGATTTTCGGCTTGTGCATACCCTTTTCATAGCAGTAGGTGTTTATGTGGTCGGAAATACGCCTAATATTGTCGGTGTAGTCAATTTTGGGGTCGCTCTCCACATACCTTACACCAAAGCCGCCGCCAAGGTTTAAATACTCAGCCTCAAAGCCCGTTTCAGCCTTAACACTGTCTATAAACCTAATCATAATATCGGCTGCATCGCAGAAGGGCTCAATCTCAAAAATCTGTGAGCCGATATGGCAGTGGAAGCCGCGAAGGTCAACACCCTCAAGGCTAAGCGCCGCCTTAGTTATCTCCATTGCCTGCCCTGTTTCAATGGCGGTGCCGAACTTACTGTCCACCTTACCTGTCGAAATAGCCGCGTGGGTGTGTGGGTCAATGCCCGGGGTTAAACGCAAAAGGATTTTTTGCTTTACTCCCCTTGCCTTAGCTATTCTGTCAATTGCGTAAAGCTCATCGTAAGTGTCCACATTGAAAAAGCCAATGCCGTGGTCAATTGCAAACTCAATATCGTTGTCCGTCTTGCAATTGCCGTGGAAAAACGCCCTCTCAAGCGGGAAGCCTGCCTTAATTGCAGTGCAAAGCTCACCTAAGGAAACAATATCCGTGCAAATTCCCTCCTCCTTGGCAATTTGATAAATGCCAACAAAGGAAAGCGCCTTAGAAGCGTAAAGAGGAATACTGTCCTTACCGAAATATTTCTGCATTGCGCTCTTATATGTGCGCATTGTGTTTCTTATTTTATTCTCATCAAGAAGCATTAAGGGTGTGCCGTATTTTTTTGCCATCTCCACAGTGTCATAGCCTGCAAAGGTAAGGTTGTCACCCCTAACACCCAAATTTTCATGCAATAATTCCTTGCAAATCATATTTATCACCTTTTTGACAAAAGCTGACACAGGGTCAGCTTTTGAACATATCTCTCATAGTATAAAGACCTGTTTCTTGCTCTGCAAGATAGCGCGCCGCCTTTATGGCACCGTCCGCAAACAGGGAACGGTCATACGCATTGTGGCGAAGGACAAGCTGCTGTGAATCCGTGGTGATATAAACCTCATGCTCACCCACAATATTTGCCATTCTTAAGGCGTGGATACCAATCTCATTTGGATTTCTTTTAGCCTCTCCGCCTCTGCCGTATACATATTCCGCATTTGGTCGCACCTCTTTTATGGAGTTTGCAAGCATCACCGCAGTGCCGCTTGGCGCGTCCACCTTCCTGTTATGGTGCGCCTCAACAATTTCAATGTCCGCATCGGGAAATGCCGCCGCCGCCTTCTTTGCAAAATCGCAAAGGAGAGCAATGCCAAAGGACATATTGTAAGCTAAAAATACAGGAATTTTATTTGCGGCAATTGACACCGCATTCTTTTCCTCATCCGTCAGCGCAGTGGTCGCCACAACAACAGGCACCCCTGCCTTAACCGCATAATCAAGCACACCCTTAACCAAGGTGTGGAAGGAAAAATCAATAATTATATCGGGCTTGCCCGCAACCTTTTCAAAGCTGTCATAGCAGGTAAAGGGCTCGTCCCCCTTTGCCATATGGTCAACACCGCAGAAAAGCTCCATATCAGGGCATTTCTTAAGTGCCTCCATAACATAACCGCCCATCTTGCCGCAAGCGCCGTGAACTAAAACCTTAATCATACATTTATTCCCTGCGCCCTCATAAGAGTAAGCATCTTTTCATACTTGTCCTCACTCATTGGGGTAAGTGGCAAGCGAAGTGTGTTCACACCGTAGCCCATAGCAGCAGTTGCCGCCTTAACGGGAATTGGGTTAACCTCGCAGAACAGACTGTCGATAATAGCGTGCAAATCGTACTGAATTTGAGCCGCGCCTCGGTAGTCGCCCTCCAAGCACTTCTTTGTCATCTCAACTGTCTTTGCAGGTAAAATGTTGGAAACAACGGAGATAACACCCTTGCCGCCCAAGGACATAAGGGGAACTATCTGGTCGTCGTTACCGCTATAAAGGTCAAGCTTGCCGTTAACATAGGACATTGTTTCAACAATCTTGCTAATGTCACCGTTTGCTTCCTTAATTGCAATAATGTTCTTGTGGTCGCAAAGCGCCTTGTATGTTGCAGGCGCAATGTTCACGCCTGTACGGGAAGGCACATTATATAAAATTACAGGAGCAGTGCTTTCATCTGCAATTTTTGTGTACATCTTAACAAGACCTGCCTGTGTTGCCTTGTTGTAGTATGGGGTAACAACCAAAACCGCGTCAGCCCCTGCCTCACAAGCATACTTTGTCAAGGAAAGCGCATACTCAAGGTCGTTTGAGCCTGTGCCTGCAATAACAGGAACACGCTTGTTAGCTCTCTTTACAACCCTTGCAATAACATCTCTATGCTCCTCATCTGTCAAGGTAGAGGCCTCACCTGTTGTGCCGCAGGCAACAAGAGCATTAATGCCCTGTTCAATCTGCCAATCTACCAGCCTGTCAAGTGCCTCGTAGTCAACGCTGCCATCCTCGTGCATTGGGGTAACCAAGGCTGTTGCAACACCCTCAAACAATGTATTCTTCATAATTTATACCACCTAATCATAAAATTAACTATTCACTTTATTAAACTAAAGTAAATTTGTCTTTATTATAATAGTAATTTATATATTTGTCAAGATTTTTTTAATATATATATAAGTTTTTGTCACTTTTTCAATTATTATTGACAAACGCTCTTTTCGGTTGTATAATTTAACCATTAATAACGAGGGAGGGAAAATTAATGAAAAGAATAGTTACTATACAGGATGTGTCTTGCTTCGGCAAATGCTCCGTTACCGTGGCGTTGCCCCTAATATCCGCAATGGGCATTGAGTGCGCCATTATCCCCACCTCTATCCTTTCCACCCATACAGGCGGCTTTGAGGGCTTTACCTTTAGGGATCTAAGCGACGATATCCCCAAAATTGCTGACCATTGGAAAAAATATAATATTTCCTTTGACACCATATATACAGGATATTTAGGCTCAGTAAAGCAAATCGACTACACCATTGATTTTATTAAGGACTTTAAAAAGGAAGAAACCCTTTTGTTTGTGGACCCCGCCATGGCGGATAAGGGCAAGATGTACACAGGCTTCGATATGGAGTTCCCTGCCCATATGGCGCGGCTTTGCGCGTGCGCTGACATTGTTGTGCCCAATATAACGGAGGCATCCTTCTTAACAGGCACACCGTACACGGAAAGCTACGATGAGGAGCATATTAAGTCACTGCTTAAAAAGCTAACCGCCTTAGGCGCAAAAAAGGCGGTTATTACAGGCATTGCCTTTGAAAAATCTACTCAGGGCGCATATTATTACGATAGCGAAACACAAGAGTTTTACTACTACAAGGCGGAAAATATTGACCGCAATTTCCACGGCACGGGGGACACCTTTGCCAGCACCCTCGTTGGCGCAATAACAAAGGGCTTCGACATTAAGCGCGCCCTTGAAATTGCCGTTAACTTCACCGTTGAATGTATCAAATCCACCCTGCCCGAGGCGGATTCTCACCCCTACGGTGTCAAATTTGAGGAGTGTATTCCTTCGCTGATAGAAAAAATAAAATAATTTAAAACAAAATTTAAAGGAGAAAAAATTATGAAAAAATGTATTGATGCTTTGTTTGCAGGAGTTTTAGCCTACTGCGTTATCGGATTTATAACAGGAATTATTAATATGATTTCCTTCTTTCAAATTATCGGCTTCAAGTTCTCGCTGCCACCTTTTTATTCTTTTATAAATGAGAATGATCAAGAATTTTTCCTTGTTCGTTCAATTATACTTTCGGTTGTTGCGTTTGTTTGTGCCTGTGCAGTTGCCTTTGCTTGCGTATTTTTTATTTTGAAAAAATGTAAAGCCTCTCAAATTACTGCAATAGTAATATCTTCACTTTCCATAATCGGCTCATTCATCGCTTTGTTTGCGGTAAATAATATAAGCGGGCTTCCGACAAATGACCCATCCTCGGATATCAGAGGCTATTATGACCTTACCGTTCAGCAAATGCTTGCGGATGCCGCAAGGCCTTTATTCATATCGATTATTGTCACTTCGGTAATGCTCATTATCTATGCCATTATCAAAAATGCCGACAATACAGCCGATGCTTCCGAGTCATTTTAATTAAGATTGAGCGCCCCAAAAATCAAAAACGGCTATTTGCATATAACAAAGGACCGCCTGCAAGCGGTCCTTTTTTGCGCTTTGTTGCTTTTGCACAAACATTTTGTTTTAGCGCCAAACACCTTGCTTTAGCATTTCAAATATGATAAAATTATTAAAGAAACTGTAAAGGAGTTTTTCTTATGCTAATTGGCGGCTTTCAAAAAATGACAGTGCTTGACTTCCCGGGCAAAATTGCCTGCACCGTATTTACCTACGGCTGTAACCTTAGGTGTCCCTTCTGCCACAACAGGCGCCTTGTGCTTGACAAGGAGGAGCTTTTTGACGAAAACGAAATTCTTTCCTATTTAAATAAAAGGCGTGGCGTGCTTGACGGTGTTGTTGTAAGCGGCGGCGAGCCAATGCTTCAGAGCGACCTTTTTGACTTTATGAAAAAAGTAAAGGATTTAGGCTTGCTTATAAAATTGGACACAAACGGCTGCTATCCAAACAAGCTGAAGGAAGCAATTGATTTGGGTCTTGTTGACTATGTGGCAATGGATATTAAAAACTGCCGTGAAAAGTACCCCTTAACCGCAGGCACGGACAAGCTCTGCCTTGAGGATGTGGAAAAAAGCGTCAAAATTTTAATGGAGGGCAATGTTGATTACGAGTTCCGCACCACCGTTACCCAAGAATTGCACACCCCCGAGGATTTTAAGAAAATCGGCGAGTGGATACGGGGCGCAAAAAGATACTATATACAGAACTTTGTGGACTCAGGCAACATAATGCAGGAGGGCTCCTCCCCCCTTGACACACAAGGGCTTAAGGCACTTTTAGAGGCTGTTTTGCCCTATGTTAAGAACACCTCCATAAGGGGTCAATAACACAACATTTTGTGGTGAATTTAAAAAAATAACACAATATCTTGTATTTTCCTATTGACAAACGGCAACGAATGTGATAGAATATCCTTGCTATAAAAAATATCATTGGCGCCACTGCGTTTTGAGAAATTGGGTCTTGTGCCCGACAATGGGCATAGGTAAAGGATTTTCACGATTTTGTGTAAAATTCAACTTTAAAATTCTTCAATATTTTATTGAGGAATTTTATTTTTGACCTTTTTCCGTTTTTTGTCGAAGCTTGGTGTGCTCCAAAAATTTTGAAAGGGGAAATAAAAATGTATAATGTAATTAAGCGTGACGGCAAAAATGTAAGCCTTGATCTTTCCAAGATCGGCAGAGCCATTACACAGGCGTTTGAGGCTTGCGAAAAGAACTATCATCAGGATGTTATTGACTTTTTGGTGCTTAAGGTAACCTCCGACTTTGCATCAAAGGTTGAAAACAATTCTATTACAGTTGAAAACATTCAGGACAGCGTTGAGTCCGTTCTCATCAAGGCAGGCTATGACGATGTTGCTAAGGCATACATCCTCTACCGTAAGCAGAGAGAAAAGCTCCGTAACCTAAGCTCCACAATCCTTGACTACAAGGAAATCGTTAACAACTATCTTAAGATTAATGACTGGAGAGTTAAGGAAAACTCCACAGTAACATATTCTGTTGGCGGTCTTATCCTTTCAAACTCCGGCGCAATCACAGCTAACTATTGGCTTAGCGAGGTTTATGATGAGGAAATCGCTAACGCACACAGAAATGCTGATATCCACATTCACGACCTTTCTATGCTCACAGGCTACTGTGCAGGCTGGTCACTTAAGCAGTTAATTCAAGAGGGTCTTGGCGGTGTTGTAGGTAAGATTACCTCCTCCCCTGCTTCACACTTGTCTACACTCTGCAACCAGATGGTTAACTTCCTTGGCATTATGCAGAACGAGTGGGCAGGCGCGCAGGCATTCAGCTCCTTTGACACATATCTTGCACCGTTTGTAAAGATTGACAACCTTTCTTATAAAGAGGTTAAGCAGTGCATCCAATCCTTCGTTTACGGCGTTAACACTCCATCCCGTTGGGGTACACAGGCACCGTTCTCCAACATCACCCTTGACTGGACAGTTCCTGCTGACTTGGCAGAGCTTAACTGTATCATCGGCGGCAAGGAGGTAGACTTCAAGTACAAGGATTGTAAGGCTGAAATGGATATGGTTAACAAGGCGTTCATCGAGATTATGATCGAGGGTGACGCAAACGGCCGCGGCTTCCAGTACCCAATCCCAACCTACTCCATCACATCTAACTTTGACTGGAGCGAAACAGAAAACAATAAGCTCCTGTTTGAAATGACCGCTAAATACGGTACACCGTACTTCTCAAACTATATTAACAGCGATATGGAGCCAAGCGATGTTCGTTCCATGTGCTGCCGTCTCCGTCTTGACCTTCGTGAGCTTCGTAAGAAGTCCGGCGGCTTCTTCGGTAGCGGTGAGTCCACAGGCTCTGTTGGCGTTGTTACAATCAATATGCCAAGAATTGCTTACCTTGCAAAGGATGAAAAGGATTTCTATGCCCGTCTTAACAGACTTATGGACATCTCTGCCCGTTCACTTAAGGTTAAGAGAACTGTAATTACAAAGCTCCTTGACGAGGGCTTGTACCCATACACAAAGAGATATCTCGGCACCTTCAACAACCACTTCTCCACCATCGGTCTTGTTGGTATGAATGAGGCTTGCTTGAATGCAAATTGGATCAAGTGTGACCTTACAAACGAGAAGGCACAGCAGTTTACAAAGGATGTTCTCAACCATATGAGAGAGCGCCTCTCCGACTACCAGGAGCAGTATGGCGACCTTTACAACCTTGAGGCTACCCCAGCTGAGTCCACATCCTACCGTCTTGCTAAGCACGATGTTAAGAAGTACCCCGAAATCATCAACGCCTCCACAGGCAAGGGCGGCACACCTTACTACACCAACTCCTCACACCTCCCTGTTGGATATACCGAGGATATCTTCACAGCTCTTGATATTCAAGACGAGCTTCAGACACTTTACACATCAGGTACAGTATTCCACGCATTCTTGGGTGAGAAGATGCCTGACTGGAAGAGCGCGGCTAACCTTGTAAGAAAAATTGCCGAAAACTACAAGCTCCCATACTACACCTTGTCCCCAACATACTCTGTATGTAAGAACCACGGCTACCTAACAGGTGAGCAGTTCACTTGTCCCGAGTGCGGTGAGAGGACAGAGGTTTACAGCCGTATCACAGGCTACTACCGTCCTGTTCAGAACTGGAATGACGGTAAGAGCCAGGAATACAAGGACAGAGCTGTTTATAACATTAAGAACTCTAAGCTTGTTAGAAGCGGCAAGCCTGTTGAAACCGTAGAGGTTACAGAGGATTGCGAGTGCAAGCAGGCTGACGGCTACTACCTGTTCACAACCGCTACCTGTCCAAACTGCAAGCTTGCTTGCGCTATGATGGACAAGCTTGGCATTAAGTACGAAAAGCTCCTTGCTAACGAGCATGTTGACCTTTCTAAGAGCTACCAAATCAAGCAGGCTCCTACACTTGTTGTAGTTAAGAATGGCGAGTTTGAAAAGTACACAGGTCTTTCTGATATTAAGAAGTTCCTAAACAACTAAATCAACTAATAAAGGGGCTGTCGCATTTGCGACGCCCCATTTTAGGAAGGAAAATAAAATGTACGATATTATAATTATAGGCGGCGGACCTGCAGGTCTTACTGCCGCATTATATGCCTGCCGCGCAAACAAAAGCGTTCTTGTTATGGAAAAGGCGGCTTTTGGCGGTCAAATCACCTATTCCCCAAAGGTTGAAAACATCCCGGGCTTTGTTTCCTTAACAGGAAACGAATTTGCTGACAAAATGGTTGAGCAAATTATGGAGCAGGGCGCCGAGGTTGAGCCCTGCGAGGCCTTGGAAATCAAGGACGGGGATATTAAAACCGTTATAACCGACAGTGGTGAGTTTCAGGCTAAAGCCGTTATCATTGCAACAGGAGCCAAGCACCGCCTGCCCGGACTTGACCGTGAAACCGACTTCATCGGCAACGGCATTTCCTTCTGCGCCGTTTGCGACGGTGCCTTTTATGAGGGCAAGGAGGTTTGTGTCCTTGGCGGCGGCAACTCCGCCCTTCAAGAGGCTTTGCTCCTGTCCGACCTTTGCAAAAAGGTTTATGTTGTCCAAAACCTTGAAAAGCTTACAGGAGAAGCAAAGCTTGCTGACAAGCTTTATGCAAAGAGCAATGTTGAAATTATTACAAGCACAGTAATTACCGAGCTTTTGGGCGAGGATGAATTAAGCGGCGTTGTTATAACAAACGATAAGGGCGAAAAGCGCACCCTAACCGTTGACGGCTTGTTTGTTGCCATTGGCTTAATACCGCAAAACGAAATCTTTGCAAACGTGCTAAAGCTTAACCCCTACGGCTACGCAGATGTTGACGAGAGCTGTAAGGCTGACACAAAGGGCGTTTTTGTTGCAGGTGACTGCCGCAGTAAGCGTATTCGCCAAGTTGCCACCGCCTGTGCCGACGGAGCTATTGCAGCCCTTGCCGCTTGTGACTACATCGAGGGAAGATAATTACCCCACAGGAATATAAACCTCACCGTTATACAATCAAAAACCGACCCGCTTGGGTCGGTTTTTCATTTTCGGGCATAGCCCTAGACACTACTAGCTAGCCGCAGCCATGCAATTATTACGCTTTGCCATAAATGGCTTTGTAGGCTCCATCGGCTGAGGCGAGCGCTTGCGCCGTGCCTTGTGCTGAGCTGTCAGCTCTCTGCTGACTGAGGGGGCGTCTTTGTTTATACAAAAAGCGTGATGCCCGAAGGGGAGCATCACGCCGTAGCTTGTTAAATTTTATTTTGCCAATTCAGCAGCGCCCAAGTAGCTTATAGCCTCAAAGCCGTTGTACGCACCCTCGCCCTTGTTTACAAAGGTAAGTGTCTCTGCCCCTGTTTCGTTGTTTACCTCAACTACGTAGAAAGCAATAACAATGTCCTTTGCAAT
>JAFTMJ010000043.1 GCA_017452475.1 Clostridia bacterium | reverse complement strand
TGTGGTCGCAGTGATATTATATTCGCCTCCCAAGCTCGCGGAGCGAATATCACTCGGCGATAGCCGAATACCACTGCGAAGCAATAGAACTCGCCGCAGGCGAATATAACTGTGGCACCTGCTCTACGGCAGGTGCCACAATGGTGTCCTTTTTGTTTTGGTGCGAGAAACGGGACTTTGCTCTTGAATTTTTTGAGGCAAGGAGTGCGAAAATATAGTTGTGCCACAAAAAATTCTTCGGTCACCGCTAAAAAACATTCCCCGAATGTTTTTCTTAACGCTGCGTTCAAGTCCCTATAGCACATAATACAAGAAAACAAAAAGGACACCGAAATGGTGTCCTTTTTGTTTTGGTGCGAGAAACGGGACTTGAACCCGTACGAACAAATCACACGCCCCTCAAACGTGCGCGTCTGCCAATTCCGCCACTCTCGCATAAGGCTTTCTCAACCTTGCTTGACTATTATACTAAAATGTTTTCGGTTTGTCAATACTTTTTTTGAAAAATTTTAAGTTTTTTTATTGTTTTGTGGTAAAATAGAATTGTAATAAAATGTTGCAACAAAATTTTACCTAAATCGGTTTAATAATTAGAAGGCAAAGGGAAACAAATTTGCCTAATGGGAGAGATAAATGGATAAGAAGTATATAGACGAGCTGCTATATAAGATATCCACAGGGGACAACAAGGCGTTTGAGGAGCTTTACATAAAGACAAGGAAGGGCGTTTTTTCCTTGCTTTATACATATCTTGAAAACTACCACGACGCCGAGGACGCAATGCAAACCGTATACCTACGAATAAAGAGGGGAATACATAGCTATTCGGTTGGCACAAATGGGTCTGCCTGGATATTGCAAATAGCCAAAAACTATGCACTTACAGAATTGAAAAGGCACAGGCAAACCGTTGATTTGGAAAGCGTGCCTGAGCAATCCTATGACTTTGAGTTTAATAGCGTAAGCGACATTATGAAGCGGGTTTTAAGCCCCGACGAGCAAAGGATTGTGGTTCTGCACGTGCTTTGGGACTACAAGCATAAGGAAATAGGAAAGGTAATGGGTATGCCAACAGGCACAGTGACATCAAAGTACAAGCGAGCATTGGAAAAATTAAGAAATGCTATAAAGGAGGTGGAATAATGAAGGACATTTTTGAAAAATGGGATAAGGAGCTGGATAGCAAAATGACCCGTCTAAGGCAGGATGTTTTGGATGAGCCAATCCCAACCAAGCCCTTTGAAATAAAGGAAGCTAAGAAGAAAAAGCCTATATTTAAGTATATGTCAATTGCATGTAGCATTGCGGCAGTAATTGTGCTTTGCATTTGCATTATTCCACTGCTACGCAGCGGCACTGACCCACAGCTTCCGCCTTCATCGGTTGCGCCCAACACACCGGGCGGCACGGTTATTGTTCCTTTGCAGGGGGAAACATCAATGATAACCGTGGAAATTAACCCACGCACGTTGTTTATCATAGATAAGGACGGCAAGGTGACAGATGCGGTTGCCACCAATGAGGATGCGGATGTTGTTATTATGTCCGAGGGCTTTGATGAAGCGGTTATCGGCAAGGGGATAAGCGACGCCATAGTAAACTATGTTGATTTTGTATCAAGGCTTGGCTACATTGACACCACCAGTGAGGACAGTCAAATTAAAATCACCGCAAACGAAAGCGAAAGCGGCAAAAAGGCGCTAAGCGGCGCAAAGGAAAAGCTTCAAAGCCACTTGTCAAGCATTGGCGCTGTCACTTCCATTGTTGACAAAACCGCCACGGTTGAGGAAATTTGTGAGCTAAACGGTCTTGACCGTCTTGATAAAATCGAAAAGGTAGTGGACAAAATCAGCTCTGAGTCCCCCTTCTTTAGCGACAGAACGGTTGGGGCTTTAGATGAGGAGGAGCTGGTTGACTACTACAAGGATGTAATTAAGGGCACCTTAAGAGTCGAGGTTACAAAATCTCTGCAAATGGCATACGATGTTTTGGAGCTTACTCGCTTGAATGAGGCAATATGGTATTCAACCATGTTTTGGGGTGACTATTGGGCGCTGGTCGGCTCTGATTTAACAATCAAAGGCTACGAGCTTTTAGAGGAATACGTTGCAAAAATGGGCGAAAAGCTCTCTGCCTTTAAGGAGAATTACGGAATTGAGATTACAGGCTCCGATCAGCTAATCAGTCTTGCCTATGGCTTAAGCGAGGAGTGGCTCAAGGGAATTGAAAACAGCCTTGAAAAGCTTGACGGTATAGAGGAATATAAAAAGCTTTTTGACCACTTCGGCAAGGAAACGGACATTTTTGAAAAGCTTGATAAAACCCCAACAAGGGACGAGGTTTTAGAGGAAAAGAAAAACTTCATAAAGGAGCAAAATAGCAACCGCCTTGATAAAAGCAAGGGTGAAAAGCCAAGCGAAAGCCAGCCAAGCGATGAGCCAAAGGGTGAACCGGGTGAGCCACCGACGGGTGCGCCAAATGAGCCATCACATAGAACAAAAGAGTGAGGAAAACGGCGAAAAACAAAAAGGAATACCGAAAAATAAAATTTTTCAAAAAAAATAATTTTGTTGCAACAAAACAACAAGATGTAAGGTTTAATAAGTAGAGCTAAATGAAAAGCCCATAATTTTTGAAACTCTCCAAATAGTTGGTGCTTGTCCCCCAAGCACCGATTGTTCTCCCTTCTTAAATTGCCGCCCCAAAAAGGGCGGCAGTTTTTCTTTACTTAAAATATATAAAACAAAAAAGCGTTGCAGGAAAGCAACGCTTTTAATGTGTTTATGTAGCTTAGCAGAACCACCAAACTTTTTTGTTGAGGATGACACAAACAAGGTCAACAACCCAAACAAAAACTGCACCGGGAACAATGCAAAGAATGCCGAGGATGATACCGAGAGTGTTGCTTGCATCAATACTTCTTGCAATACGGTAAATTGCCCAAACAATGTCAAGGGCAGGAATGCAAAGAATGAGCTTAACAATCCAAGGAAGATTGTCAATTGCTTTGATAAGATCCTTCATACAAAACTCCTTAAAAATTTATTGATAAGGATACATTTCCTTAACGATTTTATTATAGCACAAGCAAAGATAAATTGCAAGGGAAAAAGGCTGTAAATTGTAAACAAAAAATGAACTATCGACACTCCCTGCCACTTTTTTACATAAATCCTCAAATTTCAAAAAAATTTTCTTATGATATAAAATAACTTGAATATTTTATATAAATATGATAAAATAAATAAGATAAAAATAATAAGGACTTAATATGGAAAATACAAATAATTTTGTGAGTAGCTCTGAGCTTGCCTTGCAGGAGCAATTCAAGCGCGGAATTCGTGAAATAAATAAGAACAAAAATTTAAGTGCCTTTGTTTTCACCCTTGGCTGCCAGCAGAACGAGGCGGATAGCGAAAGGATAAGGGGTGTTTTAAGGGAGGTTGGCTATTCCATCACCGAAAAGGAGGAGGAGGCTGACCTATTAATGGTGAACACCTGCGCCATTCGTGAGCATGCTGAAAGGCGCGCCCTTTCCATAATCGGCAGGTTTAAGCATTATAAGGCTAAAAACCCCGATATTGTTATCGGTGTTTGCGGCTGTATGCCTGCCCAGGCGCACCGTAGTGAGCAGCTTAAGCGCTCATACCACTATGTTGACTTTGCTTTTGGCACAAGTATGCTTCACCGCCTGCCCGAATTTATTTTCGGCGCTCTTAACAAGGGCAAGCGTAGGTTTTTGCTGGACAGTGAAAAGCCTCAAATTGCCGAAGGGCTCAAAATAGAGAGGGAAAGCACCTATAAAGCGTGGGTCAGCATTATGTACGGCTGTAACAACTTCTGTACATACTGTATCGTGCCCTATGTCCGCGGCAGGGAGCGTAGCCGCAATATGGCTGAAATTTTGGCAGAGGTTCAAGGCTTGGCTGACCGTGGATATCGCGACATTACATTGCTTGGCCAAAATGTTAACTCCTACGGCAAGGACCTGGAGGGCAAGCCCACAATTGCGGATTTGCTAAATGAAATTTCCAAAATTGACGGAGATTTTATGATACATTTAATGACCTCACACCCCCGTGATGCCTCAAGTGAAATGATAGATGCCTTGGCATCAAACCGCCACTTAGCCTACCATTTTCACCTGCCACTCCAAAGCGGCTCTGACAAAATTCTTAAGAAAATGAACAGGCATTACGATAAGGCGCGCTACCTCTCAATCGTAGAGGAGCTAAGGTCAAAAATCAAGGGCGTCACCTTCACAACCGACATTATTGTTGGCTTCCCCGGCGAAACTGAGGAGGATTTTTTGGAAACTATGGATATTGTTAAAAGCGTCCGCTTTGACTCTATCTTTTCCTTTATCTACTCCCCAAGGAAGGGTACTCCCGCCTACGATATGGAGCAGGTGCCTGATGAAATCAAGCACGAAAGGTATGACCGTCTTTGCAATTTGCAAAACGAAATTTCAAATGAAATAAACAACACTTATGTTGGCAAAACCGTCCGCGTTTTGGTTGACGGAAAAAGTAAAAATAACGAAAATGTGTACTCCTCCCGCACAGACGGAAACAAGATTGTCCACTTCGAGTGCGCAAGGGATTACACAGGCACATTTCAAAATGTTAAAATCACTCGTGCAGATACCTTTGCACTGTACGGTGAGATAATAGAAAATAATTAAAAAGGAGAATAAAGCAATGGAAATTATGGAGCTTGCAGCACAGCTTGGTCAGGCAATTAAGGCTGACTCAAGAATTGCAAAGATGAACGAGGCAAGAGAGGCGTATGAAAAGGATGAGGACATCCAAAAGCTTATGCTTGAGTACAACGCGCAGCAGATTGCTATGGCGGAGGAGTACAAGAAGGACCCTGTTGACCAAAAGATTATCGAGGCTATCGAAAAAAGACTTGATGAAATTGTAGCATCAGTTACCTCCAACCCTGTTTTCGTAAAGGTTAACGAGGCAAATGAAGAGGTTAACAAGCTTATGAATGAGGTTAATGCTGAAATCGAATTCCAAATCACAGGTCAGCGCCCCTGCTCTCACGACTGCTCATCCTGCGGCAGTGACTGCGGACATCACCACTAAAAAATAACGAAATCAAGGAGGAAAGACAGTATGACATCTATGATGCTACAATATCTCGAGATAAAGGAACAATATAAAGATTTTATACTGTTTTACCGTCTCGGAGATTTTTATGAAATGTTCTTCCAGGATGCAATTACCGCATCCAGGGAGCTTGAGCTTACCCTAACAGGCAGAGATTGTGGAGAGGCGGAGCGCGCGCCAATGTGCGGCGTTCCCTTCCACAGTGTTGAGCCATACATAGGAAAGCTTATTTCCAAAGGCTATAAGGTTGCAATTTGCGAGCAGGTGGAGGACCCTGCCACTGCTAAGGGCATTGTAAAGCGCGAGGTGGTAAGGGAAATTACCCCGGGCACGGTTGTTGAAAGCTCCTTGCTTGCGGAAACAAAGAACAACTATCTTTGCTCCCTCTTTTTTGAAAGGGACAGGGTTGGGGTGTGCTTTGCGGATATTTCCACAGGTGAAATCTGCGCCACAAGCCTTGAAAACGATAAAACCGGGGTGTTAAATGAGCTTGGCACATATGCGCCAAAGGAAATTATAACAAACCTTGACACAGAGGACGGAAAATACCTTTGCGACTTCGCAAGGGAAAGGCTTTCTGCCCTTTGCGAGCTTAATATGGAGTCATACTTTGACTATACCGCCGCCTGCGGCAGGGTGCTTACCCAATTCGGCAAGGGCTTTATGGACAAGCACGCCGAAAACGAAAGCATCATTTGCGCGGTTGGCGCAATACTTGAGTACATAATAAAAACTCAAAAGACAGATATCTCCTACATCAACAATATTGATGTGTACGCCCACGGTCAGTACCTTGAAATGGACTTAAACACAAGGCGCAATTTGGAGCTTTGCGAGAATATGCGTACAAAGGAGAAAAGGGGCAGCCTTTATTGGGTGCTTGACAAAACAAAAACATCAATGGGTGCAAGAATGCTGCGCAACTATGTGGAGCATCCCTTGCTTGATGTTAAAAGAATTAATGAAAGGCAAAGGGCAGTTTCCTGCCTTTATAATAACCTTGTTTTAAGAGAGGAAATCGGGGAGCAGCTAAAGAGCGTTTTGGACCTTGAAAGGCTGATGACCAAGGTTGTGTACGGCACCGCAAACGGCAAGGATATGCGCGCCATTTGGTCAACCTTAACCGTCATTCCCGAAATAAAAAATCTCCTTCTAACTGCCGATGTGCCTGAGCTTGCAAGCATTAGGGATAACATTGACACCTTAGAGGATGTTTGCTCTCTTATCGACAGTATGATTGTGGAGCTTCCCCCATTCTCCATAAGGGAGGGCGGCTTTGTAAAGGGCGGCTACAGTGAGGAGGTTGATAAGCTTCGCTCCATAATGTCAGACGGCAAGGGCTGGATTTCGAAAATTGAGGAAAACGAGAGGGAAAGGACAGGCATTAAAACCTTAAAAATCGGCTACAACCGCGTGTTTGGCTACTACATTGAGGTTACAAAGTCCTTAATCTCTCAGGTTCCTGAAAGATACATAAGAAAACAAACTCTCTCCAACTGTGAAAGGTATATCACAGAGGAGCTAAAGGGTATGGAATCAACGGTTTTGGGCGCCAACGACAAGCTCTGCGCCCTTGAATATGACCTTTTCTGCGACCTGCGTGAAAGAGTGGCGCAAAGCCTAAAGCGCATCCAAAGGAGCGCAAATATGCTTGCCCGCCTTGATGTTTATGTGTCCTTGGCTGAGGTTGCGGTTAAGAATAACTATACCTGTCCCGAGGTTGATTACAGTGATGTTCTTGAAATTAAGGACGGCCGCCACCCTGTTGTTGAGCAGTTTGTTAAGGATAGCTACTTCGTGCCAAACGATACCTATCTTAACACCACAACGGACAAAATGGCGCTTATCACAGGCCCCAATATGGCAGGTAAGTCAACATATATGCGTCAAAGCGCGCTAATTGTGCTTCTTGCTCAAATCGGCTCCTTTGTTCCTGCAAGGGAGGCGCGTGTGGGCGTTGTTGACAAGCTCTTTACCCGTGTGGGCGCATCGGATGACTTGGCGTCAGGTCAGTCCACCTTTATGCTTGAAATGACCGAGGTTGCATATATCTTAAGTAATGCCACCAAAAAGAGCTTTATCATTTACGATGAGGTTGGCAGGGGCACTTCTACCTTTGACGGTATGAGCATAGCCAGGGCAATTGCGGAGTATACCGCAGGCAAGAAAATCGGCGCTAAGGCAATGTTTGCCACCCACTACCACGAGCTTACATCCTTAGAGGATGAGATAAGCGGTGTTGTTAACTACAATATCGCCGCTAAAAAGCGCGGAGACGATATTATTTTCCTTCGCAAAATCGTTAAGGGTCCAACCGATGACAGCTACGGCATTGAGGTTGCCAAGCTGGCAGGTGTGCCAAACGAGGTAGTTAAGCGCGCCAAGGCTATCTTGGGCGAAATGGTTGAAAACGGCTTTGTAGAGGCTAAGCCAACCAAGGGCGCGCCAAGGGCTGAGCAAAATGCTACAATGTCCTTTGAGGATATGAGCATTTACGAGGCGGCGGATAAAATCAAAAGGGTGGATATTAACACCCTAACCCCGATAGAAGCTATGAACTTTATATTCGAGCTTAAAAAATTACTTAACTAATAAAACATAAGAGGAGGAGAAAAAATGGGCAGAATTAATGTGCTTGGCTTTGATGTTGCAAACTTAATAGCCGCAGGCGAGGTTGTTGACCGCCCCTCCTCTGTTGTTAAGGAGCTGCTTGAAAATGCCATTGACTCGGGGGCAAATAAAATCACCGTTGAGATTAAAAATGGCGGCACCACCTTTATAAGAGTAGCGGATAACGGCTGCGGTATGGAGTTCGATGAGCTTCCCGTTGCTATTTTGCGCCACGCAACAAGTAAAATCAAAAACGCAGAAGACTTAAACGAAATTATGACCCTTGGCTTCCGAGGTGAAGCCTTGGCGGCTATTTCCTCTGTTTCAAAAATCAGACTTATGTCAAGGCAGAGGGGCAGTGAAATGGGCGCGCTGCTGGAGGCGCACGGCGGTGAAATACAAAGCCACATAGCCTCAGGCTGCAGCGAGGGTACAACCGTAATTGTTGAGGATATTTTTTACAATGTTCCCGCAAGGAAGAAGTTTTTAAAGTCGGACAGAGCCGAAACAAGCGCAGTTAGCGCCGTTGTTGAAAAGGTGGCGCTTTCCCGTCCCGACATTTCCTTTAGGTACATAGCAGACGGCGCATTAAAGTACCTAACCCAAGGGGACGGCGATTTGCAAAGTGCCGTTTATGCCATTTTGGGCAGGGACGTGGCTAAAAAGACCATCAAGGTGTCCCGAAGTGACAGCGGTATCACCGTTGAGGGCTTTATTTCCACACCCGAGTACGCAAGCGCATACAGAACGCAGGAGAACTTTTATATTAACTCCCGCTATGTCAAGAGCAAAACAGCGCAGGCGGCGCTTGAGCAGGCGTACGCCTCATACATACCCCAGGGCAAGTTTCCCTTCTGCATACTGAATATCAAAATTGACCCGTCAACCGTGGATGTAAATGTTCACCCCGCAAAGTTAGAGGTTAAGTTCTCCAACGAGAAGCTGATTTTCGATGCGGTGTACTACGGTGTTCGCACCGCCCTTGACGGCGGTATTCAAAGACCCACTTTGTATAACGAGCCCGAAAGGGTAACCTTGGAAAAGGGTAAGGAGCTTTTAAACACCCTGTTCCCTGTAAATGACAGGCAGGAAAAGGAGCAAAGGGCGCAAAGGGTTGTATTTGATACAAACAGCAATTTTGGCACCTTGAAGCAGGATAACACCCTTGATTATTCTGCATTGAAGAAGGAAAAAACAGACACTCCCCCAAGGAAAACAATAGATACCGCTTCTGATTATGCGGACGAGGAGGCGTTTTCCTTAAGCTTTTCCAAGGCATCTGTTAAGGAAAAGGCTGAAGCATCCGTTAAGGCAGAATTTCCTGCGGCGGCTACGGAAAAGATGGATGCGCAGGAAACAGAGCTGCAGAAAAAAACCGTGCCCGAGTATAGGATAATAGGTGAAGCCTTTAACTCCTATGTTATTGTGGAGCTTGGAGATGTAATGTATTTAATCGACAAGCACGCCGCCCACGAAAGGATTATTTTTGAGGATTTAAAGAAAAAGCTTAAAATGTCGGAGGCATCCTCCCAAATGCTTATGCTGCCAATAGTTGTTCATTTGAGCAATGAGGAGCTTATGGCGCTTCACGAGTACGGTAACGAGATAAAAAAGACAGGCTTCGGCTATGACCTGAACGATAAGGCGGTGTCCATTTACGAAATCCCTGCGGAGATTGATGTTTCCACAGCGAGTGATGCCTTTGCCACCCTTGTTTCAAGGCTTGTAAACCGTGAGGGCTATGCGGAAAAGGCAAGATACGAGTTTTTTGAAAAGGCTCTTTATCAAGCCTCATGCAAGGCAGCAATTAAGGCAGGCAGAATATATGACAGAGAGCATATTAAATGGATATGCGATAAGGTTTTGACTCTTGACAATATTAAGTATTGTCCCCACGGCAGACCTATCGCCTTTGAGATAACAAAGCACTTTTTGGAAAGGCAATTTGAAAGGATAAAATAATGTTCAAGGTAATTAGTAAGGACGGGCGTGCAAGGCGCGGAGTTATGGAAACGGTTCACGGCACAATCCAAACCCCTGTGTTTATGAATGTTGGTACCTGCGCCGCAATCAAGGGCGGTATTTCCACCACGGATTTAAAGGAGCTTAAGTGCCAGGTGGAGCTTTCCAACACATACCATTTGCACATTCGCCCGGGAGATAGATTAATTCACGACTTAGGCGGCATACACAAGTTTTTCAATTGGGATAAGCCTGTCTTGACAGACAGTGGCGGATTTCAGGTTTTCTCCTTGGCTCAGCTCCGCAAAATCAAGGAGGAGGGTGTATATTTTGCCTCCCACATTGACGGTAAGCGGATTTTTATGGGTCCTGAGGAGTCAATGCAAATTCAGTCCAATTTGGCATCCACCATTGCAATGGCGTTTGACGAGTGTATCGAAAACCCAGCCCCCTATGACTACACAAAGCAGTCCTGCGAAAGGACAACAAGGTGGCTTGTCAGGTGCAAAAATGAAATGGCAAGGCTTAACTCCCTGCCCGACACAATAAACAAGCATCAGCTTCTTTTCGGCATTAACCAGGGCAGCACCTATGAGGATTTGAGAATTGAGCATATGAAGCAAATCGCAGAGCTTGACCTGGACGGCTACGCCATTGGCGGTCTTGCCGTTGGTGAAGCAACTGAGGATATGTACCGTATAATTGACACGGTGGAGCCTTATATGCCCGAAAACAAGCCAAGATATTTAATGGGCGTTGGCACCCCCTGCAATATTTTGGAGGCGGTACATCGCGGCATTGACTTTTTTGACTGCGTAATGCCAAGCCGCAACGCCCGCCACGGCAATTTGTTCACCTGGCACGGCAAGATGAACATAATGAATGAAAAATATATCCGTGACTCCCGTCCTATTGACGAGGGCTGCGGCTGTCCTGCCTGCCGTGACTATTCACGGGCTTATATAAGGCATCTTTTGAAGGCAAAGGAAGCCCTTGGTATGCGCCTTTGCGTGCTACACAACCTATATTTCTATAATGATTTAATGGAGAAAATCCGAGAGGCAATGGACGGCGGCTACTTTGAAGCCTTCTATCAAAAGTACAGGAATATTTTGGGCGAAAGGTCAACAGACTAAAATATATTGTCGCAAGCGACGAAAGGAAATAATATGATTAACAACATTATGCTTTATCCAAACGGAAAGGCTAAGGCGCTTACCTTTAGCTATGATGACGGTGAAAAGAAAGATATAAGGCTTGTTCAGCTTTTTAACAAGTACGGTCTTAAGGGTACCTTCAATTTAAATAGCGGACTGATGACAGTGGAGCCCGATGAAAGCAGCTCTAAGGTTGCCCTTTCCCAAATCCCCGAGGTGTATAAGGGACACGAGGTTGCTGTACATACGGTTAACCACCCATTCCTTGAAAGAATGACAACAACGGAGATTATTGATGAAATCCTTGAGGACAGGCGCACCCTTGAAAAATACACAGGCTATGTTGTCCGCGGTATGGCATACCCCTTTGGCACATATAACGACGATGTTATAAGGGTTGCCAAGGACTTGGGCATTGCATATTCCCGCGGTGTTCACTCTCACTACGGCTTTGGCTTAACGGACAAATGGCTTGAAATGCCTGCAACCTGCCACCAAGCATACGATAAAATCTTTGATTTGGCGGATAAGTTTGTAAACGGCAAGGTGACGGCGGATTGGAGAAGCGCAGCGGGCTGGCTCTTCTACATTTGGGGTCACTCCTTTGAGTATAGGACAGAGGAGGATTGGGAAAGGATGGAAAAGCTATGTGCTTATCTTTCCAACCGTGATGATGTGTGGTACGCAACCAATATTGAAATTTATGATTATGTTGTTGCATACCGTAGCCTTTGCTACTCTGCGGATATGCAAAGCGTATATAATCCAAGCGGCATAGATGTTTGGCTGATGCACAGGGGCGAGGTATGTAAAATTCCTGCTCGTACAGAAGTGAAATTTTAAAATTAAAAAGGCTATTGCATTAAGGTGCGTACTCTAAAGGACAGTTTTTGAAATTTAATAAAGTACGTTACCTACCGACAGGAAAAGGACGAGGATCTGTAAAACTCCTCGTCCTCTTTTCTTTGCAAGCACTGCATTTGTAGACACAAATGCATATAGTGAAATATTTTGCTCCGCAAAATGTGAAATAATGTTCTGTCGAACATTGTGAAATATCTCGCTCTGCTCGATGTGAAATGAAATAAATCCCCTCACGCCCGCAGGCA
>JAFTMJ010000042.1 GCA_017452475.1 Clostridia bacterium | reverse complement strand
TGATGTATGCTCACAGCCATACGGCGAGCTTCTACCACACGATTATGCAGACGCAACCTGCACTCTTCCAAAGACATGTAAGGATTGCGGCGCAACAGACGGCGATCCAAACGGCCACAAGGGCGGCACAGCAACCTGTACAACGCAGGCGGTTTGTGAAACCTGCGGCGAGAGCTACGGCGAGCTTATACCTCACGATTATGCAGACGCAACCTGCACTCTTCCAAAGACATGTAAGGTTTGCGGCGCAACAGACGGCGATCCAAAGGGCCACGATTGGTTGGATGCAACCTGCGTTGCACCAAAGACCTGCTCAGTTTGCTCATTAACTGAGGGCGAACCACACGGTCAGCACGTATTTGATAAGGTAATTGAAACAGTAGGACCAAAGTGCTCAGCTGAGGGCTACACCATTTACGGTTGCTCTGCAGGCGAGTGCGGCTTAACTGAAAACAGAGATTATGTGGCAAGAACAGCTCATAACCTTGTTACAATTAACGAGTTTGACTTCGTTTCTTGTATCGAATGCGGTCAGACATACAGAAACATCACAACTATCGTTACAACAGGCAACGGCGACCTCTGCTTAGGCTGCGGTGAGGCTGAGTGCGTTTGCAGCGTAATAGTTGAGTGGAACGGTTATGTTAAGCCAACAGATCCTGAAGCAATCACAGCAGGCGAAAAGTTTACAAAGACCGAGGTTCCCGAAAAGGATAACGAGGCACTTGAGATTGGTAAGGGCTTGATTAAGCTTGTTAGCGAGACTGAGGCTACATATACAATTGTACTTAACGGCGAAACAACAATTGAGGTTAAGGGTACTGAGGTTGTGGTTGACCTTTACAAGTATGAGAGTGTAACATCTGTTGAAATCACATCCGACGTTGACGCAACAGTTGCATTCTACATGATTTTGAGATAATTTAACAAACGGTGCGGAGCCCCTTGCGGCTCCGCATTTTTTTACTTTAAAAGACTAAAAAATACTTGACATTTAATATAAGTAATTATATAATAGATAGTATAATTATTCACATAATAATGAATTATTATTTTTGTTTAAAGAGGGATTTTGTGATGAACGAGCTTGAGCAGGCAAGGAAAATTATAAACGAGGCAGACAAGGAAATGGCGGCGCTTTTTGAGAAGCGTATGTATGCCAGCGAGCTTGTTGCCAAATATAAAAAGGAGCATGGGCTGTCCATTCTTGACGAGGCAAGGGAGAAGGAGGTTATCTCCAAAAATAGCTCCTATGTGAATAATCCTGTATATAAGGAATATTATGCAGAGTTTATCAAGGAAACCATGCGTATTTCCCGTTCATACCAATCAAGGCTAAATGAGGGGATGCGCATTGCATACAGCGGTGTTGCCGGCGCATATGCGTACATTGCCTCTAAGAAAATGTTCCCCTCTGCAATTCTTGTTTCTTATCCCGACTTTGAGAGCGCTTACCGCGCTGTTGAAAACGGTGAGTGTGACACTTGCGTGCTTCCCATTGAGAATAGCTACGCAGGGGATGTGTCCACGGTTATGGATTTGATGTTTTCGGGCACTCTTTATGTTAATCAGGTGATTAATTTGCCGGTTACCCATTGCTTAATGGTGAATGAGGGAGTCGAGTTAAAGGATATCAAGCGTGTTGTTAGCCATCCGCAGGCGCTTGAACAGTGCGCAGGCTACATTAAGGATATGGGCTTTGTGCCCGAGTCCTACGGTAACACGGCTATGGCGGCAAAGTATGTTAAGGAAAATAAGCTTTGCGACACTGCCGCAATTGCATCAATGGAAACGGCGGAGATGTTCGGCTTAAGGGTTGTGGCAAGCGGCATTAATGCCAGCAGGACAAACACCACCCGTTTTCTTGCCTTTTCTCGCGCGAGAAATGTTGTAGATACAAATGCAAGGAAGATGAACCAGCACTTTATTCTAATGTTTACCGTTAGAAACGAGGCAGGCGCCCTTGCGAAAACGATAGATATTATCGGTGCTTACGGCTTCAATATGAGAAATTTACACTCCCGCCCTATGAAGGAGCTGTTGTGGAATTACTACTTCTATGTAGAGGCTGACGGAAATGTTAATGCCCAAAGCGGCAAGGATATGCTCCGCGCGCTTGGGGCAACCTGTGATAAGCTGAAGCTGGTTGGCACATATATTTCAGACTAAGAAGGTGTTAATATGATTCTTACCTTGAATTTAGGTGAGCAGGGATATGATATAGTGGTTGAAAGGGGAGCCCTTGAGAATATAGGCTCTTACTTTAATTTAGACCGCAAGGTGCTTATTTTGACCGACAGCGGTGTTCCAACCGAATATTCACAAAGGGTACTTGATGCTTCCAAGGAGGGATATGTTTATACAATTCCCCAAGGGGAGAGGAGCAAGTGCTTTGACAGCTACAAGGACATTTTGTCCTATATGGTGGAGCGCGCCTTTACCCGTACTGACTGTGTTGTATGTGTTGGCGGCGGTGTTTGCGGTGATTTAGGTGGATTTGTTGCCGCATCATATATGCGCGGCATTGACTTTTATAATGTCCCCACAACTCTTTTGTCCCAGGTGGACTCCTCCATTGGCGGCAAGGTTGCCATTGATTTAGGTGGGGTTAAGAATATTGTTGGCGCATTTTATCAGCCAAAAAAGGTTGTAATCGACTCAAACACACTTAAAACCCTTGATAAAAGGCAGGTAAACGCAGGTCTTTGCGAGGCTATAAAGATGGCTGCGACCTGTGACAGTGAGCTTTTTGAGCTTATTGAGGGCAGTGAGAGCTTTGAGAGGGATATTGATGAAATAATCATAAAATCCTTGAAAATTAAGGCGCACGTGGTTGAAATTGACCCCAAGGAAAAAGGGCTTCGCAAGGTTTTGAACTTTGGGCACACCCTTGGACACGCGCAAGAAAGCATTGCAAGGCTGGGTGAGCTTTTGCACGGCGAATGCGTTGCAATAGGTATGATGCCTATGTGCGGACAGGAAACGAAAAAAAGGCTAAAGGCAGTTTTGGAAAAATACAATTTGCCAACTGCTTTAAAAGCGGATACAGACACCTTAATTTCCTATATTATGCGTGACAAAAAGGCAAGGGGCGATAAAATCACTGTTATTTATGTTGAAGAAATCGGCACCTTTGAGATGAGAGAAATTAAGATAGAGGAAATAAAGGAATATATAGTTAGAGGTATTTTATAATGAAAAATACATTCGGTAACAGCGTTTGCGTAACCCTGTTCGGCGAGAGCCACGGGGCGGCGGTGGGCGCGGTAATTGACGGCTTGGCTCCCGGCATTGAGGTTGATATTGACTTCATCAAGCATCAGCTTAGCAAGAGGCGCCCAAGCGGAAAAACAGACACTCCTCGCGTTGAAAATGATAATTTTGAGATTTTAAGCGGTGTTTTTAACGGGAAAACAACGGGGACACCCATTACAATAGTTATTCCAAATGAGAATACAAAGAGCAAGGACTACAATTACGGCGTTGCCCGCCCATCCCACGCGGACTACACTGCATATATGAAGTACCACGGATATGAGGATTACCGTGGCGGCGGTCACTTTTCGGGCAGGGTGACGGCAGGGTTAGTGGCAAGCGGTGCGGTTGCTATTTCCGCCCTTAAAAAGCTTGGGATTAATATCGGTACACATATTCTTTCCTGCGGTGGAGAGTGCGACAGGGAGTTTGATAACGTGGAAAATGATGTTTTAAAGCTACAGGATAAGGCTTTTCCTGTTTTAAACGAGGAAAGCGAGCTTGCAATAACAGAAGAAATAATGAAGGCAAGAGAAAATGGGGACAGCATTGGCGGTAAAATTCAAACCGCCATAACAGGTGTACCTGCAGGCGTTGGCGAGCCTTGGTTTGACTCGGTTGAGGGCGTTTTATCCCACGCGCTTTTCTCCATTGGCGGAATTAAGGGCGTTGAATTTGGCTTGGGCAGCGGCTTTGCCTCCTCCCTTGGCAGTTTAGCAAATGATGCGTTTGAATATAAAAACGGTAAGGTTGTTACAAAAACCAACAATAACGGCAGTATAAACGGCGGTATTACAAACGGAATGCCCATTATCTTTACCTGCTCGGTAAAGCCAACCCCATCCATTGCAAGAGCGCAGGATACGGTTAACTTTATTGAAATGGAAAATACAAAAATTGAAATCAAGGGCAGACACGACCCTGCGATAATAAGGCGTGTATGTGTTGTGGTGGACAGCGTTTGCGCACTTGCGGTGTGCGACCTGCTTGCACAAAGATACGGCACAGATGTGTTTATAAAAGGGTTTAATTAATGAAATACGGTGTAATAGGAGAGCATTTAAAGCACAGCTTCTCCAAGGAAATTCACGCACAAATCGGCGATTATCAGTACGAAATTAAGGAGATTGAGCCGCAAAATCTTGAGGCGTTTATGAAGGAACGGGATTTTTTGGGTATCAATGTTACAATTCCGTACAAGGAAAAGGTTATTCCAATGCTTGACTATGTTGACCCTGCCGCCCTTTCCATAGGCGCGGTTAACACGGTGGTTAACAGAGATGGCAAGCTTTACGGATATAATACGGACTATTCGGGAATGAAGGCGCTTGCTGAACGGATAGGACTTAATATTAAAGGAAAAAAGGTGCTTGTTGTATGCACGGGCGGCACATCAAAAACCGCAACCCGTGTGCTTAAGGATATGGGTGCTGAGGAAATAATTTATGTTTCCAACGTTTCTGTGCCCGGCGCCTTGTCCTACGAGGAGGTGTATGCATACCACACAGACTGTGAGATTATTTTTAATACCTCACCTGTGGGCATGTATCCCAAAAATGACGGAATCCCTCTTGACCTTGAAAAATTCGGACAGTTAGAGGGAGTTTTAGATGTTGTCTACAACCCAATTAGGACAAGCCTTGTGTTAAAGGCAGAGTCAATGGGCATTAAAGCCCAGGGCGGCTTGTTTATGCTGGGGGCGCAGGCGGTTTACGCAAATGAGCATTTTATGTCACACAAGGTTGACAAGTCCATTTGCGAAGGGGTGTTCAAAAGCGTGTTAAGCGGCAAGGATAATATTGCCCTTGTGGGTATGCCTTGCAGCGGCAAAACCACGGTTGGCAAGGCTCTTGCGGAAAAGACAGGCAAGCTTTTTGTTGACACGGACGCGGAGATTGTAAAGAAAGTCGGAATGAGCATTCCCGAGTTTTTTGAAAAGCACGGGGAGGCAGAGTTTAGGCGCATTGAAGGCGAGGTTATAGCTGAGGTTAGCGCAAAAAATAACCAAATTATAGCCACAGGGGGCGGCGCAATCCTTAACCCCGACAATGTAAGGCGCTTAAAGCAAAACGGCAATGTTTACTTCCTTGACCGCGATTTGGAGCTTCTTTTCCCCACGGAGGACAGGCCCTTATCAAGCAACAGAGAGGCGCTTAAAAAAAGGTACGAGGAAAGGTATGACATTTACCTTTCGTCCTGCGACACAAGGGTTGACGGAAACGGCACGGTAGATGAAGTGGCAAATCTTATATATGAGGCTTGGAGCAAATGAAATTATTAGTAATTAACGGTCCAAACATAAACTTCTTAGGAATAAGAGAGCCTGAAATTTACGGCAAAACAACATATAATGATATGCTGGCAACCATAGAGGCGTATGCAAGGCAGAGGGAGGTTAGCATTAGCTTCTTCCAGTCCAACCACGAGGGCGCATTGGTTGACGCAATACAGGAGGCTTATTATAATAAGGTTGACGGTATTGTTATTAACCCTGCGGCATACACCCACACAAGCATAGCTATTTTGGATGCGCTAAAGGCGGTGGGAATTCCAACCGTTGAGGTTCACCTGTCTGCGGTTGAGAACAGGGAGGACTTTAGGCAGATAAGCTATGTGGGGAAATATGCCTGCAAAACTATTACGGGGCAGGGTGTAAATGGCTACTTGATGGCTATTGACCACCTAATGGATATGTTAAAATGAAAAGGAAAATTGAAAAAGGCATAGCTAAGGGAGAAATAACGGCTCCCCCCTCTAAAAGCCTTGCACATAGGCTGCTTATATGCGCCGCCCTTTCAAACGGGGAGAGCAAAATAAGCGGTATTTCCCAAAGCAAGGATATGGAGGCAACCTTGAATTGTATATCCGCCTTAGGCTGTGAATTTGAAAAAACAGGCGATGACGTGTGGATAAAAGGAGGAATAAAGGGAACAGACACTGTGCTTGAGTGCAATGAAAGCGGCTCAACACTAAGGTTTTTTATCCCCCTTGCCCTTTTAACAGGCAAGGCTTGCACCTTCCACGGCAGTGAAAGGCTAATGTCCCGCGGACTTGAGGTTTATGAGGAAATATTTAAGGCTCAGGGAATTGAGCTTGAAAGAACAAAGGATACTGTAACCGTAAGGGGCACGCTTAAGCCCGACACCTTTTCTGTTCGGGGAGATATAAGCAGCCAATTTATAAGCGGCTTAATGTTTGTGCTGCCGCTTTTGAACGGCGACAGTATAATTAATGTTACAACAGAGCTGGAAAGCAGCGCATATATTGATATAACGATAGAGGCGCTTAAGCTTTTCGGTATTGAAATTACAAAAGGAAATAATAGCTTTTACATTAAGGGTAACCAAAAATATGTGTGCTGTGACGCACAGGTGGAGGGGGACTACTCCAATGCCGCATTTTTGGATGCTTTTAACATTTTGGGCGGGGACGTGTCTGTTTTAGGCTTAAATCCTTCGTCTGTACAGGGAGATAAGGTGTACGGTGAGTGCTTTGAAATGATAAAAAACGGCACCCCCACCATTGATATTTCCCACTGTCCTGATTTAGGTCCTGTTTTCTTTGCCATGGCGGCGGCGCATAACGGCGCCACCTTCACCGGTACAAGAAGGCTTAAAATTAAGGAGAGCGACAGGGCTGAGGCAATGCGCACCGAGCTTGAAAAGCTTGGGGTTGCGGTTACGGTCTTGGAAAACTCCGTAATTGTGGGGCGTGGCATAAAGGCGCCAAGCGTGGCGCTTTGCGGACACAACGACCACAGGATAGTTATGGCGCTGACAGTTGCTTTGTCCCTTTTTGGGGGCGAGATTGAGGGCTGTGAGGCGGTTTCTAAAAGCTACCCTAATTTCTTTGAGGAAATTGCAAAAATAGGGATTAGGAGTGAGATTGTACTGTGAAAATAATTAATGATGTAAAAATTTTGATAGTTGGTCTTGGTCTTATCGGTGGCTCATATGCGCAGGCGCTGACGGACTTAGGCTATGAGGTTGGCGCCATAACAAGGAGCCAATCCTCCATTGACTACGCAATAGAAAAGGGGCTTATTGCCCACGGAACCACCGAGGTGAGCCGAGAATACGTGCAGAGCTTTGATATTGTGGTTTTTGCCCTTTATCCAAAGGTTTTTGTTGAGTGGCTTGAGAAATATCAAGGATATTTTAAGCCCGGCGCACTGCTTACGGACGTAACGGGCGTTAAGGGCGCTATAGTGTACCAAATACAGGATATGCTTCGCCCCGATGTGGAATTTGTTGCCGCCCACCCAATGGCGGGCCGTGAGGTTTACGGTGTGCAGAATGCGGACAAATCTATTTTCAGAAACGCGAACTACATAGTAACCCCCACAAAGAAAAATACAAGGGAGGCAATTGAGGAGTGCAAGAGCCTTGGTAAGGTGCTGGGCTTTAAAACTATTGCGGAGTTAAGCCCCGAGGAACATGATGAAATGATAGGCTTCCTCTCTCAGCTTACCCACTGTATTGCGGTATCTCTTATGACCTGTAAGGATTCCGAGCATCTTGTGGACTACACGGGTGACTCCTTTAGGGACTTAACGAGAATTGCAAAAATTAATGAGGATATGTGGTGCGAGCTGTTCCTCATGAATAAAAAAGAGCTTCTTGCCCAAATGGATTTGTTTATTGACAAGTTTACCGAGCTTAAAAGCTCCATTGAAAGCTCCGACACAGAAAGAATAAAGTCAATTATGAGAACATCCACCAAGAGGCGCGAGTTCTTTGATAAGAAATAGCAAAGGAAAAGAACATTATGAATATGAACTTCAAAAGAAAATTACCAATCCCAATGGAGATAAAGGAAATGTACCCCTTGTCCGATAGCCTTGCAAAAATGAAGGCTGAGAACGATAAGGAAATTGCAAAGGTATTTACAGGCGAAAGTGACAAGCTTGTGCTTGTTATCGGTCCTTGCTCTGCAGACAGAGAGGATGCGGTGCTTGACTATATTTCAAGGCTTAGGAAGGTGCAGGAGGTTGTAAAGGATAAGATAGTTATTATTCCGAGAATTTACACCAATAAGCCAAGAACAACAGGTGATGGCTACAAGGGCATGCTCCACCAGCCGGACCCTAACGAAAGCCCCGATATGTTAAAGGGCCTTATTGCAATCCGTAAGCTGCATATGAGGGCTATGGAGGAAACGGGCTTTAGCTGCGCTGATGAGATGCTTTACCCATACAACTACAGATACCTAAACGATATTTTGTCCTATGTTGCAATCGGCGCGCGCTCCGTTGAGAATCAGGAGCATCGCCTAACTGCCAGCGGACTTGACATTCCTGTTGGTATGAAGAATCCAACAGGCGGTGACATTTCGGTTATGATGAACTCAATTACAGCAGGACAACACGCGCACACCTTTATTTACCGTGGCTGGGAGGTTGAAACAAAGGGTAATCCGCTTACCCACGCAATCCTTCGCGGATATGTGAACAAGCACGGTCAGTCCTTGCCAAACTACCACTATGAGGACTTGATTGGCCTTTGCGAAACCTATGCAAAGACAAACCTTGTAAACCCCGGTGTTATTGTTGACACTAACCACGCAAACTCGGGTAAGAAGTGGGCGGAGCAGGTTAGAATCGCAAAGGAGGTTTTGCACTCCACACGCCACAACGAGGATGTAAACAAGCTTGTTAAGGGCTTTATGATTGAGTCCTATATTGAGGACGGAAACCAGAAGCCTGACGGCTGTGTTTACGGCAAGTCCATAACTGACCCGTGCCTTGGCTGGGAAAAGACAGAAAGACTTATCCTTGACATTGCAGACCTTAGAAAATAATAAAAACAGATACAGGGTGGCAAAAATGCCACCCTGTATTAATAAAAATGCACCCTAAGGCTTAGCCCTTGGGGTGCATTTTGACTGTTATATATGTGGGTGATGCTCGTCACGCTTGTAGTTTTTGATACGCTTGCTTGTTTTTCCTTCAGGGTCGATTTCTCCTGCCTTTTGCAGGGAAACCTTTGTAAGGAATGGACCGACAAGCTCATAAATAAGAACGGAGAACAGGGTGATGTTTGCAACCAAGTGGCCGATTGAGCCAAAGGTCATTGCCTTCATTGCCATACCGAGGGCAACGCCAGCCTGTGGGAAAAGTGTGATACCGAGATATTTTTTGACATTTGGTTCTGCGTGGGAGATGTCCGCTGATAGCCTTGCGCCGAAGTATTTGCCAAGGCAACGGAAAACGATGTAGCTAAAGCCGATAAGAAGGACAATTCCCTCTGTAAATACGGAAAGCTCCAGCTCTGCGCCGCTAAGCACGAAGAAAAGAACATAAATAGGACCTGTCCAACGGTCTAACCTATCCATAAGCTCTGCGGAGAAGTCACAAATGTTGCAGAAGATTGTGCCAAGCATCATACAGCTGAGGAGTGGTGAGAAGGTCACGTGGAGTGAACCGATGTGGAAGTTGAGCATTGAGATTGCAACGGTTGCAAAAACGAATGCAACGGAAACGGAAAGGCGCTTTGAACGGGAGTGGAAGAACCTTTCGATAAAGGTGAAGATAAGACCCATAAGCGCGCCCAAGATGATGGAAAGAACAACCTCCAAAAGGGGCTCAACAATAATGGAAACCACATCCGCCCTTTGATAGTGGATTGCGTTTGCAATACCAAAGGAAATGGAGAACAGCACCAAGCCAACCGCATCGTCAAGAGCGACAACGGGGAGGAGTGTGCTTGTAACAGGACCCTTTGCCTTATATTGCTTAACAACCATAAGGGTTGCGGCAGGGGCAGTGGCTGAGGCAACTGCGCCGAGAATGATTGCCGCCTCAATTGAGAACACATTGTTTGGAATGATGAATGAAAGTGCAATAAGCGCCGCATCAACCACAATGGTGGTGAAAACCGCTTGGAAAATACCGATAACTGTTGCCTTTTTACCAATGTGCTTAAGCTCACTCATACGGAACTCGTTACCGATAGAGAATGCGATGAAGCCAAGGGCAACATCGGAAATTATTGAAAACTGCTTTGTCGCCATATCAAGCTCGGTAAAGCCGAGGCCTTGAATGCCGAAGGCACCTAAGCAGAAGGGACCCACAAGTATGCCCGCAACCAAGTATGCGGTAACGGCAGGAAGCTTAACAAGCTTTGCCAAGCGGGAAAGCAAAAGACCTGCAAACAGTGCAATAGATAAGCTAAATAGAATTTCCATAAAAACGCCTTCTTTGTTATTTTTTTAAAACCTTATCTATTGTAATACTCTTATCACAATTTGTCAAGCCTAAAATGAGAAAATAAAAAATAAATAAAAGAGGGCGTTTTCGCCCTCTTGAATTTACTATGCTTGTTTTCCTATAATCTTGCTTTTTTTACAGCAATTATATCATTTTTTCCGGCTGAAAGTATTTGTCAAATTCCTCCTCGGTAAGGAATCTAAGCTCTATGCAGGCGGATTTAAGGGAACCGCCTTTTTTGTGCGCCAAATGAACCACCTTAGCCGCATTTTCGTACCCAATGTATGGGTTTAATGCGGTTGCAAGCATAAGGGAATTGTGCAGGTTTGCGTGCATTTTTTCTCTATTAGCCTTAATGCCGCAGACACAGTTTTTCTCAAAGGAAATGCAGGCGTCAGCCAAAAGCCTGACGGACTGTAAGAAGCTGTTTATACAAACGGGCATAAACACATTAAGCTGGAAATTGCCCTGGGAGGCGCACATAGAAACGGCACTGTCGTTTGCCATAACCTGCACGCAAACCATAGTCACCGCCTCACACTGGGTGGGGTTAACCTTGCCCGGCATAATTGAGGAGCCCGGCTCGTTTTCAGGAATGGTAATTTCCCCTAAGCCACAGCGAGGACCGCTGGAGAGCCACCTAATGTCATTTGCAATTTTCATAAGGTCGCAAGCGAGCGCTTTTAATGCTCCGTGGGCGTTTACAAGCTCACCCTTGGAGGAAAGCGCGTGGAATTTATTCTCCTCAGCCCTAAATTCAACGCCTGTTGTTTTGGAAATTGACTCGCACACAAGACTATCAAAGCCACAAGGAGCATTTAGCCCTGTACCCACCGCGGTTGCACCGATAGCCAACCCGCTTAAGGGCGTTAGGGAAAGCTCTATCATATAAGCATCCTTTTCAAGAGAGGAGCGCCAGCCGCTTATTTCCTGACTGAAGGAAATGGGCGTTGCGTCCTGCAAATGGGTTCTGCCGCTTTTAACAATTCCCTCATTTTCCTTCTCGAGCCTTTTTAAGGTGTTAACAAGAGTGCGTACGGCGGGAAGCAGCTTACCCTTTATGGATAGCACCGCAGAAATATGCATAGCGGTAGGAAAGGTGTCGTTTGAGGATTGGGACATATTTATGTCATCGTTTGGGTGCAAAAGCTTCTTGCCCAAAATTTCGTTACCGCGGTTGGCAACAACCTCGTTCAAATTCATATTTGTTTGTGTGCCGCTGCCTGTTTGCCAAACTGCCAAGGGAAAATGGCCATTCAGCTTGCCATCCACTATTTCACGGCAGGCAGCCTCGATGGCGTTAAGCTTTTCTTCTGTCATTTTCTCCGGCTTTAGGGCGCGGTTTGCCTGCGCACAAGCTCTTTTTAAGATTGCAAGGGCAGAAATAATTTCCGTTGGCATTTTTTCAGTGCCAATCTTAAAATTTTCAAGGCTGCGCTGTGTTTGCGCGCCCCAATATTTATCACAAGGTACCAAAACCTCTCCCATAGAATCGTGTTCGATACGGTAATCCACAGTAACACCTCACTTAGATAATATGTTTTATTTTATCACACCTAATATGCATTTTCAAGTTATATTTGACATTTGTTGTTATTTATAGTAATATAGATGTGAGGTGATAGTATGTATAAATTCCATATGCCGACAAAAATAATAGTTGGTGAAAATTGCGTTAAGGAAAACGAAAGCGAGCTAATCCTCGGGGGACGTGCATTGATAGTTACGGGCAAAACCTCGGGCAAGCGCTCGGGCGCTCTTGACGATGTGACAAAGGTGCTTGAAAAGAACAAAATCCCCTACCACGTGTACGATAAAGTGGAAAACAACCCTGACATTGAGTCCATGGCTGAGGGCGGAAAATTCGCCCGTGAATGCGGCTGTGACTTTATAATCGCAGTGGGCGGCGGCTCCCCAATGGACGGGGCAAAGGCGATCTCGGTTTATGCGACAAACGAGCCGAAAGACGGTAGTGACTTTGAGCTATACGATATATTTAAGGGAGAATATAAAAACAAGCCCTTGCCAATGGTGGCTATTCCCACAACTGCAGGCACAGGCTCTGAGGTAACGCCCTATTCTATACTCACCTTGCATAAGGAAAAAACCAAAAAAAGCTTTACCTGTGTGGATTGTTTTTTCAAAACTGCCTTTTTGGACGGTAGATATACGGTGAATTTGCCCTTGCAGGTGGCAAGAAACACGGTGGTGGATGCTATGTGCCATTTGATTGAGGGATACACCAATAAAAAAGCATCCCCAAGCAGTGACTATATGGCGCTTGAGGGGTTAAGAATTATCGGCAGGCACTTAGATAAGCTGAAAGACGGCAGCTTTGATACTTGCTCCTGTACGGAGCTTTTGTGGGCGTCCACCCTTGGCGGAATGGTTATTTCCCAAACGGGCACAACAATTGTCCACTCAATGGGCTATCAGCTGACATATTTCAAGGATATACCCCACGGTATGGCAAACGGATATCTTTTATATGAGTATCTAAAAAGAGTAGACAAAAAGAGAATGGCGCAGTGTATTTATGCTCTTGGACTTGAAGGCTTAGGTGAGCTAAAGGAATACCTTGAGCAAATTTTGCCAAGGGAGCAGGACTTTGCAGAAGATGAGCTTATTGCTTGGTCTGAAATTTCCATTAAGGCGCGGAATGTTGCCTCTTGTCCTTATCCTGTTACAAAGGAGCTTGAAATAGAAATTTATAAAAATAGCTTGCTATAAAAACAGACACAGGGTCGAATTTTTACCGACCCCGTGTCTGTTTTTTACTGTCATTGCACTTGCTTTTTGACCCTGTGTCTGCTTTTAAAGAATAGTTTCCATATATTTTTTGGGAGAAAGCCCTGTGTATGCCTTGAAAACCTTGGCAAAAAAGTTGTAATCATCGTACCCACACATTTCCCCGATTTGGCACACGGGTAAGTCGCTGCTTGCCATAAGCTCGATTGCGGTATCCATACGGAGTTTGATTATGTATTTTGTGGGTGGCATACCCATTTGCGCCTTGAAGTTAAGGTTGTATTGAGTTACACTAAGCCCGTCCATTTTTGCAAGGTCGGGGATTTTTATGCTTGTATTGTAGTAGTTGTTTATGTAATTTATGGATTTGGATAGGCTGATCCGTGGGCTTTCGCAGTTGCTTATTCCCCTTGCCAGCTCAATGAGCAGCTTTTCAAGGGAGGCGGAAAGGTCCCTTTCCAAGAATTTATCTCTTTTTAAGAAGCAGTCAAAAAGGCGTTGAAACCTTGTTTGCAGGTGGTTCTTTTGGCTGACCTTGTGTATGTATGGGAAGGGCTTAATTCCAAATTGCTTTAGAATACTCTCTGTGTTGCTACCCGTAAAATGCGCCCATAAATAGTTCAGCTCCCCATTTTTATCAAGACTTTGAAAATAAGGAGTGTTGGGGGGAAGCACGATAGCATCAAAGGGCTCGAGGTATACACTTTTGCCGCAGCTGTTAAAGAAAAGACTGCCCTCGGTGACATAAATAAGGTAGTAATCCGCCCTGCCGCCCGCAACGTTGCTTTTATGAGGCCTGCGCGTATTTATGCTTCCTGCGCAGTTCACCAACAGCTCTCTTTCCAAGGAAAATCTGCTGTCTTCAGTGGTTTGACCGCTTTTTAGTGAGCTTAAGTTAAGGTAATGAAATACTTCCTTCATTTCTTACTCCTTTGGTTAAATAATACTACTTTTCGGTTAAATATTCACTTTATATGTCCGCAAATATATAGTATCATATAATTGCGACAAAGTCAAATAATACTTTTGAAAAGGAGAGAAAAAATGAAAAAAAGACTTTTGCTCACATTAATTTTGGCTGTGGTTTTATGTACACTTTTTGCATTTGCGGTAAATGCTGAGGAGTATACTACTGTTGATAACCTTGGTGACCCATCCTGGTACACAGGCAACTACCAGCTTATGACAGACAAAACCTCAAAGGTGGTTTTGGACAACGGTGACGGCACCTATACCGCTTACCCTGCGTACTATATTTTGAAGTATAGTATCACCGTAAAGGACGGCGCTATCTCAGAAGCTTATATTAACGGCTTTGATTATAGCTTCGTTAACGAAAAAACAGGTAAGAGCTATGAGTTGGGCGCAATTTATAAAATTGAATTGCCAAACGGCTTGACAACTATTAAAAGCGGATATTTTGGATTCAACCCGAAGGAAGCAAATGTAGTTGAGCTTGTAATGCCCGATTCAATTACATCTGTGGGTGGTCACGCGTTTAGAGATGACCAAGGAAGCGTTAGAATGAAGCTTAAAAAGGTTGTTTTCTCTAAGAATCTTACATCAATAGGTACTTATGGATTTTTTAGCATTGATACCCTTGAAACAATTGAATTCCCCGCAGGCTCGGATGCTGTGCTTGATTTGTCACAGGACCGCTTGTTTGACGGATGTTTAAATTTAAAAAGCGTAGACTTGACAACGAGAAATGTTAATAAATTAGGCAACTCTTGCTTTGCGAACTGTACTGCGCTTGGAAAGGTAACATTGCCTGATACAATTGAGTCCTTTGGTAGCCAGTGCTTTTATATGTGCGAGAATATGTATTTTGCCAGTGATTTTTTGCCAACAAACTTAAAGAGCGTAGGCTTCCATTTCTTGACCGGCGCTAAAAAATCAAATAGCACCTTATATTTCCCGGAAGGATTTACAGAGTTAAGTACATCACACGCCTTTGCTGAAGGTAAGGTAAATTATCCAAACGGTCTTACCCTTGTTTTCCTTGGTAAGATGACAAATATTCAATTAGGTCAATATCGTCAAACAAGCTCAGGAAAGCTTAGGATCATTCTTACTAAGAACGATTATTCTGATTTGAACGGTAATTTTGTTACAACTGTTACTCTTTCTGACGGTAGTCTTGCCTTTATTGCTACAACAAACCCTGCGGGAAATGCGATAACATTGAAGGAAAGCGGCACGTTGACAATCACTATGGGCGATGCGAACTTCCCTGCTTCTGATAACAAGCTGAAGGATACTGACGCTAACGGAAACGTATTGCAATATGTTAACACAGATTCTTTTGAAATTTATTTCTGCAATGGCGATGATGTTGAGTTTTGCTACGGTATCCGTTCCAACAGCATAGACGGAAAAGTACAACAGGCATTTACACCTATTCTCCCATTTGACAGACAGGGTCATATGGATGCGGGTGTTCACTATGATTTGGTAGAGGTTTTAAGCTTGCCTAACTGCGGAGTTGACGGTGTTACCAAGAATACCTGCGTGCTTTGCGACCGCGTTGCAAACGATGTTGCTCCTGCAACAGGCAACCACACACTTTATGAGGTGAGCGCTTGTGCTGACAAGTGTGAGGTTTGCTTGAAGTATGTTCAAAAATCAACACAAATTCACGCATATTTGGAAAGCCTTGTATACGCTGATTATACAAAGAAGGGCACAAAGACCGTTTCCTGCGAAAACCTTGGATGCAGCTACTGCGTTGTAGATGACGGCGTTGCTGAGCTGTTTATTTGGAAGGGCTTTGCGGTAAGCGAGTTTGCGGACAAAAATGGCTGCTACTCTGTAACTCAGGGCTTCTATGTAAATATGGAGGCAATTAAGGCATACGCACCATTCAGTGATGACTTTGCCTTTGGTGTTGTGGCATCTGTTGGTAAGGCTAACCCAATCAGCGTAGTTGAGGGTGAGGTTGTGGCTGACACCAATGTAATTTTTGCTCCTATTAGCAAGAATTCAAACGGCGAGCTTTCAGTAGTTCATAACTATTTTGACATTAAGGTTACAGGCATTGACGCAGGTAATCTGGACACTAAAATTGCATTTAACGGCTATGTTGTTGACGGCGGTAAGATTTTCTATCTCCACAATGACGCAACAAGCGAGACCTCTGTTGGCAACTCATACAATGAGGTTTATGCAATTTTAAATCCTACAGTAGCATAAGGAGAACACGAAAATGAAGTATATAAGACCAAATTATAAAAATGAAGCGGTAAAGACAAATGACATCATTTGCGAGTCCCCATATACCGTAGCACATATAAGCAAGAAGGACCCAACCACGGGAGAAACATATACTGCAACACAGATTACAGTAAATGCATCCAAGCTCTTTGGAGACAGCCAATTCTAATAAAACAAAACAGGATGGAATTTTCCATCCTGTTTTTGACTTTAACATATAATTTCAATTATACAGGCGGTGTTGCACCTGTCAAGGGAAACGGCTAATGTACTGCCACTAAAGGTCAGCTCGCCGTCGCATTTTGAAGGGTATAGGATTTTTGCGCTCTTAATTTCCTTTTCCAAGGGGATGCTAAGGGCGCTTTTTTCTTCGTCCATACGCCAAACAGCCATTCGTATTTTGTTTTCCAGTTTATACGCCTCGCACATCCATTTTTGACTGTACTGCGGCATACCGAAGGGATAGAATGGGATTGATTTTGGAATATCGGCGCGGATTTGCTTGTGCAAATCGATTGCCTCCTTAACAAGGGCGAATTGGCGGTCATCCCACGCCTGTATCTCGCCTGAAAGGTGAATGCGCTTAAGCAGTGAGTTAACCATATTCACAATGATTTCATCGTCATCCGCCTTGGCAAGGGGATATGACCAAATTGCTCCCTGCTCAGGGATAACCGCGGTGGAGGCGGCGGCAGAAATTTTTGCATTGTATAGGTAATTTTCCTGGTCGCTGACGGATTGCAGGTGGCAAACGGAAAGCTGGGCATAGTCCATACGCAAACTGCCGCTTGCGCAGTTTTCAATAATTAAGTGGGGGTGCTTTGCCATAATGCTCTTAAGCCAGCAAAGGTAGGCTCTGTTATGCTCCAAAAGCGCATCGCCACAGCTATTGCCATAAAGCTCTGTGCCTCTGCCTGCCTCAATGTTATAGTCGGTTTTAATGTAGCCTACGCCGTAGTCACGAACAACCCTGTCAACCACCTCTGTGGCGAATTTTTGCACATCGGGGTTTCTAAAGTCAAGCTGATACCTGCCGTGGTCGATAACCCTTTTTCCGTGGCGGACAAAGAACCAATCGTCTGGCAAGTCCTTGGCTAAGGGACAGTTAATGCCCATTACCTCTATTTCAAGCCAAATACCCGGTATCATATTAAGGCTGTGAATTCTGTCAAACAGGCTCTTTAACCCATTGGGGAAGCGCCAGGTTGAGGGCTTCCACTCTCCAACAGAGTCCCACCAAGTGCCGTCTGCATACCAGCCGCAGTCCACACAGTAGTACTCAGCGCCGATTTTTGCGGCACGGTCAATAATGGGCAGGGACTTTTCCTCGGTGGTGTCCCCCATTAGGCAGTTCATATAATCGTTGAATATAACGGGCAGAGCGCGGTTTTTGTCATTATTGCCTGCGATTATGCGGCGGTATTTTGTCATTTCCTTTAAGGTATCGTTAAAGTCAGTACCTAAGGCAAGGGCAACCTTGACGGTTTCAAAGCTTTCCTCGGGGACAAGCTCCTTATACCAATCGTGCTCCTGCTCGTTTGGACCGCTAATCTTTAGGTAGAGCATACGGTCAATGTCGGAGATTTCCCAAGCCCAGGAGCCGTTATGCTCAATTTGCCACATAACCATATTTCCGCTTTCAAGGTTATGGTACGCGCCCATAGGCAGATGCTCCTTGGCGCTCCAGGTGCCTGTATTGGAAACCAAAATTCTCTTTCCCGAAAAAAACGTCATCGGGGCATAGCCAAGCTCGCCAGGGGTGTAGGCGTGCCAGTTTGCCTCCCTGCACCAGGCATTGTGGGGAATTAAAATTTTCAGCCTTTCATCAAGGGGCTTTTCCCCTTCGTCAATTCCCACATAGGAAAAGGAGGAGACGTATTCAAGCCCTACTATGTCAGCGCTAATGTTGGTAACGGTTGTCCAGCTGCGCAAAAGGGAAATGCCTGTGTAAAATTGATAGTGAACGCACACCTCCAGCTTATTGTCAGCCAAGGTTAGCTCCAGCTTGTTGCCATACTCGTTTTCGTAGTATTTATGGGATTTGTACTTAAGGGTAAAGGTGGCAGAGCCCCCTGTATGCTTTGACATATGGTGGTCGTTTGGGTTGTCTCCGCAAATATGTATCTCCGCAATAGGTCCCCACACGCCCTTATAGCGCTTGTGTACAAGATCGTTTGTTGAAAAATTGTGCAGGTAGACACGCTCGTCCTCTGCTATTCCTACAATAAATTTTATTCCGTTTTGGGAAAAGTCAAGCTTTTTCATCTAATTGTCCTCGCACAGTATAAATTTTAAATTTCCGCCGCTTGTTATTTCGCCGTAGGTCAAATAGTAGCGGTGGATTTTTTTGCCGTTTAGATAAATTGCGCTGATATAAGGGCTTGTAAGAGGGTCCTTGTCGCACTCTATTATTAGCTCTGCGCTGACGCTGCAAGAATGAAAACGGGGGTTTAGACGCACCCTGGCGGATTTAAAAAGCGGAGTGTTAATATAGTATTTGTCATCCCCCATACAAGCCTGTGCAAAGCCAAGGGCAGAAAGCACATACCAGGCGGAGAGCTGACCCACATCCTCGTTGCCGCAAAAGCCGAATGCGCCTAAGCGGTAAGCCTCCTTTTGAACACGCCTTGTCCAATACTGTGTGCGCTTTGGCAAGCCGAGAATATTAAAATAGTGGGTTATGTTATGGCAAGGCTCGTTTGAATGGTTGTAGTCCTCGTTCCAAAGGCGCGAAAAGTCGGCTTTTTCAAACAATCTTTCAAGAAGAATAACAGTTCTTTCCTTGCCGAAAAGCTCACTCAAGCCCACAACATTGTAGGGCACAAACCAGCTTTGCTGAAAAATGTTGCTTTCCACACAGCCGTACCCCTCGTACTCGCTTTTGACAGGCACGAAGTCTCCCTTTTCGTCCCTTGCCCCCATAAAGCCTGTTTCTTTATTAAAGTTGTTCTTATAGGTGCTTGCGCGGGACATAAAATATTCATAATCCTCGTTTTTGCCAAGCTTTTTTGCAAATTGTGCAAGGGCATAGTCGGCAAGCAAATATTCTAAGGTGTCACTTAGTCCGTGCGGCACAAAGGCATCCTTTGTATACTGTGGGCATTTGGGGCGGAAGCTTTTAAAATCCTCGCTTGAGACGGAGAGGGCAGAGTCCTTACAAATCTTGTACGCCCTTTGTACATCAAAGGAGTCAATGCCCTTTAGGTATGCATCAGCCAAAACAATAAGCCCGGGGTCCCCCACCATACAGCCTGAGTCAATGCCCATAAGCTCCCACCTTGGAAGGGAGGATTTTTTTGCAATTGCTATATTTAAAAGTGAGTTAATTTCGTCATTTACAGACACAGGGTCGATAATTGTGAGCAAAGGAAACTCGCTTCTGTACACATCCCAGCCGCTGAACATTGTGCGGTGTGTGTAGCTTGCCTTGCAGATTTCGCCCTGAGGGTTAACATACCTGCCGTCATTATCCACGGCGGTGCGTGGGTCCAAAAGCGCGTGGTACAGGCAGGTATAAAAGACGGTTAAATCTGTTTCGTTTTCCCCCTCAACCGTGGCACAGCCAAGGGCGTTTTCCCAAGCGGTGTCAGCTTTTTTATAAAGAGCATCAAAGTCAAAATCTGGGCACTCTGCGCTTAAATTGTTCCTTGCCCCCTCTATATCAACATAGGAAATGCCGCAGCGGATTGAAATTTCACGGTTTTTTTGCGTGTCAAAATCCGCAAGCAAATGTAAGTCCTTACCCTCAAAATCAGACACTCCCTCGGGCAAAAGCTCCTCGTTTTCAAAAAAACGGTAGGTAAAGCCGCAGCTTACCTCAAGGCTGAAGCACAGCTTATAGCCAATTCCGCCTGCACCGCGCCCAAAGCCGCCGCCCTTAGGGGTGCAAATGATTTCGCCCTCGATTTTTCTGCCGTTTACGGTGACACGCTGCATATCGGAGTGTCCTGCAATTCGGCGGGAGAAGTTAAATATAATGTGGCTCTCACGGCTTTTTGGATATGTAAAGCGGAGAAGCCCTGTGTGCAAGGAAACGGTTGACTCGCACTTAATACCGTATCTGTCAAGGAAAACCGAGTAGTAGCCTGCCCTTGCAACCTCGTTTTCGTGGCTGAACTTTGATTTCCAGCCCTCGTTTCCCTTAGTGAACGGCACCTCCGCATTTGAGCCGCTGCGCAGGTCGGTTTTGCCAACCGTTGGCATAATTTGAAGGTTGCCAAGGTCGCCGTACCATCCAATGCCACTCATATGGTTGAAGCTGAAGCCTTCAATGGTGCTTTGGCAATAGTTGTAGCCTGTGCCGTTGTCACCGCTTGTGGTTGTGTCAGGCGAGAGCTGCACCATACCGAAGGGGTAGGCGGCACCCGGGTGGGTCTTGCCGCCGCCGTGGTAGCTTTCCCCCTGCTCATCACCTACGGTGCCTATTATCGGGTCTATATAATCTGTTCTTTTCATAACACACCTCGAAAGGGTACAAACTTTTCTTTATTTTATCATAGCGTGCATAACTTTTCAATAAAAATAATTGACAAATATACTTTTGTGTGCTATATTATTTTAAAAGATTTAAAAGAGAGGACTAAATTATGAAGGTTAGCTCATTACTTGGAGAAAGATTTAAGACTGCCCCTGCCGATTGTACTATTGAAAGCCAAGCGCTTATGGTTCGCGGCGGATATATGAAATCTGTTGGTACAGGTCTTTTCTCTCTATATATGCCCGCAAAGAGGATTACAAAGAAAATTGAAAATATCATCCGTGAGGAGATGGACGCCATTGACGGACAGGAGGTTATGTTCCCCGTTGTTATGCCCGGCGCCCTTTGGCAGGAGTCAAACCGTTATAATACCATCGGCTCCGAGCTTCTCCGCTTTAAGGATAGAAACGGTATAGATATGGTTCTCGGTATGACCCACGAGGAGGCGGCTGTACATCTTGCAAGGGATGCGGCGCAAAGCTATCAGAAGTACCCATTTATGATATACCAAATTCAAACAAAGTTCCGTGATGAGCCACGCTCCCGCGGCGGTCTTATCAGAACCCGTGAATTTACTATGAAGGATGCGTACTCCTTCCACACATCCCACGAGGATTTGGAGCAGTACTACGATGTTTGCTACCACGCGTATGAAAGAATTTTCAAGCGCTGCGGCGCGCCGAATGTTGTGGCGGTTAAGTCTGACTCGGGTATGATGGGCGGCCGTGTTTCCCACGAGTTTATGCTGCTTACCGACATTGGTGAGGACACACTTGTTATTTGTGATGAATGCGGCTATCGCTCCAATATGGAGGTTGCTGATTGCATTGTTGAAAATGAAAGCGGCGAAATTGAGGAGATGGAAAGGGTACACACACCTAACCAAAAAACCATTGAGGAGGTTACCTCCTTCCTTGGCAAGCAGGCTAAGGACTCCTGCAAGGCGGTTGTTTACCAAAGAAATGAGGATGACTCCCTTGTTATCGTGTTTATCCGCGGTGACTTGGAGGTTAATGAAACAAAGCTGAGAAACCACATAAAGGCTGAGGTGCATCCTGCCGTTGTTACACAGGATATGGGCGTTTGCGCAGGCTTTATCGGTCCTATGGGCTTGGACAAGAGCATTACCGTTGTGTTTGATGAATCCTTGAAGGGAATTAACAGCCTTATCTGCGGAGCGAATGAGGAAAACTACCACCTAAAGGGCGTTAACCTTGCCCGTGACTACAGTGAGGTTGAGTATGTTAGCGTTGCAAAGGCTTACGAGGGCGGCATTTGCCCTGTATGCGGCAAGCACTCCATCACAATTAAGCGCGGCATTGAGGTGGGTAATATATTCCAGCTTGGTACAAAGTACACAGAATCTATGGGTATGCAGTACCTTGACAAAAACGGCGAATTACAGTACCCGATTATGGGCTGCTACGGTATCGGCGTGGGCAGGCTTGTTGCCTCCGTTTGCCAGGTCAGCCACGATAAGTTCGGTCCTATTTGGCCTATTACAATTGCCCCTTGGCAGGTTCACCTTTGCGCTATCCGTGTTGATAACCCTGAGGTTAAGGAAACTGCTGACAGGCTCTATGCAGAGCTGAAGAAGCTGGGCGTTGAGGTTATTTACGATGACAGAAATGTAAGCGCGGGCGTTATGTTCTCCGACGCTGACCTAATCGGCGTTCCTGTTAGAATGATTGTCAGCCCAAGGACACTTGAGCGCGGCGCTGTTGAGCTAAGCGCAAGGGACAAGTCCTTCCAGCTTGATTTGAATCCCGAAACCGCGGCGGCAGAGGCAAAGGCAAAGGTTTGCCAGCTTATTGCGGAGATTAATGCGCAGGCTGAATAAAAATAACAATATGCATCCTTAAAAGGGTGCATATTTTTGTAAAATTTGGTTTTTCCTATTCCTATTTGAATAAAATGATGGTACAATATAAATATAAAAATCAAAGGAGACTGCTATGCTTAAATATATTAAGGGCGTAAAGAACGAAGCGCCGTTTATGTACTTTGAAGAAATTTCACAAATTCCCCGCGCATCACACAATGAAAGGGCGATTGCCGACTATATTGTAAGCTTTGCCGAAAAGAGGGGTCTTTGGTGCTACCGTGATGATGTAAACAATGTTTTGGTTGTTAAAAATGCCACACAGGGTCGGGAAAATGAGGAGCCGATAATGCTCCAAGCACACACGGATATGGTAGCGGAGAAGAACGTGGGCACAGAGCATAATTTTGATACTGACCCAATTGAGCTAATTCAAGAAGGGGACATTTTGCACGCAAGGGGCACAACCTTAGGCGCTGATGACGGCTTTGGTGTTGCCATTATGCTTGCGGTTTTGGACGGTGACACACTGTCACACCCAAGGCTTGAGTGCCTTTTCACATCAAGCGAGGAGGTTGGGCTTGAGGGCGCCTCCGCCTTTGATTACAGTAAGATTAAGTCCCGCAGGATGATAAATTTGGACTCTGCCGAGGAGGACACGGTTATTATCGGCTGCTGCGGCGGAATAAGAACGGAGCTTACCGTGCCTGTCAGCCAAGAAAAGGGTCAGTATAAGGGCTATAAAATTACCGTTGGCGGTCTTTGCGGCGGCCACTCCGGTGAGGATATTGACAGGGGCAGGCTAAATGCCCACATCCTTATGGGTAAAATCCTTGTTAAGATTAAGGAGCAAGCGCCCTTTAGAATTTCCCATATTACAGGTGGGGATAAGGACAATGCAATCCCGAGAGAGTGCGAGTGCGTTATTGTTCCAAGCGGTGAAATTGATACAAGTAAAATACAGGATTTTGCAAGGAGCTTTTTGAAGGCTAAGGAGGACGGCGAGCTGTTTGTAAAAGTTGAAAAAACAGACACTCCCCGCGTTATTTCTCAAAAGGATACTGAAAGTATACTTGAAATTCTAAGCATAAGAAACGGGGTAATGTATTACAGGACCGAGCCGCCGATTTTGCCCGAAACATCAAGAAATTTAGCAAGGATAAGGACAAATGAGGGCGATATTTCAATTGGCTTCTCCTCCCGTTCTTACCTTGAAGAGCGTCTTGACGAAAGCACAAGGGAGCTTGACGAGCTTGCAAAAAAGGTGGGCGGCACAACATTCCACCACGAAAGGTATCCCGGCTGGGCAAGTGACAAGGACATTCCATTAGTAAAGAATTGGCAGGATGCCTTTGAGAAGGTAAGCGGCAGAAAAACAAGCCCAACCCTTATCCACGCAGGGCTTGAGTGTGGACTTATGTCAAGGGAGCTAAAGGGGCTAAATGCAATTTCCGTTGGCTGCAATGTACACGATTTGCACACGCCGAAGGAAACAATGGAGCTTTCCTCAATGGACAGAATTTATGATACTCTTATCCGATTTTTGAAAAAATAAAAGCTTTTAATTAACAAAAATAAACACAAAAGCGCAGGTTTTAGGCACTCGTCTAAAACCTGCGCTTTTTATTTCGTGTTGATTTTTTGGCTATAAAGCTATTTTTCAAAAACAAGCATATTCCAGGAGTGTTTTTTCAAAATAGCTGGGGACGTGTGGATAATTTCTCGTTTTTTAGGGGAGATAGCCTCGCAATCCACGCTGTTTTCAGCCTTAATGTCATCACAGTAAAGCTCTATGTGCTCCTTTAGGGTGTAGCCATCGATGCCGCACAGGGAAAGCTCCATATCGGAGTCAAGGCTGCGGTTTGTTGCAAAAACCGTTATTCTGTCCTCGTCCTCGTTAATAACCGCGGAGGAGCATAGGTAGGGTATGTCCCAGCCCTCATTTGATTTATAGCTCTCACTGTGACATTTAAGGTTAAGGGCGCTGCCCCTTCCGTACAGGGAGGAGTACATATATGGGTAGAAAATAGTTTGCTTCCAAGCTTTTCCGCCGTTTTCGGTCATTATAGGCGCGATAACATTTACAAGCTGGGCAAGGCAACCGATTTTTACACGGTCACTGTTGTTTTGCAGGGTGGAGAGCATACATCCAACAAGGAGCGCATCCTCCAAATTGTATTTTTCCTCTAAAAGGTGGGGGGCGATTTGCCACCTTTCGGCAGTTTTTTCCTCATCCTTAGTTCTGTACCAAACATTCCATTCGTCAAAGGAAAGGTTCACCGTTTTGTCACTGCCCTTTTTTGCCTTTATTTCATCGCAAATAGCGGCGGTGCGCTTAATAAACCTGTCCATATCCTCGGCACGGGCAAGGAAATTTTTGGTGTCGTTTGCCTTGTTTCCGTAGTAGCAGTGGAGGGAAAGGTAGTCAACATAGTCATAGGTGTGGTCAAGCACTGTCCTTTCCCACTCCCCGTAGGTGGGCATATTTGGGTCAGAGCTGCCGCAGGCAACAAGCTCAATTGTTGGGTCAACCCACTTTAAAACCTTGGCGGTCTCCGTTGCAATTCTACCGTATTCCTCGGCGGTTTTGTGGCAAATTTGCCAATCCCCGTCCATTTCGTTGCCCAAGCACCAAAGCTTTATGTTAAATGGCTTTTCAAAGCCGTTTTTCCTTCGCAAATTTGCAAAGTGGGTGTCTGTTTCACCGTTGCAATATTCAATTAGCTCCCTTGCCTCGTTTGGCCCACGGGTGCCTAAGTTCACCGCCATCATAAGCTCGGTGCCTGCCAGCCTTGCCCAATCCTGAAATTCATCAATTCCCACCTGGTTGGTTTCGATGGAAAGCCAGGCAAGCTCTAATTTTTTCGGCCTTTTGCTTTTGTCTCCAATTCCGTCCTCCCAGTTATAGCCCGAAACAAAGTTGCCGCCGGGATAGCGCACAAGGGGGCATTTAAGCTCCTTAACAAGCTCTAAAACATCACGCCTCCAGCCGCTTTCGTCAGCTAAAGGATGGGTTGGCTCGTAAATGCCGTTATACACAGCCCTGCCCAAATGCTCAATAAAGGAGCCGTAAATACGGTTGTCGATTTTTGAAATTATACTATTCTTATCGATAGAAATTTTAGCCTTCATATTTTTACCTCCAATGGTATATTCCCATTCTATCATAATACCGACAAAAATTCAATTAGCAAATAAAAAAATGGGCTATTTATCATAGCCCATTTTTGAATTAGTTATTTTTTCTTGTACCAGAAAAGCTTGCGACCGCTTGATGATGTGAGGAATGAAGCGTTGCTTGCATCATCTGTGCGTGACTTTTGGTCAGTGCCGCTGGCTGCACCCTCGGTTGAAGTGGTGTACCAGTTGTTGGGGTCGCCAAACTCAACGCTTGCAAGGACACTGCAATTGTAGAAGCAGTTTGAGCCGATAGCCTTCAAGGACTTAGGAAGCTTAATGCTTTCAAGTGCGGTGCAGTAATAGAATACGTACTTGTTAAGGGTTTCAACGCCCTCTGCCAAGGTAACATCGGTTAGGTTGCCGCAGCTTTGGAATGCATAGGTGCCGATTGTCTTAACGCTACCCGCAATGCTAATGCTTGTTAGGTGTGTGCAACCCCTAAATGCGTATTCACCAATTGCGGTAACGCCGTCGGGAATAACAATGGTGTATATAAGGCTAACTGACCTTAGGAAGTGGCTGGCAATTTCATAGGTGCTGCCGTTTATGCTGCTTGGAAGAACAAGGTCCCTGTCGTTTCCAAGGTATGCGGCAAGGTAGTATTTGCCGTCCACAACAACGAAGGCGTAGTCACCCTCCATTATAAAGCTTTGCTCATCGTTTTCGCCTGTCTTTATAACCATTGCGTTATATGCAATGTAGCCGTTATCCTTTCCGCCCAAGGTCAAAACGATGCTTGAGTGGTTAATGATTTCCTTTAGCCTTCTAAGGCCGTAGCTGTCATCATTACCAAAGGCGCTGTCACCAATGGTCTTTAAGCTCTTTGGAAGGGTAATGGAAACAAGGTTTGTGCAGGAGTAGAAGGCGCCTGCGCCAATTGCTTCAATGCCGTTACCGAGGGTAACGCTGGCAAGGTAAGTACAGGTGTTGAAGGCAAAATCGCCAATGGAGGTAACTTCGTCGGAAAGCACAAGTCTTCTAATTGAGCTTCCCTCAAAGGCGAACTGACCTATGGAATTAACGCCGTTTTCGATTATAAGCTCTTTAAGGTTTTGGCAAATAGCGAATGCACGCTCGCCAATTGCGGTAACACCGCCTGCAATAGTTACATATTCAATCTTAGCGGAGTTGAATGCGTTTTTGTAAATAGCATAGTCGCCACCCTTATAGCTTGTGGGCAGGGTAATTCTTGTGTCACTGCCAATATATCTTACAAGGTAGCTCTGACCCTCGTAGGTCATAAAAACATAATCGCCGACAATATCAATGATTGACGGAACATCAAGGCTTGAGTTAATGGCAACCGCATAGTGACCCAAGTCACCTTGCATCCAAGAGCCGTTAAACTCAAGCTGCATGCCTGCCATATAATAAACCTCAACAAGGCTTGGGTTGGAGCCGAATGCGCCAACACCGACCTTCTTAACCGCCCTTGGCACTACAATGCTAACAAGGTCCTGCCTGTCGCAAAATGCGTAGTCGTAAATCTCGTAGGCATCGCTGCCGTTATACTCATCAGGCAAAACAACGATTGGATTGCTTCCTGTATAAGCAACAATCTTCGGTGTGTTAATTTCGGCAAAGATAAAGTCGCCAACAACCTTTAGCACGCTTGGCTCGTCAAGCTGTGTGTGCATAGACTTAACATATTCGCAAATTCCTGTTTGGTCGGTGGACTGGTGGAAGTTTAGGTGTGAAGAAAGGTTATAAACCTCGATAAGCCTTGTAACATAGTCAAATGCGGCTGAGCCGATTGTTTCAATAGTTTTTGGGAAAACAATGCTGATTATGTTGCGGTCGGATTGGAAAGCAAAGGGTGCAATTTCCTTAACAGGCTTGCCCCTGTATGTTTCGGGGATAATGAGCTGAAGGTCGGTGCAACTTCCTCTGCCTTCGAGGATGTAGTACTGACCGTCATCACTTAAGGAGTACTTAAGTCCTTGGCTGAATGCGGTAACGGAGCAGTGTGTGCAGCTGCCGTCAACAAAGTTATGTAATGTATATGGTATTTCCTCTTGCTTAACAATAATATTTTTACAAACAGAGCATTCATATCCGTTTGTTAAGCCTGTTTCGGTACAGGTTGCAATTTTACCCGGGATAAGAACTAACTCGTGGTGGGCAGGGATAATTTCCTGCTCCTGAATAACCTTTCCGCAAAGAGAACAGGAAATTCCGTCCTTCTTTCCGTCATTAAAGCAGTCCGGAGCATAGCCCTCAACTACTGTTGGCTCGTGCTTTTCATCAATCTCCTGCTGTGGCAGAATTGGGGTAAAGCAAATTGAGCAGCGTGAGCCCTCTGTCAAGCCCTTTTCGTAGCAGGTTGGCTCCTTAGCGGGCAAGATTTCGGGGATGTGGCTAATTGGAATTTCGGTTTGCTCAACCAAGGTCTCACCGCAGGCGGTGCATTTTAAGCCGTCAGTTAAGCCTGTGTTATAGCAGGTTGCGGGGTAGCCCTCAACAACCTCCTCGGTATGCTTTGGCGGAATCGGCTCTTGGGCAACTAAGGTCTCTCCGCAGTCGGTGCAAACCTTACCCTCGGTCAAGCCGCCCTCGGTACAGGTGGGCTCCTTGCCCTCAACTATCTGTTCCTCGTGGCTTATGGTTGGAATTGTGTCCTGTGGCACTAAAATTGCGCCGCACTCCGAGCAGCCCTTACCCTCGGTAAGACCTGCAACGGTGCAGGTTGGCTCGCGGGCCTCAAGCACGGTTTCTGTGTGCCCGAAAGCAACAACAACCTTAACCTCAAATTCGCCGCAGCTACAGGTGCGCTTGTCCTGTCCGTCTGTGTCACAGGTGGGCAGGGAAACGGTAACCCAAGCACCGTATGAATGGGTGTGTGGCTCCTTGGAGCCCTGTGTTTGGTCATTTGAGCCTTGTGTTGGGTCTGCTTCCTCGCCGCAAGCGACGAACAAAAGGCAAAGGCACAAGCAAAGCGCAAATATTACTAATAGCTTTTTCATTTTTCTTCTCCTTCAAATGTATCCCATATATTTTCAAAAATACATTCACACAGCTAACTCGGTTTAAATAGCCAAGCTGTGCTTAATTTATTATAACACACTATGTTATTGAATGCAAGAGTGAAAAGAGAATAGCGATGCCAAAAAGCATCGCTATTTTTGCATACTAATCTAAGTGGAAAACCTCATTAATTTTTCTTGACCATGGACTATTGTCAGCATTTGTTTCCATAATATCCGCCATGTAGTCCATCATTTTTGCGTGGTTTCGTCCCCACCGCGTAAAGTCCAAATTTCCTCGTTTTCAATCTCAATATATTCAAACAAAAGGTTGGTTTCAGGATCGTGGAAAATAGTATAGTTGCTACCGCCATCACGCGTAATTGCCTTGATTAGCTCGGGTCAAAGGGCGGCGTGGCGCCTTTCGTACTCCTGCGCCTTTCTCGGGTACAGCTTCATTATAGCTCCTCTACGTATTATTTCATTTCCTCCTGTTTATATAGGGTGTCAAGTGTATTGGCAAGATATTTCTCCTCAATTGATTTAAAGTCGGATGTGTGCAAATATTCGCACATATCGGGGTGACACTCAATTGATTTTTCAAAGTTGCTATCGTCAAGGCTTATAAGCGCAAGCAAGCAGCCATAGCTCCGTATAGCCTCAATATTATTAGGGCTTGTGTCACTTGTGTAGCAAAAGCACCTCTTGCCTCTTTCGGCAAAGTCACGTACCGCCATTGCAAAGTCCAAGCCTCGGTCAATGAAGCGCGCGTCGGGGTCGATTGACATAATAAGCTTAATTCCGTCCATGCCGCAGCCGTTCAAGGCATAAACAACCTTGCCCTGCATACCGCACCTTAACACAAGATTAGCCACAACCTTAGCAATCACGTATGAGTTTTTTAAGTCAATATTTACCTGCATTCCTGTGTGGTATGCCAAATTCAACACCTGCTTTAATGTGGGCACGCGCTGTACGCCCCATTTTTCGTCACGGGATAAAATAACGGAGCATATTACGTCCGCTGTTGTTACCGCGACCAAATAAGAAACACTCTCACCCTTGTCGTTAAAGCCCCTTACGGTGTCGTCGTGGTTAACAATCAGCACGCCGTCACTTGTTAATCTTGCATCGGTTTCAATCATTTCCGCCCCGTTTAAGTAGGCATTGTAATATGCCGCTAAGCTGTTTTCCTTTAACGTGCCATCAACAAAGCCCCTGTGCGCAGATGTTATCCAGCTCTTTTTGTGATTCATACTATCCCCTCCTAAAGGCTTTATATTTGATATATTTAATTCTACCACAAAACAAACCGTTTTTCAATTACTATTAAGGAAAAATGAAAGGAGAGGGTGCGGTGGTTTGTCAGCTCACCCCTTCTGTCGGTCGCGCGCAATTCAAAATCTACCATCGAGCAGAGAATAACAAAAAGGACACTCAACCGAGTGTCCTTTTTGTTATTCTGGGTGCGTGAGCTTTTGGTATAGCTACCTCTAAATGAGCAGCGGATTATTAGTTGTCTTCAAACACCTGTGGGCGAAGCCCTTCGTTAATAAAGTCATCATTGCGAATCATTTTTCCACCGTAGCCTGCTGTTCTTAGGTATTTGTATTTTGGGTCAAGCTCTACCGCTGCGCTACCGATGTCCTTGCCCATATCTGCAAGAATTTTTCCGTCCGGCGAAACAATCATTGAGCATCCGCCTCGCTCATCGCTATCCATTGAATAGGAGGCTTTTGCAACAAAGCTATTGCATCGGAAGGCTATGAGCCTTGCCTGCGCGCGTATGATGTCCACACTCTCTCCACGCTGATAGCCCGGAATTAGTATAATATCGCATTTTTGCGATGCTAAGTATTCTATCTGTTCATTAAAATAAACATCGTAGCAGGTGAGAAATCCAAAGCGGATACCTTCCAAATCGCAAGTGCAATCCCCATTGCCATACTCGACCCCGAGAGCGATTTCCGAGGGTGGCAAATGAATTTTATCATAAATGAAGGCAACCTCACCCTCTTTATCAAATAAGTAGGTGCTGTTTTTAATTTTTCCATCACGATTTTCCAACACGTTTATGGCGACATAAGCTGAATTTTCCTTCGCAATTTTAGAAGATGCTTTCAGCATTTCCTTAGCTCTTGGCATAGCTCGTTTTTCGCTTTCAATATCGGAAATACCGCCTGCGTTTGAATATTCGGGTAGGACAATCAGCGACTCTGTCGGCGCTTTTTGCAACTCACCTAATAAAAAATTTGCAATTTTACAATCAGGGTTATCACCTGCAAAATACGCAGGCTGGGTTACAATAACCTTCATAATAATTTACTCCTGTTATCTTTTTATACAAATTATACCACAAGCTCCGTTGATTTTCAACAAAGGACAACGAAAAAGCTTTGGCGGGATTTTTCATTGCCCTCCAAAGTCGCATAGTCGATTACCTTCTTTTCGATACACTTAACTCGGCACTCTCCTTGCTTTGTTCGGTTTCACTCGTCAAAAACAACACCCAGTTGTTTTTGACTTTGCTACCCCCGACCTCTTCCGTCGGTCGCGCGCAATTCAAAATCTACCACCGAGCAGAGAATAACAAAAAGGACATCCGTGTGGATGTCCTTTTTGCTATTCTGTCAATAGGCTATAAAAAAGATATTTTTGAGGGAGTACTTACGGGATTTGAACTTGTTTAATAGCTTCATTGAAACAATTTGCATATAACATCAAATATTGATAAGAACATAATTATATTTGTTTTTTTAAATGTTTTTCCAAATAGTTATAAAGCTTTATTCTGGATGAATAGAAATCGTTATCCTTCTCCTTTTCAATTTGCTTTAACAACTCAATTAAAAGCAATGATAACCGGAAATCTTCACTTTCTCCAAAATTGTAAATTAAATAATTAATTATCAATTCTAACAAAAGAGACTTATCTTCGTTCTCAATCATTTTAATGGATTTTATAAGTTCTATAGCGGTTACTTTATCAATACCTTCCCGATCCAAAGTTTTATACCAACTTTTTATTAAATCAATAATGTATAAAATTTTGAACGAATCTTCTTCTTCGTTAGGTCTTGAAGAAAAGCAAAATGAAACTATAAAGTCCTTTCCGTTACGGATGAGTAAAAAGGTTTTTACAAAAAAGTCCCAATATTGATTCGCTCCCGAAAATGTAAAAGAGTTTAAAAAATGCAACATTGCTTGGTATGATTCGCCAGATAAAAAATTTTCGTTTTTATCTAATTCGATGTCCATTTGTTTGGATAAATATCTGGGAAAAGAATCATACAGCTTTTCTGTAGGAAGTTCTTTTAGGGGTTCAATGTATTCAGAAGGTCTCGAAGAGAAAATATAATGCAACAAACAAATATAATCATCTCCCAGAAGTGATTCATGGTGCTTAAAAAGAAGTTCATAAATGTCTTTTGTATAAGGTTTCAATATTTCGTGAATATCATCGTATCTCATTTTTTGGGCTCCGTGTTGACATGACCATTCGTAACAAGAAAACACAAATGCTAAAATTTCAAAAGATGCAGAATCACCTTTCTCAAATGAATATTTCTTTATATAATCAAAAGTATCAACCCAAGACTCAACAGTGTCAATATTACGACATATGATAGCACAGGGGAATTTTATCTTATATAAATATAAAGCATCTTCAAATTTGTTTAAACAATTGAACAACCTCTTTGTTTTATTGGGAAAAGAAGACTTTACAACTTCTACTAAATCAGCAGAATCTTTTCGCATGAAACTCCTTCGCGTAATAACAAGTGCAGGAAAACGATCTTTTGAAAGAGTATTACACTCATTACCAAAAATCTGCAATAATTCTTTGCGATAAACATCACAAGAGAGAAGGTTTACATATTTTAGCATATTAGCATAAGTAAAGAATCGTATACACATGAGCAATTCGGCACAAGCTAACAACCCACATCCTTTAATGTTTTCAACAAATGTTAAATAATCTTTTTTTGAAATTTTTCCACCTAAAAATTTCTTGGAATCATATTCTGAATATTTGAACGATAAAACCTCATTTTCAGAAGGAAAACTATATATTATTTTTTCATCGTTACTCAAAAAAACAGATCCTAATTGTTTGTATAAGAAAAGATTAATGTCCTCTATTGCACCTAACTCAGTAGAAAGAAGATATTTTAAAGCTTCTATATACTTTATGCGATTTAGATCACTACATAATAATTCTTCGTTGTTTTCAGACACATCTATTGATATGCCATTTGCCAAAATTATTGATAACAGTTCCTCTGTAACTTCGGTTTTATATTTTTTTGCGTTTTTTAAAATATTTTTTCCTAAAATATCCGAATTCAAAATCCGATCTATATTAGGATAAAATTTTTTATCAACATAAATTTTTTTCTCAATAACTTTTGACAAAACTCTAAACAAATTTGCGGTTATTACGTTATTATCACCAATAAATTTATCTATATGTCCAAAAATGATAGAAGATATATAATAATTATCTTTTTCCAGCAATGAAATAATGTTAGTGGTTGCTATCTCGTTTTCAGCATCAATATTAACATGAGTTGCTAATTTCTCAACAATAGCTTTTTCGGGAGTTCTGCCTTTATATATGCGAGAATTTAATAATTTAGAGGCAATTTTGCTTCCAATATTTATTGACTCACAGACCTGCGCAATATTTTTATATTCGCTATTGCAGAAATTTAACGATACACTATTTCTAAAGCTTCTTTCTCTAGCAGGAGATGAAGAAAGCATCCACATAACAAAATCGAATACTACATTTTTTTCAAGCAAAATAATTTTAATTATATTTTTTTCAAAATCATTTTCATTTTCGAGAGATGTAATATGTAATGCAGCTAAAAACTCTTTTACTGTTTTATGAACTTCATCCATTTCATACAGATTGTCCATTGTAGAGTTTAACAGATTAAGTTTTGTTAAAACTACTTCCGCAATTTTATTAAAATAATCACTATCTAAAGCTTGATACTTAAGGACTCCGTCTTCATTTGTATTGTATCGCTTGGCCTCTTGAATGACTTGTTCCCAACTAATTGCGTTAAGTTCTTCTAATTCTAGTTGGTATCCAGCCCATTCTAATATGTGATATATGGTATCCTTAGTACAAGGATGATCATAAAAATCCTTATATTTGCTATTATTTAATTTCAATCGCTCCTTTTCTCTGTTATAGTACATGTCAATATAGGATTTGTACAGTTTAGCATCATTTTCTGGGATTTCCCTATTTCCTTGATATACTAAACACACCATGGTTACTTCGAGTGGTGTTTTCATTAAATGACGGGTATTAGTTTTTTTTCGATAAGAATCCATTATTGCTACATATGTATTTTGTGATGTATCCTCGTCGTATTTGGCACAGCAAAAACTCTTTACGCATTGTTCCACATCATTTTCGTCTAATAGTTTTAAATAACATCTCTCATCAAATAATGTCTTTTTATTGACGGAATTATTTGCATTCTCTACAGTCACCTTTTCTTCTAACAAATCTCGTGCATTTTCCACTCTTGATGTAACGATGGCTAAGTTCTTACTATCCTTTTTCTTTACATTGTTCATGAGAAAGTCTTTCAAATTTACAATTAAGTCTTCTCTTGCAAATTTAACTTCGTCCAACCCATCAAACAAATAGATGATTTTTGAGTTCGAGTTTATCAGATTGGCGCAAAACAGATAAATCTTATTAGCCAAGGTATTCGCGGATAAAATCTCGTTGCCCCATAACATATATGCATTTGTATCTATAGAAACTTCTTTTATATGAAGCCAGATGGTAAAAGCGATAAAGTGAACCACAGTCTGAAACGAAACAAGAGCTTCTTTATTTTGAATGTTATACAAAAACTTACCGAAATCGGACAGTCTTAATCTAAATGTAACAGGGAAAATTTGGTTGTTTTCAAATTCAGATGAATAGGCACTATATTTATTTTCACGCAAAAATGATTTAACAGTATCATTTGTTGCCGAATTATAATTGTTGTTGTTTAACCATATAGCCCAATTCCACAAACAAATAAACTGAGTAAGCGTAGATTTCCCCGCACCTGCGTTGCCTTGCAAAAAAATCGTATGCGAACATTCTTTGTGAGTTGTTTCAGATAATGCTATTTGTTTTTCTTTTTGTATTATGTATTCAACAAAAGGACAATTATTTTTGTCGAGCTCTACTTTTGAAACAATGTCATCGTTAGATAAAATACTCTCCGAGATTTGAAAAGAACTTTTGATGTGTTTTTTTTCATTTGATTCTTGAGTAAAGTGCAAATCTATAAAGGCCTTTAACATAGCCACTTTTTTTACAGTAGCCTCATCACTTGCGTTTTCCACATATATGTCATCTGTTTTAATATTTTGTATTTTCAAAAATGATTCTAAAACATAATCATAAAAATCTTTAGAATTAAAATCGCATATAGGATTGCTTTCAGTAGTTTTTGTTAAAACATCTCTTTTCATAAGTAATTCTCCAATGATTATTTTTTTATTTCATTTAAAAGCGTTTCTGCTTTTTCTTTTAACTTTTCGATTGTTACTTTTTGGCTTTCTATTATTTTTTCATCATTATTTCCTAACTGCAACTGTTTGATAGCTAACAAAAAATAATAATTAACTTCTCGATATTCATTGTATAAGCCAACTAACTGCGAATACCAAGGCTTTTTGATAATCATGTATAATTTCCCAGAATTGCATATTCCCTCAAAAGAATATAGGCGGTAGAATTCCGGATATAATTCTTCGTTTACATATATTTTCGATTGGTTTATGAATATTTCTTCTACAAGCGCATTGATAATTTCTTTGGTTTCCTTATTAGTTTTGATTTTATCGATTTTTAGTTCACCTATAATTGCAAGAATAAAACCTAGAAAGGTGCCCAAGAAAGTTATAAGCAGAGGAATGATTATTTCTATTGTAATACTATAGGCAGGATTTACTGTGTTTTTATATGTCTGTACGTTAGTATATATGTTTTGAATTAACAAACAAGAAACACAACATATTAGCGCCAAAAGTATAATCCACAATGTAATTTTAATAAAACTTCTCAAAACAAAAGCCTCCATTAGCTACTATTTTTGTAATAAAAGATATTCTATATTAATATTATACCACAAAAATATGACTATTTCTACCATAAATTATAGTTTATTCTCTTTTTCGCTATATTATACTCTCTGTTTTTGTTGAAATGTAGACTATTATTCAAAAAGGATTATTAAAAGAGTTCCAATGTTGAACCATTACAAAAAAATCAATAAAACAATATTTTTTATTTGCAAAAAGATTATAATTGAACCATTTAATATTTTCGCACTTAATCTCCCCCTCACTTCATGATATAATTTTCAAAAGGAGGATTGTATTATGAAATCAAAATTTACTAACGAAGAAAAGCAGGAAATTTTAGACCGTTATATATCAAAATCCGAGTCACCCGCAAGTATTATCAAATCTGTAGGAATTTCAAAAAGTACCTTTTACAAGTGGCTATCAGATTATAGAGCAGAGCAAGCGGAAGCGAAACGAAAAGGCTTAACTTTGCGGAACTTCAACCTGCTTGAAGCTAAAGTTAAACGGTTAGAAGGCATTATCGAAATTATCAAAAAGGCGAATGTATTATCTAACGCCCCTTTGCAGCAAAAGCTTTATGTTGCAGAAAAGTTGTCCAGTGAATATAGCGTTCATATGATTTGTGATGCGTTAGACATCGCTCGTGGAACTTACTACAACCATGTTCTGCGAAACAAACGAGATAATACTTGGTATGCCAAGCGGCGCGATGAATTGCGTATTCAAATACAAGAGGCATTTGACGAGAACCACCAAATTTTCGGGGCAGAGAAAATAACAGCCGTTTTGAAAAACAAAGGTATTAAAACAAGCACGAAAATGGTTAGAGAATTGATGCGTGATATGGGGCTTGTCAGCATTCGGCAAATATCCAAGAGTCTATATAACGACGAATTTCGAAAGCACAAAAATTATTTAAATCAAGAATTCGATCCTGATGCTCCCAATAAGGTTTGGGTAAGCGACATTACATATTTCAAGTGCAACGAAAAATCTTATTATATTTGCGTTATCATAGATTTGAATGCGCGGAAGGTCATCGGATATAAAGTAGGCAAGAAAAACAGCACTCAACTTATAAAAACGACATTAAAGCAAGCTTATGAATCACGCCTGCCTGACTCATCTCTGATTTTTTTCCGATCGTGGCTCTAATTATTGTTCAAAAACCTTAAACGATGACGTTAAATCATTGGGGCTTGTTCGTTCTTTTTCAAGACCGTACGTTCCGTATGACAATTCTGTTATTGAATCTTTCTTTGCTTCTATGAAAAGAGAGGAGCTTTACCGAAAGAAATATTGAACCGAAACCGACTTGCATCAAGCCATAGACGATTACATAGAGTTTTATAACACACGTCGACCTCATTCAAAGATACAATACAAGACTCCTGAACAAGAAGAACGGGAATATGCGGTGACTTTCGGGACAATTGAACTTGAATAATCAGACTGTGGGGTTCGAAAGTGATGTTTTGATTTTGGCTTTTGTCAAAATTCACATTTTCTATTTTTTTGAGTCCGATTAGAAAATAAAAAATGCGACCTCGAAAAGCCGCATAAAATAAGGATTTATAAAGAACACACCATTGTCATTCGAACTTTAGGGGTTCGGATTTCAATGGTGTGTTCATATGGGTGCGGAGGCGGGATTTGAACCTCGCGACCTCCGGGTTATGAGCCCGACGAGCTACCAAGCTGCTCTACTCCGCGATATTGAGTTGTGCTGAGAAAAGTGGCTCATAACCCTCGGGTTATCACTCCGTGCCACCAAAGTCGCATAGTCGTTGCGTGTTGCAATCGAAGATTGCTCCTTCAACTCCTTGCTTTGTTCGGTTTCACTTGTCAAAAATGATACTCAATCATTTTTGACTTCGCTACCCAAGAACTACCAAGCTGCTCTACTCCGCGATATATGAAGCTTTCGCTTCGTATTTTTGCCCTAACGGGTTGGTGCCGATGACCGGACTTGAACCGGTACGGGAATTTCTTCCCAACGGATTTTAAGTCCGTGGCGTCTGCCGATTCCGCCACATCGGCCTGTGTGCTTAACAAGTATAGCACAAAAATATTGGCCTGTCAAGAACTTTTTTGAATTTTTTTGCCTTTTCCTTACACTTTTATTATATGTGCGCTATGAAGGAAAAATTCACTTGTTTTGCAAATTAAAATAAAAATTCCTCTTTTATTTGCTGTGTGTTATCAATGGAATATTCAATTTCCTCAGAAACTATGCGGGCAAGAGTGAGAATTTCGTCCGGGCGTTTTTCCGCCAGGGAGCAAAGAAGCCTTTCGCAAAACAGGCAAAAGCCCAAGCCTGCGCAAAGCTCCCCGTAATCGTAGGCTTCGCTGCAATGCCTATAGATAAAGTAGGCAAGGGCGCGCTCCAGCTTCTTTTCCGTTTCCTTGGGTGCTGATGCGCTTGAGGAGTAAGAGGAAAACAGCTCCTTATGGCTCTCATCCAAGTACTCCAAGGAGCAAATTATTTCACGCCATTTGTCGTCGCTTAGGGCAAAAGGGCTGACCCTGTATCTGTTATATATGCATTTTAGCCTATCCTCATAGGAAAGAGAATAGTCCTTCAAAAGGGAATAAATGTAGGCTCTTTCAAGGGTGGGGTCAAAGGATGTGACTTCTGTTTCCTTGCTTGATGGGGTGATTTCAACAAAGCAATCGTATTCGCTTGAATTTAGAATTATTCTGCAAGCCTCCTCGCAAGCCATGCCAAGCCCGACCTCCATACCGTGGGGAGTTTCATTGTAAAAGCGGGGATGCTCACGGCAAATGTCACATAAATAATCCTCGCCCAAGTGGGTGATAATGTTGCACAAGCCGTTTTTGTCAAGGTGGGGGCAACGCTCGCTCTCGCAAAGCCTAAAGTGGGGCGCGCCCTCACAGTCAATGCTGTTGCGAATTTCCTTTCCGTAGCTATGCTCACAGGCAGAGTATTTTTCAAGGGTGTCACAGTCCACATCTATTTCCCAGCCGACACAGCAGGAGTGGGTGCATTTGTCCGCAATGCATTTAAATTCGTTGTAATATTTTGGTGCGTACATAGTGTTGCTCCTTTCGCAGAGAAAATAAATGAAAAAACGCTCTTTCTATCGTACTATACCATAATTCAGATAGCTTTTCAAGTGAAATATTCGGCGTGCGCCGAATGTGAAATGAAATAAATCCCCTTACGCGCCGCAGCGCATTTCACACGCGTAGCGTATTTCACGCACGAAGTGCATTTCACAAATCCCGCAAGGGGTTTATTTCAATGAAAAAAGCGGACAAAAAAGATGTTTTGGGCAATCTTTAATAAGGTTTCGAACTCAAACCGGTTTTAGTGAAATATTCGGCGTTGCCGAATGTGAAATAATTTCCTTACGGAAATTGTGAAATATCTCACTTTGTTCGATGTGAAATGAAATTCGCCTCCTCGCATTTGCGAAGCAAATATTTCACAGCGAAGCTATTTCACTTGGCGAAGCCAAATTTCACTCGCCGCAAGGCGAATTTCGTTGAAAAAACGACAGGTCGAAACCTGTCGTTTTTTCTGGCAGGGGCGCAAAGACTCGAACTCTGGACACCCAGTTTTGGAGACTGGTGTTCTACCGACTGAACTACACCCCTAAATATTAAGCCTACATATTATAGCATAGGTTTTTTCAAATTGCAATAGGTTTTTTAAAAAAGTTTAAGCATTCAAGGGGCTTAAATTTTTTATACTGGTTTTGCTCCCATATTGATTACAATGGGTATTAAGACTGTTGACCGTGTTGCTTTCGGTACCGGCAAGATTGATGGCGAGCAGCAGATGACGGTAAGTACGGTGTTATAATTTACTATGGCTCACAGAATGTTATTGGCACGGCGAAATAAGTGAAAATACGAAAAAATTGGTTGATTGCGGCAAAGCCTTGTGTTATAATTTAATAAACTTAATGATAAGAGGGATGAAATGAAGTATTGCGATTTACATAACCATTCCATATACTCCGACGGCAGCTATACCCCTTCGGAGCTGGTAAGCTACGCCAAGGAAAAGGAAATTTGCGCCATTGGATTAACTGACCATAACACTGTGGGCGGCAGGCAGGAGCTGGAATGTGCGGCCAAGAGCGCAGGCATAGAATGTGTCTTTGGCAGTGAGCTTACAACGGACTATTGCGGTAAGGAGGTGCACCTGCTTTGCCTGTTTATAAATGGAAAAAACGAACACAGGGTCAAGGAATTTACCGAAAGACAACTGAAAAGCAAGGAAATGAGCAATATAGGCTTGGCTGAAAAACTGCGCCGCGGCGGATATGAAATAAGCCTTGAGGAGCTTTGCAAGAGGTATGGCAAAAACATAAACAGGGCACACTTTGCCCATGACCTTGTTGAAAAGGGCTATTTCAAAACAACGGATGAAGCCTTTGACGGTGTATTAAAAAGCGGCAACGGATTTTACAATCCTCCGAGGCGCGAGGGGCTTATTGAAGCAATAGGTCTTGTGCGCTCCTGGGGCTGTGTGCCTGTGATTGCCCATCCGCTTTTAAGCGTTACCAAGGCGGAGCTTGAAGCGCTTTTACCGCAGGCAAAGGAAAAGGGGCTCGTGGGTATGGAGGTTTACTACCCCAAGTTTTCCGATGAAGAAAAGGACTATTTGCGCGCCCTTTGCCAAAGCTACGGCTTAATCGAAAGCGGCGGCAGTGATTTCCACGGCAATATGAAATCCCAAGGGGATTTGAACGACGCTAAGGCGCCGTATGAGTGCTACGAAAAGCTACATAGGTACTTTTTGACCATGGGAAACAGCTAATAATATATTAATGCTTCTTTGAACATCTTGACTTTTTACATATAAGCGTAAAAAAGTTGCAACTAAGGAAGGCAGACAATAAGTAAATGACCGAAAATACAATGTGTTTTGGCAAAAAATGCAATTGCATTGCAAATTGTTTTATTGTATACTATATTTAGATGCTGAAAGTAATGGCTTGAAAAGCTTTTGCTGAAAGAAGCTACTGTATGTTAGCGTTTTTGCTTTATAAAATACGGTGAAATGCATATAAAATTATGGATAAGGGGTTGACAAAAATTAAGAATTTTGATATAATACTTAGACAGACAGAC
>JAFTMJ010000041.1 GCA_017452475.1 Clostridia bacterium | reverse complement strand
TTTTTGTATAACGAAAACCACGCGATAGTCGCGTGGTTCAAAAGAGGTTAACCGATGAGTAGAAATAAAGAAAAAATAATTTGAAAAAATAAGGTGTGCAAAGCCTCCATCGGTGGAGGGAGGGGGACCGCTTGCGGTGGAAGGAGTTGACCCCTCCGAAAAAATAACTAAATAAAATGAATAGAGTAAAGACGCTCCCTCAGTCAGCAGAGCTGACAGCTCCCTCCACCGATGGAGCCTACAAAGCCATTTATGGCAAAGCGTAATAATTGCATGGCTGACAGGTCAATTCTCAACGCGCTTGTGCGTAGCCGAATTTATTAAATTGTCAATGCTTTTTAGCGGTTTAACAAAATACTTACAATTCTTTTTCAAAACAAATACTTCTTTTTGTTTTTTCATTTACAAAGGGCAGATATAATAATACCGTAAACAAGAGGTAAGCCTCAAAACAAAACAAAAGGAGAAAATATTATGACAAGCAAGGAAACAAAGGTAATTGAAAAAATCAGAAACGAGTACAAGGAGTCCGTAAGGACAGAGCCAACAAAGGTTGAAAAGATAAAGGAGCTTGACAAGAAGGTTAAGAAGCCCGTTAAAATCTTTTCCTACACCTTTGGCACTGTTGGCGCATTGGTTTTGGGCACGGGCATGACAATGGCAATGAGCCTAATCCCCGGCGGAATGATTGCAGGCATTGCAATAGGCTGTGCGGGCATTGCGGCAAGCGGCGCAAACTACCCACTCCACAACAAGCTTTTGGACAGGAGAAAGAAGCGATACAGCAAGGAAATTCTTGAGCTGACAGGGGAAGCATTAAACGAAAAATAATAGCTTTTAAAAAAGGATAAGTTTATATATACAAGTTAAAAGGAGAAAACAGAAAAATGGGAATTATCAGCTTTTTTAAGAAATCATTCGGCGATATGAAAAAGAGCGCAAAGGCGCAGCACGAGGTTGACAAGGCGCAGTTTAACGCCACAAAGGCTGAGAGCCGCGCAACATGGGAGGAGGCAAAGATGTCCCCATCCAAAAGGCAGGAAATGATGCAGAAGGAAAGAGATGCAAAGATTGAAGAGGCAAACGCAAGACAGGCTGAGGCTGAAAAGCGCATCGAGACTGCAAAGAAAAAGTAAAAAACAAAACGGAGTGTGACCCACTCCGTTTTAGGCTTATTTAAAGGAAACGAAAATGAAAAGAACATACACATATAAGGCAGGCAACAAAACCATTGAACGGCAGGTGAATTACATACCCTTTAGGTACATCCTTGCCTTTATGGTAACGATTTTCGAGGTGCTTGCCATAATTGCCACGGTGGTGGTGCTATGCTATTTTGTGCCATACTTCTATATACTTGCTTGGCTGACGCAAATTGGCTGTGTTATAAGCATTATCGCATCAAACGACAACCCTGACTACAAAATACCTTGGCTGCTTTTCGTGCTTATTATCCCCATCGGCGGCTTTATGCTTTACTTGATTTTCTATTCAAGAAAGCTGCCAAAAAGGCTTATTTTGCGCCTTGAGAGCTTAAATAAATATGGCTTTCAAAAGGATGACACACCTCAAATGGAAAGCTTGCAGACGCAGGACCCCCAAGCCTACGCCCAAGCAAGGCTTCTAAACGCAACCGCAAGCGCAACCCTTTTTGAAAACACCCGCCTTTCCTACTACCCATTGGGTGAGGAGCTAATGGAGTCTATGCTAAAGGACTTAAGGACTGCCGAAAAATTTATTTATATGGAATATTTCATAATTGAGGAAGGCTATTTTTGGGACTCAATTTTGGGAATTTTAAAGGAAAAAGCGACACAGGGTGTGGAAATTAAGGTAATTTACGATGATGTGGGCTGTATGTCCACTCTGCCCGGTAACTACGCAAAAATCCTTAAGACCTACGGAATTGAGGGTGTGCCCTTCTCCCGCTTGAAGGGGCAGGCGGATAACGAGTTCAACAACCGTTCCCACCGCAAAATTACCGTAATTGACGGGAAAATCGGTTACACAGGCGGCGTTAACATAGCCGACGAGTATATAAACCGCATAGAGCGCTTTGGGCATTGGAAGGATGTGGGCATCCGCTTGGAGGGCGATGCGGTGTGGGAGCTTACCCGACTTTTTGTTACCGACTTCGGTATTAATGTAAAAAAGGACCCTGTTTTTAACAGTGAGCTTTACCCAAAAAGCCAAATTATTGACACTGGGTGGGTTATTCCCTTCGGTGACGGACCAAAGCCACTGTACGAAAAGAGGGTGGCAAAGAGCCTAATTACCCAAATGCTTTTCTCCGCCAAGGAAAGCGCATACCTTGTTACACCATACTTTATAATCGACAATGAGCTTTGCCAATGCATTGAAAGCACCGCCCTGCGCGGTGTTAATGTTACCCTTATTGTGCCCCACATTCCCGACAAAAAATTGGTGTTTAATATGACAAGGAGCTTTTACCCAAGGCTTTTAAGGGCAGGGGTGAGAATTTTTGAGTACACCCCCGGCTTTGTCCACGCAAAAATGTACTTAGTGGATGGCAAAACCGCCTTTATCGGCACGGTAAACTTAGACTACCGTTCCCTTGTTCACCATTTTGAAAACGGTGTTTGGCTCCATAGCTGCCCCGTTACCAAAGAAATCGAAAAGGATATTTTATCAACCCTTGAAAAATGTGAGAAAGTCACCGAAAAAAGCCTAAAGCGGGGACTCCTTCTCCGCTTTATGCAATCGGTTGTAAAAATTTTTGCGCCTCTATTATGAAATGCAAAATGGCGGGAGGGCGAACATCCCCTACGGGAAATGCAAATGTATTATTAAGCAAAAAACGAACCGCACGGTTCGTTTTTTGCTATTCTTTATTTCTGAAATCGCGGTACATTTCAACGAAAAGGCTTGTGCCAATGCCGCTTGGGTCAATGCCGAAGGCTTTTTTGCCCCCCACATAAACATAAATGCCCGTTTTCCTTTTCTCCACCCTTTCAATATCATCAAAGGTGTATTTTCTCTTTTTGCCCACCGTTGGGGTATAGATAATTTCGTTTCTTTCCACAATGCGCACATTTTCACGGAAGGATTGCAAAATTCCGTAGCCCAAAAGCAGAGCCAGCGCGCCCATAACAATGTTAAAGCCAATGGGGAACGGGTCATCAATATTGCCAAAAATCAAGAGGGTCAAAAGCAGCACATCAATGGTTATCATTATAACGCCCCAGGTGTAGGTGGAGCGCACAACATAGTCACGCCTGTTTAGCTTATCATTCTTTCTTGTTTTCTCCCGCCTTGCCAAAGCAAAGGCGCAAACCGCGCCGATGGCGATAATAATAGGGGTTAAAATAGTTAATAAGTTGTCCATTTTCACCCTCCCTTCCATAATATTCTACCACAAAGGGCTTAAAAAGTAAAGACAAATACGAATATTGACAGTTATAATATTTTATGTTATTATATATAGAGCAATATAACGAGGTGCAAATATGAAATATACAAAAATCAGCGAAATGAAATACGAGCGCGTTGACAAGGACGCGGTTATTGAAAAAATCAAAGATATTATCGCCCGTGTGGAAAACGCAGGGTGCGAAAACTGCCTGCTTTCCTTAAGGCAGGAGTACAATGCTTTAAGCAACCACGTGGGCACAATGGCAAGGCTTGCCTCCACACGGTTAAATTTGAACAGCCGTGATGAGTTCTATAAGGCGGAGATGGATTACTATAACGTGGCTTTGCCCGAAATCCAAATGTACGACCTTAAGTTTACAAAATCTTTCCTTGCTTCTCCCCACCTTGAAAAGGCTAAGGAAAAGCTAAACCCATTGGTTATTACAATGATGGAGCTTTCCTTAAAGTGCGCCGACGAGCGTGTGCTTGAGGAAATGCAGGAGGAAAACAAGCTCACCCTTGAATACAGCAACTTTGTTTCCGAGCTTACCTACAATTTCCGTGGGGAAAAGCTGACCCTTGGCGCGCTTCGCAAATATATGCAGGACAGTGACCGTGCCACAAGGCGCGAGGCATACAACGCGCTTGGCAAGACCCTTGGAGAAAACAGCGAGTTCCTTGACACGGTTTATGACAAGATGGTTAAGGTTCGTGACAAAATGGCGAAAAAGCTGGGCTACGAAAGCTATGTGGGCTTGGGCTACAACCTTATGCAAAGAACCTCCTACGACAAGGAGGCAGTTAAGGTTTTCCGCCAAAATGTGCTAACCGACCTGGTGCCCGTAATTTGCGAGCTTAAGAAAAAGATTGCAAAAAAGCATGGCATTGACTCATTAAAGCTATACGACGACAACACCTATTCCTTAAACGACCCCAAGCCGATTTTAGATGCCCGTGGCATTTTGGAGGCAGGCAAGGAAATGTACCACGAGATGTGCCCCGAAACCAAGGAGTTCATTGATATGATGTTCGAGTCCGACGCATTCGATGTGCTACCCCGCGAGGGCAAGTGGACAGGGGGATATATGACCTTCTTCCCCGACTACCGCCAGCCATTTATATTCGCTAACTTTAACGGCACCACCGCCGACATTGATGTTATTACCCACGAGGCAGGCCACGCCTTTGCTTACTTTGTTGGCAGGGACCAAATGCTTGACGAAACCCAGCTTGGCGGTATGGAAACTGCCGAGAGCCATTCAATGAGCATGGAGTTCTTTGCTTGGCCTTATATGGACAAGTTCTTTGGGGACAATGCGGATGCGTATAGGTATAAGCATCTGTTCTCTGCCCTGTCCTTTATCCCATACGGCGTTATTGTGGACTACTTCCAAGAAATCGTTTACGAAAACCCTGAGCTTACACCTGCGGAAAGGAACAAGGTGTGGCTTGAGCTTGAGGGCAAGTTCCGCCCCTATATGGACGCAGAGGGTATTGAATACCTTGAAAACGGTACAAGGTGGCAGTACCAAAACCACATTTTCCAAAGCCCCTTCTATTACATTGACTACTGCTTGGCGCAGGTTGTTGCCTTTGAGTTTTTACAGCTCAGCCTTGAAAACTACGAGGGTGCTTTAAAGACCTACATCGACCACGCAAGGCGCACAGGCAACTACGGCTTTACCGACCTTATCAAAATGGCGGGCTTAAGCTCCCCATTTGAAAACGGCGCCCTTACCAAGGTTGCAAAAATGTGCCAAGAGCTTTTGGAAAAGCTTGCTTAAATCATTACGAGGTGCTTATGAATAATCCAAAAACAAGGCTTTGCTCCTTTGTAAGGTGCAATAAGCTATTAATAGTTCACTTTTTCGCACTGTTTGCCCTTCTTGCAGCTCTCATTGCCCTTGTGCCCCTCTCAGGGGATGACTGGGCGTGGGGCTCCCAAATCGGCATTGATAGGCTTACAAGCTGGTTCAGAGGCTACAACGGTAGATACTCAGGCAACCTTTTCGTGCTTACCTTAACAAGAAGCGCAGTGCTTCGCAGCATGTTTACATCCTTTGTGCTAACGCTTATTTGCTTTGTTCCTCTTTTTCTTGCAAAAAAGAAGAGCTATACCCTTCTGCTTTTTTCCACAGCTCTTTTGCTCTCCATACCGAAGCCGATTTTGGTGCAAGGCTTTCTTTGGACAGCAGGCTTTTCAAATTATGTTCCACCCATACTGTTCTTTTTCATTTATATGATAACAGTCAATGACAATTTTGAAAAGGAGCATACTCAATACACCATCAAAAGGAACATTGCCTATTCCGTTATAGCGTTTGCCATTTCACTCATAAGCGCTATGTTTTTGGAAAATGTGACTATTTTCATCGTTTTCGTAGCGATTTTATCTATCGGCTACTACTACATTCGCTTTAAACGGCTGTGTATTCCTCACCTGTTCTTCCTGCTCGGCGGTGGGCTCGGCGCGTTTTTTATGTTTTCAAACAGTGTATATAGCGATTTGCAAGAGCAAAGCGACGGTTACAGGGGGATGCCGGGTCAGCTTGACAGTGTTTTTGACACCTTTGTTGAGCAGACAAGCGACGCTGCGGTAAGCATATTTGCAAACGGTTTTATACTAACTATTGCTCTCTGTGCTCTTTGCGCCGTGCTTGCTCTTTCGTACAAAAGGACTTGCGAAAGCAGGACACTGAGGAAGGCGGCTACCGCGCTTTTTGTGATAAATATTGCTTTTGGCGCTCTCTTTGTTCTTAGGAGAATTGACCCCCTGTGGGATTTGCTTTTTGGCTGGCTCGGCACAGGCACCGCATACGGAATAGTTATGATTGCAATTATGCTTGTCTTCTGCGTTTCCGTAATTGCGCTGTCAATAATTTGTGTCAAGGATACGCCTATGCTTCACAGGCTTCTTCTTATTGCCATTTCCGCCGCGGTTTTGCTCGCGCCTATGCTTATTATAAAGCCGTACGGCCCCCGTGTCCTTGCTCCTACCTATATTTGCCTTATTATGTTCACTGCTCTTCTTTTCGAGTATGTTGCAAGCACCGTAAGCCTTGGAAAGCGCGCAAGGGTAGCCATTGTCTCTGCTTCGTTGTTAATCTCGCTTACATCCATTATTTTCTATTCTGTTGTTTACAGCAATATGAAGGCTGTGGAAATCAAGAGAGATGAATATATAAGCAAGCAGCTTGAGCAAGGATACACCGAAATCACCGTTTGCAATCTGCCGTATTTAAGCTACCTTCAATGCGGAGATCTCAAGGCAAATTTGTGGCAGACAAGATACAAGAAATTCCACGGCATTGACACTTCTGTAAAATTCAAAATCGTCAGCAGCGAGGAGTTTGACAAATGGATTGAAGAATTTGAAGGGAGAGAAAAATAAAATGCTATCAGTAGTTACACCGCGCCATAACGGCAAAGGTGCCGCCGAAGGGCTCCTTGACAGAGTTATCGGTATATTTGACAAACGCAGACGAGGTTTTATAAAATGAATAAATTAAAGGAGCTTTACCAAAAGCACAAGGAGGTTATCCTTTATATTTTCTACGGTGTATTAACCACCCTTGTTAACCTTATTGTTTATTGGATTTTTGAGCTTATTTTAGGAAAAGACCTGTACCTGGTGTCCAACACTATCGCCTGGGTGCTTGCCGCCGCATTTGCATATGTGGTTAACAAGCTTTTCGTTTTCGAGTCCAAGTCCTGGGCTCCAAAAATCATCAGCAAGGAAATTATTGAGTTCTTCGGTGCCCGTGTGTTCAGCTTTGGCGTTGAGGAGCTGGGTATGCTCCTGTTTGTTGACGGCTTCGACTTTAAGAGCTTTGCCTTTGAAATACTTGGGTTTACCGTTACAGGCACATTTATTGCCAAGGTTATTTTGGCGGTTATCGTTATTATCCTTAACTACTTTTTCAGTAAATTCTTTATCTTTAAGAAGAAAAAGGATACGGACAAAAAAAGCGACACGGCTGTAAGCCAAGAAAGCAACGCCACAGAGGTGGCTGACCAAAAAGAGGAAAACAAATGAAAAACATATTTAGCTTTAACATTGAGGAAAACGCAAACCGTCCCTCAAGCTCGGAGCTTTTAAAGGAATTTGTCCTGCGTGAAATTGATGAGGATTTGAGCCAAAATCAAGAAAAAATCACCGACAAAATGGAGGAGCTTGAAAAAAGGTGGAGCCTGCCAATTTGGCTCACCATTCTGCGCCTTGTTATGGTTTGCTTGGGCGCTATGGATTTATGCTGCCTTATTATGCTCCTAATGAGCCGCGGCATCGGCGTTTTCTTTAACCCAATTTATTCCGTATTTTTAGCCCTTGGCATTTTGCTTGTGGCGGGCGGCTTTATTTTCTTTGCCATTGAGTCCTCACGCAAAAAAAGGGTTGAAGCCTCCCCCGAATATTTGGAGGGAATTGAATATATTAAGTCCCTTACCAAGTCAAGCGAGGAATACCTCCAGCTACCCGAGGAAAAAACAAAGGTTGATATTTTCTACTATCCCTACATTATGCGTGACGGCAAGAAAAGGGACAGCGGAGCCTTTAAGTACCTATGCCAATCCCTTTACCTCTTTGTGGAGGACGGCAAGCTATGCTTAGCGGACAGCGGCGCAGTTTTCGGCATTGACCTAAAGCTATTCCGCCGTATGATAATAGACCCGAAAAAGACCTCCTTTGCCCCTTGGCAAAAGGATGTGTCCTTTAACAAGGAGCCATACAAGGACTACAAAATTTCCCTTGACAACTACGGCATTTACCATGTGCGCAATGCCTGCTCCGTTCAGTTCACCAAGGACGAGGAAAGGCACGAGCTTATTATCCCACCCTACGAAATCAAGCACTTTGAAGCTATCCTTAACCTGAAGGCAAAGGAAGCAGAGGAAGACTAACAAAAAACGTGATGCTTCTAAAAGAAGCATCACGTTTTTTTGTTAAATTTTTAATACGCCTGTGACGGAAAATAGCCTTTTGTCAAGGCACACAACCGTCTCCTGCCTTTATGTGGAGACAAGGAACCGTCCCCGGTCTCCCTTGAATTGCAAGTTACTGCTTGGAAAATCGCTTTTTCCCCTTAGCCTCTGTTTTCCTTTTTTACCTTTTTTCTACCTTTCTGTGCCTTTTTGCGTTTTATAGCAGCAAAATATGAAAATGCTTGATTATATGGCTTAGGCAACACTTCATTTAACGTACTACCTAATTCAACAGAAAGCATAAATTTAATGGTTCCTTTACAGCAATCAATTTTATCAATTCTCTTTTTTATTATATTGGAATCAGATGATAACAAAATGTATTTAGAGTTTGTACTGTGCACGTTTGCGTTTTTAACCACATTGCCTTCTATAAATTCACAAACCTTTGCTACTTTAATATCTTTAAAATATAATTTTTGGGTTTTGCAAAAATAACATTTCCAAATAACACAATCGTTTTTTATGATAAGCTTTCCCCAACAATTTTTCCAAAACCATTTGCACGTCAATATTCCTAAAATGAGCATTACAATGGATACTGTTAAACAAAATATCCACATTCCATTAAGCTCAAAGTTTTTTATTTGAACACCTACGATAAATATCGGTAAAATTAAAGCTATTCCTGTTAGTGTACGACCTGATAACACTAATATAGGATTTGTTCTATACACTTTTTTCATTGCTATTCTCCTATCAAATGCTCAAATGATGTCTGCGTAAACCAAGGGTTGAAATTACTAAGGAACTCCTCTACAAATGACGAGCCTATATTTCTCAACTCTTTTTTCAATGCTTTTACAGTAGCATAGCTCGCAGTAACTCCTTTAGCCAGTCTTTTGGTTCCGGCACTCTTAATAGCATTGTCCATTATAGAAGAAACTCTACCAGTCATAACTCCACCAAGAGCTCCAAATATTCCTCCCCATGCGGCATTAATAACTGCTTCTATTTGAACCTCTGTTGACCATACATCATTCCCATTAATTGCATGTTCTACTAATGTTCCTGTATACGATCCTGCAGCGCCAGCGAAAGCGTACACACCAATCACTACAGCAGCAGAGCCCCCTGTTACAATAATGATATCTGATGCTAATCCAGCAGTAGCGCCCGCTATTGCTCCATCGGCAACGCTTGCCCAAACTTCACGCCCTTCCTTTCCTTCAACAAGCGCTGTCACAGCGCCAAACAAACCTCCAACTAAAGCTCCTATTGCAGCACATAAAAAGGTTCCTTCGGTATCCAAAAAAGACACAGGATTATTCTCACAATAAGCATATAGATTATATGATTTTAAGGCACTTCCTGCACCAAGGTAATTTATATGATCCGCATTGATAAATCTCTTAATCTGTGGGTCATAGTATCTTGCGTTTAAGTAGTAGAAGCCTGTTTCAGTATCAAAGTAATATCCTCTGTAACGGAATGGGTTAATGTTGCCAATATTAGCGGTTGTATAATTGGTAACTGTATGCTCGCCCCATGCGTTATAGGTATAGGATGCAACGCAGGCGCCTGTGGAATCGTAAATATCGGTAACGTCTCCTTGTAGATT
>JAFTMJ010000040.1 GCA_017452475.1 Clostridia bacterium | reverse complement strand
GTCTTTAGCAGCTTCGTGTAGCAATTCTTTACTATACTTCTTGTATTTCTTACCATTTTTAGACATAAAAACAACCCCCTTAGTGTAGTCTTGAAAAACTTTTTGTTTTTTCAAGTGTCTACTCTAAGGGGATTATATCATGAGCCTACTTCTTTCTGATTTTATTTTTTAGCCTTTTATAGACAAATAGAAATGCAAAATACAAAAGTATTCCCGCAAGTGCCCCTGCCGCATCAATCAACACATCTGTTACCTGCGGACCTCTGCCGGCGGAAAAATTTTGGTGTATCTCATCAGAAACCGCATAAAGCGATGATGCAACCAAGGAAAGTATGCCGTTAAGCCAAATCTTTAACTTAAAGCTTTTATCAAATGCGCTTATCATACAAAAGCCAAGAAGCATATAAATTGTAAAATGAGCAACCTTCCTTACAGGAAATTGATACTTTTGTACAACAGGAGGGGTAATATCCTCCTTATCCATAACAACATCCAATACTTGAACTACAACCCCGCCGCTTGTTTCGGTAGATTTTATCGCATTTTCGGATGAAAAATTGAAAATAATCACCATTGTTAAAAGAACCAAAAGCCACGAAACGGATATAATAATTACCTTACTTTTCATTCAATAGTGCCTCAATTGTTGGCGTTGAGGGAGCCTTAAAAAAGCCTGTACCAAGCACAAAAATATTAGCGCCCGCCTCGTTTGCCACCTTAATGGTCTCATTGTTTATTCCACCGTCAACCTGGATATCAACGGTTGCGTTTTTCGCTCTGATTGCCTTAACCTTTTCCATCATTTGCGTCATAAATTTCTGTCCGCCAAAGCCGGGCTCAACTGTCATTACCAAAACCATATCAACCATATCCAAATATGGGAAAACTGCCTCTGCCGGAGTGTTCGGTTTTATGGAAATGCCAACACGCTTGCCCTCTTTATGTATGAATTCACACGCTTCAATAATTTCATTATGCTCAAGCGCCTCTAAGTGAAAGGTTAGCATATCTGCACCTAGGCTTATAAGCTCCTTGAAATATTTGTTGGGCTTTACAATCATAAGATGAACATCAAGCGTTAAATCCGTACAACTTCTAACAGCGGATAAAACAGGCATACCAAAGCTAATATTTGGTACAAAAACACCGTCCATTACATCAAAATGGACATATTTCGAGCCTGAATCCTCTATTTTTTTGATTTCAGCGCCCAAATTTAATAAATCTGCCGCAAGAATTGAAGGAGCTAATGTTTTCATATATACCTCATTGTCTAATTTCGTTAGTATGTGTCATTTTTTGCGCTATTTCATAAAATATATTATTGAAAGATACAAGAATGGGGCGTAAGATGGAATACAAATAAATAAGAAGTGCGAGTAAGATGCTTACGCCTTGTTCTTTAATAGGCAAACGCTGTGGGCGCTAATGCCCTCACCCCTACCTGTAAAACCAAGTCTTTCCTCTGTTGTTGCCTTAACATTTACACAATCAACGCAAATACCAAGCGCTAAAGCAATTCTTTCTCTCATAAATAGTATGTGATTTGCCATTTTCGGTGCTTGCGCTACAATTGTTGAATCAATATTCTCTATTTCATAGCCACAGGAATTAATTATTCTTTTTACTTCTGAAAGCAGGTTCATACTGTTAGCATTTTTGAATTTTTCATCTGTATCAGGAAAAAAATATCCAATATCCCTTTGCCCTGCTGCGCCTAGCAAAGAGTCGGCAATTGCGTGGGCAAGGACATCACCGTCGGAATGGGCGAGTAAGCCTTTATTAAAAGGAATTTGAACTCCGCCGATAGTTACATATTCACCTTCGCAAAAGCGGTGAACATCATAGCCGTGACCAATTCTCATTACTCGTCACCTCTTGACTTTAAAATGTGCTCTGCCAGCTTAATATCGTCTTTTACAGTAATTTTAATATTATCCTTGCCGGTTTCAACAAGTTTAACCTTAAATCCTGCCCTTTCAGCTAACATACAGTCATCTGTTGCTTCAATTCCGTTTTCCTTCGCATTATAGGCACAAACCTTGTACATTTTAACCTCAAATACCTGAGGAGTTTGCACATTCCAGATAAAATTTCTATCAACGGTTTTCGAAATAAAGCCGTTATTATCAGCCAATTTAACCGTATCAGTTACTTTTGTTGCGGCTGTTGCAGCCTTGTGTTTATCTGCCTCTTTAATAACGGTTTCAATTATCTCAGGAGTTACCAAGCACCTTGCACCGTCATGAATAGCAACATACTTTGACTTTTCAGAAATATGCTTATATCCGCGCAAAGCAGAGCTTTGCCTTGTCTCACCGCCAACAACTATGCTACGAACCTTTTTAATTCCGTGCTTGCAAACAAGATCTTTATAATCGTCAACATCCTCTTTGCGAACAACCAACACTATTTCGCCAATAGAATCACATCTTTCAAATGCGGTAATGGTACGAATTATAACAGGAACATCATTAACCATTGCAAGCTGCTTGCTTTCATCCGAGGAAAACCTTGTTGAAGCACCTGCACACAAAATAACAGCAGAGGTCTTACCACGCTTGATACCGTTTATTCCGCCTGCCAGCTTTGAAAAAAATTTAAACATTTTTGACCTCCGCATAATAATTTTATATATTATACCACATTAAAATAAAAAAATAAATAGAAAAACAAAAAAAGACCTTAACAAAGGTCTTAATTTTTTGTGATTTAATTTTCGACGGAAAATACCCCTAATATCTTCCGCCGAAGTAAACCATACACATCGGAGCACATCAATATTGTTGCTGAATCCACTTTTTCATCTCATCAAGTTGGTCTGAAGAATCTCCTTTTTCAGCACAGATAATATCGACCATCTTAACCAAGGATCCGCAGTGATACCTTTCGATAAAATCAATAGTAACTGTTTTTATGTATTCTTCTTTTACCGCATCAGCATAATACTGTCTTTCTTTCCCCTTCTTTTCAGAATGTATAAAGCCCTTCTCCTCGAGCCTTGAAAGAAAGGAAATTAAAGTTGGAGCCTTCCAACCCTTGTGCTTTCCGACATTTTCCATAAGATAAGCCGTATTAACCGGTGAGACCTTGCAATCCCAAAGTGCGACCATCACATCGAACTCCGCTTCCGGCAACTTTCTTATATTGTCCATGTCTTTTTCCCTTTCTTTTTTGTGACGCTTTTATATTATACACTTGTCTAATTTGTTTGTCAACAGTATTTGACAAAAAATTTCAACGAAAAACCGCCGTTTTCAAAAACGGCGGTGGGAGTGTACGATTTTTAAACAAAAAATTTTTGAAAAAATTATTTGTTTTCGCTATATCGTTTAATAATTGTTTGTTCTATGTCAGTCGGAGTGCGAAGCTCAATTATTTCATCATCATAAAACTTTACATTGAAGCTGTACTCAACATCCATAACTATATTGATAATATCAAGGGAATCAATATCAAGCTCAAGCAAATTTGTTTCAGCACTTATAGCAGTTACAGGAATATCTGTGCGCTCTGATATAATTTCTATAATCTTATTAATCATAATTTCGCTCCTTAAGGGCTATTTTTGATAATTATACACTAATAAGCTCTGTATTTCAAGTTATAATCGAAAAATTGTTGACTTTTCAGTAATATTTTTATATAATTTTCGTAAGGTGGTGAGAAAAATGAATTTGCTGGATATGAAGCGAAAAAATTCACTAATGATATATCAGTCTATTGTTTCCGGCGCTAACACAATTGATGCAATTTCAAAGGAAAGGGGCATTAGCAGGTTAACAATCAGTGAGCTTGCAAGGGAGCTTGAGGCAAGAAACATTATAGATATCAGCAAGCCAAGGCGCAATATGGTTGGAAGGCGCAGGTTTATTTATAAGCCCTCACACAAATATTTCTCTATTTTCATTGAAAAGCAAAAGGAGTTTTTCTCTGCTATTGCAATAACAACCGAGGGTAAAGCTATTGAAAGATACGACTTTCCTTTAAATTATGAAAACCGCACCTGCCAGGATGTGCTTGATACATATGTGCTGAAAAAAGCACGGGAAAGGGATGACAAGGAGTTTTGCATGGCAATATACCTTTTAGGGGCTGAAAAAGGTGAGTTTGTGCTTACAGATGACGTAATTTTGACGACTAAAGAGGAATTAATCGCCAAATCAATGTCTAACGATAGCTTAACAAAGCTGTTTGTTTTCAACGGACAATGCATTATGTCTCTTTATTCCCATATTCATCTGTCAAGCTTAAGCAAGGAGGAGCTTTGCAAGGCAATAAATTTTCATGAGATACTAACCTTTAACGGTGAGTTATATTTTGAATCCTTTGAGGCATTAAAGTATGCCGCAATTAAAAATCTTGAATACTTAATTTAAAAACCGCATCGAAACGATGCGGTTTTTACTGTTTAAATATCAAATATTGAAATTTGATCCGTTTTTGAAATATTATCAAAAACATGGTTACGCTCCAAAACCTCAATTACAGACTTAGAAAGCATAGTTTTTTGCTGAAAAGCCTCAACAGAGGTAATCTCATTGCTGTCGCTGGCTTCCTTAATTTTTATAGCTGCATTTTCGCCTATACCCTCAATGGAGGAAAACGGAAGCCTTATTTTACCGTCCTCAGGTAAGAATTTAAAAGAGTCCGATTTCATTAGGTCAACAGGCAAAAATTCAATACCTCTTGCCAAGCACTCATAAGCAATTTGAAGGGCAACAATGGTTTCCTTCTCCTTTTGTGTTGCATCATTACCCTTTTTCTCAACCTCTTCAATTCTGCTAAGAATTCCACGCTTACCGTTTTCAACCATTGTGGACTCAAAGCCACCGGGAGCAACGCTTAGGTAAGCCGCATAGAATTCAAGAGGTCTGTGTACCTTGTACCAGCCAAGACGGATAGCAGAAATAACATATGCCGCCGCGTGGGCCTTTGGGAACATGTATTTAATCTTTTTACAGGAATCCATATACCAGGACGGAATGTTCTTTTCGATCATTGCCTGTTCATATTCGGGCTTTAATCCCTTACCCTTACGAACATCCTCCATTATTTTGAATGCAGTACCCTTTTCAAGTCCGTTATAGATTAGATAGACCATAATACTGTCACGGGTACCAACAACCTCTGAAATTGTACAGGTTCCTGCCTTAATTAGGTCTTGCGCGTTACCTAACCATACGTCAGTACCGTGGGAAAGGCCGGAAATTTGCAATAGGTCAGAAAAGTTCTTTGGCTTTGCATCTACAAGCATCTGTTGAACGAATTTCGTGCCAAATTCGGGCAAGCCGTATGTACCAACTTGACAGTTCAAGTCCTTTAGCAAATCCTCTGAGCCAAGTGGCTTTGTGGACAGAAACAGCTCATAAACCTCGGGATCATTCATAGGAACATCCAAAACCGAGGTATTTGTGTAGGTTTCAAGCATTTTATACTTGGTCGGCATATCATGTCCGAGCTCGTCAAGCTTTAAAAGCGTGTCGTGCAAGTACTCAAATGTAAAGTGTGTAGTTACAATGTCAGATTTTATATCATCAGCAGGGTGTTGAACAGGACAGAAATCGTAAATTTCATACTCCTTCGGTACAACAACTATGCCACCCGGGTGCTGACCCGTAGTCCTTTTAACACCTGTACACATTGCGGCAAGACGCTGAATTTCCGCCTGGTTTACATTTAGCTGATGCTCATCTCTGTATTTAAGCACATAACCAACCGCAGTTTTGTCGGCAATGCCGCCAATGGTGCCTGCACGGAAAACGTTTTCGGTGCCGAACAATTCTTCAGTGTATTTATGAACTCTGCCCTGTACATCACCCGAAAAGTTCAGGTCAATATCAGGCGATTTATCACCATAGAAGCCAAGGAAGGTTTCAAAAGGGATATCGTGACCGTCCTGCACCATTTTAACGCCGCAGTGAGGGCAATTTTTAGACGGAAGGTCAAAGCCTGAGCCCACACTACCGTCTGTTATAAACTCGCTGTAACGGCACTTGGGACACCTATAATGGGGCTGAAGTGGGTTAACCTCGGAAATACCACCCATAGTGGCAACAAAGGAGGAGCCAACGGAGCCACGGGAGCCAACTAAATATCCAAGGCTTTCGCTGTAAGAAACAAGCATTTGCGCAATAACATAAAGAACCGCAAAGCCGTGCTTTATAATGGATGTAAGCTCCTTTTCAAGTCTCTCAGAAACAATTGTAGGAATTTCACCATTGTACTCGTACATGCTTTTGGCTCTATCCCAGCACATCTGCTGCAGCTTTTCCTCGGCGCCCTCCATATTAGGGGTAAACGTACCCTTTGGGAATGGACGAATAGCCTCATAGTCAATCATATCGGCAATAAGGTTTGTATTTTTTACAACAACCTCATACGCCTTCTCTTCACCAAGGTAATCAAATTCCTTAAGCATTTCCTCGGTTGTGCGCAGGAAAAGACCGATATCCCTGTCGCCATCCTTGAACTTGTTTGAAACAAGAATTTTTCTACCGATTTCCTCTTCCTTTGTCATAACATGGGCATCACAGGTGGCAACAACAGGCTTGCCAAGCTTTTCACCAAGCTCAACAACCTTTCTGTTAAAGTCCTGCAGCTCTTGAATTGAAGATGCCTTACCCTCATCAATTAAGAACATATTGTTGCAAATCGGCTGGATCTCCAAATAATCATAGAAATTTGCAATTTCCTCAAGCTCCTCATCGCTTCTGTGGTCAACAATAGCCTTGAAAAGCTCTCCTGCCTCACAGGCGGAGCCGATAATTAAGCCTTCTCTATGCTCGACAAGGAGAGACTTAGGTACGCGTGGAAATTTCTTATAATAGTCCAAAAATCCCTTGGAAACAAGCTTATATAGGTTCTTTAAGCCAACGGGATTTTTAACAAGCAAAATTTGGTGATAGTACTCAAGGTCTCTTGGGTCCTTTTTTATATTCATAGCTTGAACAAGCTTGTCCGTTGATTTAATATCCTCATTAGAAAGCTTTTCAAACATACGCATAAGGATTAAACCAAGCATCTCTGCATCATCACAGGCTCTGTGGTGGTTAAAATCGCCAAGCTTATAATGCTCTGCAATTATGTTTAGCTTATGTCTTTTAAGCTCAGGGTTTACAAAGCGTGAAAGGGCAACTGTGTCAATATATGTGTAGTTAAACGCAATTCCCTGCTGCTCACACATTTTCCTTATAAATCCTGTATCAAAGCGAGCATTATGGGCAACTAAAACCCTGTCCCCGACAAAATTTAAAAATTCAGGTAAAACAACATCAATTGTTCTTTCGTTTTCAACCATTTCATCGGTAATGCCTGTAAGCTCAACAATTTCCTTTGGAATTGGCTTTTGCGGATTAACCAAGGAGTTATATCTTTTAATAATATCTCCATCCTTAATAATTACCGCGCCTATTTCGGTAATTTTGTCCTCCGCCAAGGAAAGACCTGTGGTTTCTATATCGAAAACGCAATATTCGTCCTTAAATGAACAGTGCTTAATAGCACCCTTAGGTCCAAAAATAACCCTTGAGGTATCAGCTGCTGTATCATTTACAAAGTACGCCTCCATACCGTAAATAATGTTTACACCCTTTTTCTCAGCGGCAACCATAACAGGCGGATAGCCCTGCACATTACCGTGATCAGTTATTGCAACTGCCTTGTGTCCCCATTCCTTAATGGTATCAACAAGCCTTCCGGGGTCAATTGTGGCATCAAGGGCAGACATAACTGTATGTAAATGAAGCTCTACTCTTTTTTCTTCCGCCGTGTCGGTACGGGTTTTTACACCGATTTTATAAACATCAAGATAAGAAACATATGGCTCTCCGTCATATTCATTCTTCTTAATTGCGCCGCGGATGGCATAGGAGCATCCCTTTTTAAAATAGGACATCTCCTCGTCCTTTTTAGAGGTAGGGACAGAAATCTTAATAAAAATGGAAGAGTCGTTATCGGTAATCGCAATATTTAAAAGGGTGGTTGAGCCGCGGTTGACCTGCCTTTCAGCCACATCAAATACTGTGCCCAAAATGCAAACGCCGTGCATGCCCACATCCAAATTACGGATTGGAACAATGTTTTGAATTTCAAACTCTCCACCAACAACATATTCCTTATTGGATATATCAAAGGTTGTATTTCCGCACCTTATAAAATCCCCTTCTTGCACAACGGTTACATCGTTTGTAAAGAAGGAATTTGCCCTTTTGAATTCAGACTGGATTTTTTGCGCGGAGTCTTGCGCCTGCGCTTCCTTCTTTGCTGAAGCCATCTGCGCCCGCTTTTGCTCCTCTAACGCCCTTTTTAATATGTTAATTTTTTCGCTTTCAAAAAACTCTTGGTTTTTACGGTAATCCTCTCTCTGTTCGATGGATACAGGTATGCTAAGACCAAACTCATCAAATATTATCTTTGAAATTACCTCACCTGTTTTTCCGTCGGAAAGCAAATCAATGCCGCCTTGAATAAACGGCACCTTTAAAACTATTTTTTCCAAGCTGAATGAAGTACTGTAGTCTTCAAAAAAGCCTTTACTTACTATGCCGCGTCTATATGACTCTATAATTAACTCATCAAGATAATCGCTGGTAAATAGCTTAGGCGAGTACTTTGGACATATTCTAAAATAATTTAGGCTGTACGCCTTTTTTATTTCCGCTTCAAGCTGATATAGCTTCACTTTAGGAATAATGATGGAAGAGATAATTTCCACTTCCATCATTCTTTGTTCCTTGTCTATTCTAAGCTTGTCAACCTCTGCATTCATATAAACAAAAAGCTCATCAGAGGCTGTATATTTGGGAAACCTTTCAAGTAAATTCATTTTTACTCCTTATTTTTCCGCAATAATATTTTTTATTTCCTTTATCAATGCTTCAATTACATCGTTTTCGTCGATTTTTCCAACAATTTCACCGTGCTTAAACAAAACAGCCTCGCCCTTACCTCCTGCAATTCCAACATCGCATTCCTTGGCTTCGCCGGGACCGTTCACAACGCAGCCCATTAAGGCAACCTTAATATCCTTGCCGTTTGTATTTAAGCCTTCAATTGCTTTTTTGAACTTAGTATTAAGCTCAATTAAATTAATTTTTGTTCTGCCGCAGGTAGGGCAAGAAACTACTTGAATTGCACCCTTGCTATAAAAGCCCAATGAGGATAAAAGCTCCTTGCCAGCCCTTATCTCCTCCACAGGGTCAGCGGTTAAGGATACACGAATTGTATCACCGATACCGTCACACAAAAGTGAGCCGATACCTGCACAGCTTTTAACAAGACCGCTATAAGAATCCCCTGCCTCGGTAACTCCCAAATGTATTGGATAGTCACAGCTTTTGGCAATAATTCTGTTGGCCTCTATCATATTGCGAACATTTGAGGACTTCACAGATATTACAGTATCGTAAAAGCCCATTTTTTCAAGTAAATTAACATGATAAAATGCGCTTTCGGCAAGAGCCTCAGGCGTGGGAGAGCCATATTTTTCAAGTATATGCTTCTCCAGGGAGCCGCCATTAACCCCAATTCTTATGGGTATTCCCGAAGCCTTGCACGCCTCAGTCACCTCTCTTACCTTCCAATCTTCACCGATATTTCCCGGGTTAATTCTAATTTTGTCAACACCGTAACGGACACATTCAAGGGCAACACGGTAATCAAAGTGTATGTCAGCAACCACAGGAATTAGAATTCCCGCATTTTTAATTTCACAAATTGTCTTGGCGCTTTCAACGGTGGGGACAGTTATCCTTACAATATCGCACCCCGCATTTTCAAGCGCCTTTATTTGTTCAATTGTAGAAACATAATCTAAGGTATCAGTGTTGGTCATTGACTGAATTAAAACATCACAGTCCCCACCGATTGCTTTGTCCTTTATTTTAATGCACCTTGATGTGCGTCTTATATCATTATACTTCATTTTTCACCTTAGCTAAATAGCCCAAATATGTCAATTACAGATACAACAAGTACCAGCAGCATAAGCAGTGCAAAGCCTGTAAATTTTATAGCAACCTCTACCTTTTGCGGTAATTTCTTTTTAAAAATCATCTCAATTAAAGTAAACAACAGTGTTCCGCCATCAAGTGCGGGGATTGGCAAAAGGTTAAAAATGCCCAAATTCATTGAAATAACAACAACCAAGTAAAACAAGGAATATGCGCTTGTTTTTGCCGCATCCGTTATAGCTCCCGTTACACCAATTGGACCTGAAACCGCTTCAATTCCGTATCTGCCTGTAATTAGGTCAAACAAGGAGTCCCATATCATTTTCACAGTAGAGGTGCAGGAATAAAAGGCGTTCTTGCAAACAACACCAAAGCTTTTGGGGTCCTCGTAGATTTTAAAGTCCATAGCACCAAAGGCAATTCCCTCAGCACTCATATGCGGAAACTTAACACCGTCTAATGTTATTTCGTTTCCGTTTCGTATTACAGTAACCTGCACAGGCTTATAACCGTTTCTCATTATTTCATAGCTCAGGTCACTGGCGGTATGGACATTATAGCCGTCAATTTCAATTATTTCATCACCCTTCATAAGCCCGCTTTGGTTACTTAGAGAATTTGGCAAAAACTCAGCAACGGTAGTGCCACCAAAGCGAGGGGTAAAAATAGTTAGAATTGTCATTATAATAATGCCAACAAGCAGGTTGGTAATCGCGCCTGCAGCGACAATGATAAATCTTTGCCACGCGGGCTTTTTATTAAATGCGTTTGGGTCGTCACTTTCCTCATCCTCGCCAACCATGGCAACGAAACCGCCAATTGGAAGCAGCCTTAAGGAATAGTCAACACCGTCCTTGCCCTTTTTGGAAAAAAGCTTAGGACCCATTCCAATGGAAAACTCATTAATTGTTACCTTAAAAAGCTTAGCAAACAGAAAGTGTCCAAGCTCGTGAACCAAAATCAAAAAGCCGAAAACTAAAATTGCAATAAAAATATATAAAACTATCATTCGTTCCTCTGTAAATAAAATATCACATTTTATTTATATGCTCAAGGGTAATTTTTCTTGCTTCTCTGTCAGCATTAATTATATCCTCAAGTGAAGGATTTTTAATGTTTTTGTATTCTCTAACAGTTTTAGAAACAATTTCAAAAACATCAACAAAACCGATTTTTCTTTCTAAGAAATACTTAACCGCAACCTCATCAGCAGCATTAAGCACCGCAGGAATTACGCCATCCTCGATGATTGCATAATAGGCTAATCCCAGCAAGGAAAAGGCATCCATATCCGGGTCATCAAAGGTTAACTGCCTAAGGGCAGCAAAATCAAGAGGCTTCGCAAGGGAGGTTGTACGGTTAGGATAAGTAATTGCGTACTGAATACAGGTGCGCATATCAGGCGCGCCCATTTGAGCTATCACACTGTTATCATTATACTCCACCGCAGAGTGCATAATGCTTTGTGGATGAACAACAACCTTTACTTGGCTCGGCTCAACATTAAATAGCCGAACCGCCTCGATAACCTCAAATCCCTTATTCATAAGTGATGCGCTGTCAACGGTAATTTTTGCGCCCATTTTCCAAGTTGGATGCGCCAAGGCGTCATCAACAGTAATGTTTTTAAGCTCTTCCCTTTTCTTGCCCTTAAACGGACCTCCGGAGGATGTCAAAATTATGCGTTTAATATCATTACCCTGCCTGCCCTGCAAGCATTGAAAAATGGCGCTATGCTCGCTGTCAACGGGAATTAGCTCTGCACCGTTCTTTTCGATTTCATTTTTCAAAAATTTATATGCGGTAACTATTGCCTCTTTGTTTGACATAGCAATTCGCTTTCCGCTTTTGGCGCAGGCAATGGCAGGAGAGAGCCCTGCAAATCCGCTAACTGCGTTAACCGCCGTTTTAGCACAGCTCTCCTCTATTGCTGAAATTGCGCTTTTTTCTCCACCGTACACCTTAATATCCGTGTCAGATAAACGACATTTAAGCTCATTTGCAGCAGCCTCATTTGTCATAACGCACACACGGGGCATAAGCTCCCTTGCCTGATGCTCCATTTCATTAACAGAGGATGAAGCTGTTAGCAAATCAACACTATATCCGTGAAATTTCGCAATTTCAACACTTTGCTTTCCAACGGAGCCGGTAGAGCCAAGAATTGCAATAGACATTTTATTATCCTTCATTTTATCTCCGCTAAATTAAAAGAAATTTAGGATTACATTAAGTACATATAGTGTTGGTGCAGTTAGCATAACACTGTCGAATCTATCTAAAACTCCGCCGTGACCGGGGAAAAGATTACCGTAATCCTTCAAATCGTTCTGTCTTTTAACACTGGAAGCAATTAGGTCGCCAACCTGTGAAACGATGGAAAGAACAAAGCCGAATATGCAAAGCTTTAGATAGCTTAGGTTAGCATCCGCAAATATGCTGTTAACAATCAAAGCATAAAGCGCAAATGCGCCAACAGTAAATACTATGCCGCCAATTGAGCCTTCAATTGTTTTTTTAGGACTAATTTCTGGAATAAGCTTATGCTTTCCAAAGAACTTGCCAACGAAATAAGCAAAGGTATCACAAACCCACGCGCCAAGGAAGGCAAGCAAATACATATATTTTCCGTTGCCTGAATATCTAATAAGAACCATAGATGAGAAGCAACCAACAATATATACAAACATTGCATAGAATGTAAGAATTTCGGAAAGCTTAACGGTATTCTTTTTAAGCATAACATATGCAAGAATGTAAATTAGCATACCGAACAGTAATATTGCCGTGCAAGCCAAAAATGATGAGTTGGGTCCACCGTTAAATATGTAGCTGATATAGTACCTAAAAATAGGTAAGCCGACTGCAATTATATACATCGGCACAGTTATTAAGTACTTTTTATCAAAGCCTAAGCACTTTGCCATTTCATAAACGCCGATTAAACAAAGTAAACCGATAACAATCGGAAATGCAACGGTATATGAAAAAATACAAACAGGCACAAACAAGCCTATTGCAATTAAACCCGTAATTATTCTAACTAACATATTATTCCTCTCCTTTAATCAAGCCGCCATATCTTCTCTTTCTCTTGTAGAAGCTTTTAACAGCTTTAATTAACTCCTTTTTGTCAAAATCAGGCCAAAGTACCTCAGTAAAATAAAACTCGGAATATGCGCATTGCCACAAAAGGAAGTTAGAAATCCTCTCCTCATTTGCGGTTCTCACGATTAGGTCAGGATCAATGCAATGGCTTGTGAACAAATGGCTTGAAATATCATCCTCGGTTATAGCGATTTTACCCTCGCTAATCAAAGCATTGCAAGCGGAAACTATCTCTGCTCTGCCACCGTAATTAAATGCAATGTTAAGAATATTATCATAATTCTTGGTAGATTCCTCAAGTTTAATCATTTTTTCCCTAAGGTCAACAGATAAAACAGATTTATCACCAATGAAAACATACCGTATATCCTTCTGCTCGTGCGCCCTTTCAATGTAATCATCCAAGAGCTCCATAATTGCCTTAACCTCTTTTTCGGGTCTTGACCAATTCTCTGTAGAAAAGGCATAAACGGTTACAATCTTAATGCCTATTTCGTGACAATTTTTAACAGTGTTTTCAAATGCCTTAGCACCGTACTTGTGTCCTACATTCCTTGGCAATGATCGCGCCTTTGCCCATCTGCCGTTGCCATCCATAATGAATGCAATATGCTTTAGGCGGTCATCAACCTTAAAGTCCTTATTTTTACTAAAAAACATTCGTACCTCTTAAATAGTTGAATAAGGGTTGCCAATAAAATTATATATGGCAACCCATTAGTTCATATTTAACAATTAAATTTCCATTATTTCCTTTTCTTTAGCGGCAGTAATACTGTCAATTTCCTTAATGTACTTATCTGTCAAATCCTGTACATTCTTGTCAGAAATTTTCTGCTCATCCTCGGTCATTTCAGAGTTTTTCTTCATATCCTTGGACTTATCCATAGCATCACGTCTGATGTTACGGATAGCAACCTTAGCATCCTCGCCAAGCTTAGAAACCTGCTTCTTAAGCTCTTTTCTGCGGTCCTCAGTAAGCTGTGGGAAAACAAGACGGATAACCTTACCGTCGTTAGCGGGTGTAATGCCGATGTCAGATGCCAAAATAGCCTTTTCGATACCCTTAAGGGTGGTTGTATCCCATGGCTGAATAACGATAGTTCTTGCATCAGGCACGGAAACAGATCCGATTTGGTTAATAGGTGTTGGTGAACCATAGTAGTCAACGTTGATTCTTGAAAGAACGTTGGGGTTAGCCCTTCCGGCTCTTACGCCATCAAGCTCATAAATATATGAGTCAATGGACTTTTTCATTTTTACTTCAAATTCCTTAGTGTCGAGTTTCATAATTATTCTCCTTTTACTATGGTACCCATCTCGGCACCCATTATTACTTTATAAATGTTCTCGCAATTGTCAAGACCAAAGACGTGAATTGCAATGCTATTATCCATTGCAAAGGAGGTGGCGGTTGAGTCCATAGCCTGCAAGCCCCTTGCCAATATCTCCTTATATGTAATATCGGTTAGCTTAACTGCGTTCTTGTCCTTCCTTGGGTCAGCTGTATAAATTGCATCAATGTTCTTAGCCATTAATACAATATCAGCACCGATTTCAGCAGCACGGACAACAGCGGCCGTATCAGTTGATACAAACGGAATTCCAAGACCGCAACCGAAAATGACAACCTTACCGCTATTTAAGCACTCAATAGCCTCATCTCTAACAAAAGGCTTTGCAAATGCCTTCATTTCAACCGCAGTCATAACAACTGCGTCAATACCGCAGCGGATAAAGGATTCCTGAAGCGCCACTGCATTAATGCAAGTAGCAAGCATACCCATGTGGTCTGCCTTAACCCTATCCATTTCACCACCGCTTCTACCACGCCAAATGTTGCCTGCACCAACAATGATGCCAAACTGAACTCCCTTGTCCATACATTTTTTGATAACGGAAGCAATTTCCTTAATATACTCGAAATTTAATATGCCATCCTTGCCGTTGATAGCTTCGCCGGAAAGCTTCAGCAAAACTCTTTTGTAAACAGGTTTATTATCCAAAACAAGCTCCTTATTCAGCACAAAATTCTTTATATATATAATACTATATTTTTATTAATTTGTAAATAGCAAAATTGGATTTGTAACAAAAAATATTTCAATAAATTCCTAAATGCAGTGTTGAACCCTCAAAAATAAACTGCTCCTCTGAAATTTCATCCCAATTTTTACTCTCAAAATAGCTTTTATATTTATTGCTGTTATTTACCCTTACAAAATTTCTGCCATTAAACAGATTTATATGAGGTATATTGCACCATTCGGTTGTAATGGCGCGGACATTGCAGTTAGGAAGCCTAACAACCCCGTCAAAATAAATTGAGCAATCACTGTCGCGGTAAAGGCTAATGTACTTAACCTCAATGCCTGTTCTTTTTTCGTATTTCTCAATAATTTCACCAATTTTCAATGCGTCTGCCTCATCCCTTGAGTTGGTAATATGCCTGCTAAAGAAAAAAGAATGAAAAACAACCATCAAAATCAAAAATACAGATAGAATAACAATCGAAGATTTGCGAATAGATTTTTCAAAAAAGAAAACTGCTTCCTTTTCCTCATATTCACAATTGAAGTTAAATAAAATTGGAATAGTGCCGACAAGCATACCTATTGGGTAAGAATATCTTAGCGTGAACCAAACATTTTCAGGAGTTGTTACTATGCTTGGTGCCGCTGTTGTTAGTATAGTTCCAACCATTATAAAAGAATACTGGCAAAAAATCAAAACGCTTTCCTTTGTAAATGCCTTGCCGCTTTTCTTTTTTGCTGAAATAAAAACTACTGCAAAAAGCACCGCAAATATGCCAACATAAACAAGCAACAAATACGGAATATTTAGTCCAAATGTAAGATACTTATATATGTTTGCAAAATTCAGCCCGCTTCCCATCCTGCCCGACATACCGAAAAGCTTCATAACTATGAAATTCATAAATGTAGCAAAGCCGTATACCGTTACCCCTAATCCTGTGTTTATAATGAAATTTTTCACTGTTTTGGAATACTTAACAATAAACACAAGCACAAGTGCAACAAAAGCGCCCGGCATCGGCTGATAAGTGAAGCAGCTAAGTGCTACAAACAAATACGAAAAGACGATATGCCATCTTTTACCTTGAAGAAAGCATAAAAAATAACGGCACGCCAAAACAGACATAAATATTGCAAATGCGAAAAAGCCCTTTTCAATGAACAAGAAAAGCTCAAATGCCATTGGGTTTAAAATTGTTAATATTGCAAGGAAAAAGGCAATTCTTTTTTCCATATGACAGCGGAGCATTTTGTATACAGTGGCAATCGCAAGTGTATAAAACACAATCGACATTATGTAAGAAATATAATAATAGCCGACAAAGCTAACTGACATCGCTTCAAGAGCCTTCGTAGCAAGGTAAATTATAAGTCTGCCATTATATTTCATCGCGCCGTAAATGCCGCTTAAACCGCTTCTTAAAGCAAAATGGTAAGTATCTGTTGAATACTCAAAACCAAAAAGAGGAAATGAAAACAAAAGAACTACAAAAAGGGATGATAAATACGGTTTTAAGCTAATAAACGCTTTTGAATTAAAAATTTTATTTTTACAATATTTATTATCCAAAATGTTACCTCCAAAGCACTGACTGTATACATAATACAATAATTTTATCAAAAAGTAAACATAAAAACAAAAAAATGGACCGTAAAAACGGTCCATATTTTTGAAGTATTAGCCCTTAACCATCTTTGCAATTTCAGCTGCAAAGTCGTCTTCTCTCTTTTCAAGGCCTTCGCCCTTCTCGAACATATAGTAGCCTGTAACCTTAATAGCGCCGCCAAGTGCCTTAGCTGTGTTCTCAACATACTGAGAAACAGACATTTTGTCTTCCTTAACGTACTCCTGCTCAAGCAAGCAGTTCTTTTCATAGAACTTACCAAGCTTACCTGCAACCATCTTTTCAAGAATCTGTGCCGGCTTGTTAGCGTTCTTAGGATCGTTAGCAAGCTGAGCCAAGATGATAGACTTCTCTTCGTCGATATCCTTTTCAGGAACGGACTCCTTGTTCAAGTAAAGAACAGGAGATGGAGCGCCGGCAACCTGAAGTGCAATGTTCTTTGCAAACTCTGCAAAGCCATCAGCATTAACAACAGCTTCATCAGCCTCATAAGAAACGATAACGCCTGTTGATCCCTTACCGTGAATGTAAGTGCCAACAACACCGTCAACAATGATGAAGCGACGGATGTTCATATTCTCACCGATTGTGAAAACCATGTCCTTAAGCTTTGCTTCAACCGTCATATCAGTATCAACATACTGCTTTGTGAGAAGCTCCTCAACATTAGCAGGTCTGGTAGCAAGGATTGTCTTAAGAATGTTCTTTACAAAATCAAGGAATGTTTGGTTCTTAGCAACGAAATCTGTCTCAGCGTTAACCTCGATCATAGCAGCGGACTTATTGTCATCAGCAACTAAGATATCAACAACGCCCTCAGCAGCAATTCTGCTTGCCTTCTTTGCAGCAACAGCAAGACCCTTCTCACGAAGAAGCTTGATTGCCTCATCAACATCACCGTTAGCCTCAGTAAGTGCCTTCTTGCACTCCATCATGCCACATCCGGTCTTTTGTCTTAAATCATTAACCATGCTTGCGGTAATAGCAGCCATTTTAGTATCCTCCGTGATTTTAAATTATTCAGCGTCTGCAGCAGCTTCTTCAGCAGCCTCAGTCTCTTCTACAGGTGTTTCGCCCTGCTTGCCCTCGATAACAGCATCAGCGATAGCAGCAGAGATAAGCTTAATTGCTCTGATAGCATCATCGTTACCAGGGATGATAAGATCTGCATCATCGGGGTCACAGTTTGTATCAACAATTGCGATTACAGGAATGCCAAGTCTCTTTGCCTCGAGAACTGCGTTGTGCTCCTTCTTTGTGTCAACAATGAAGATTGCATCCGGAAGGGTTTCCATATCCTTGATACCGCCAAGGTTCTTCTCAAGGTTGTCCATTTCCTTAGCTAAGCCGGCAACTTCCTTCTTAGGAAGCAAGTCGAATGTGCCATCCTCCTGCATCTTCTTAAGCTGTGTAAGACGTGCAATGCTCTTTTTAATTGTCTTAAAGTTTGTGAGCATACCGCCGAGCCAACGAACATTTACATAGTACATACCGCAACGGAGTGCCTCCTCACGGATAGCGTCTGTTGCCTGCTTCTTAGTACCAACGAAAAGAATGTTGCCACCGTTTGCAGAAAGCTCACGTGCGAACATGTAAGCCTCTTCAAACTTCTTTGCAGTCTTCTGAAGGTCGATAATGTAAATACCGTTTCTTTCTGTGAAGATGTACTCTGCCATCTTAGGGTTCCATCTTCTTGTGTGGTGTCCGAAGTGAACACCTGCTTCAAGCAATTGCTTAATTGAGATAACTGACATTTTAATGTCCTCCTTTGGTTTTTCCCACCACATACACTGGCACTGCAACCATGCACCGATGCACGGCACCAACAGTACATCACGGTGTATATGTGTGTATTATATTTTGCGTACCTCTCAAGCACGCCTGTGTATTATAACATATGATTATAGTGATTTCAACCCCTAAACCACTGTTCACAAAAAGTTTACAATTATCCTAAAAATTTCCGACTTTTCTTACCCTTACAGCACTCATCAATATGCTCTATTCCAATGTCAACTATAATGGTATCTTTGCCGATTTTGCAAATTTTTTCCCAAGGAATAACGATGTCGGTGCAACGTTTAAATCCGAAAATTCCGCCTTCTCCCGGCAAAACGATAGCGGTAAGCCTGCCGCAGCATATATCAATTTTAAAATCCACCACGTTGCCTAAAATCCTGCCATCACAAAGGTTGATCACCTGTTTTTCGGTTAATTCGGTTAAGGTTTGGTCCATATATTTCTCCTTTCATATTATGTATATGAAGGAAATTTCAAGCAAATAACTGAAAATTCGCCCTTGGTAACAAGAGCGAATATTCATTATTATTTTATAGTAACATAAAGACCGTTGTAGAAGTCGCACAAATCCGTTCTGACGGTATTATTAATCCAAGATCTGAGAGACGGATACTCAGCTACAGTTGCTTTCAAGCCACTCCAATACTCAAGCTCATCCTCAGCTACTCTTACATTTTCTAATGCCGCATCAACAGCTTCCTGAGCAGCAAGACGGTCAGCAGCATTTGTGGCAGCATTCAAAGCAGCGACAGCAGCATCATATTCTGCTTTTTTGGAATTCAAGCTATCCGTAGCAGTAAGAACATTTTCATCTATTTTTCTGGAGGAATAACTGATAGCGTCAAATACATTTCTGTAATACTCATAGGACATACCCTCAAATGCATTGTAGATTTTCTTATTAGTATCACCAAGATCCTCAATGTACATATTCATTTCATCGATCTTATTAGCAGGAACGTTGCCAAGAGTAAACATCAATTCGAGCTTCAAGTAAGGATAAAGCTCTGTCTCAAGGTTGTAATCAATTATATCGCTCCAATAGCTCATAGGAACACCGTAATCCGGGTATGTACGGTAGCAGTTGCCGGTATACTTAAGGTTCATTGTGTAGCCGGTATCTCTGTGAATAAGAACCTTTTCACCGTTTACGTGCGTAACATCATAGTCCACACCCTCTACACCGTACTGAAGTAAGGTTCTGAATTCAACATTGTCTTGGAGAAGGTATAAAACCTGCATTGCTCTGTCATAATTAGCTGAGTGAGAGCTAATAGCAAACATTGATGAGAAAACAGTTTCAATACTTGCATATGGAGGCAATGTTTCGATAATATAATAGTCATCCTTGTTCTCAATGTCTAAAAGATTACCGTTGTACATTTGAACTGCTGCAACTTGGTTTGCATCAAGCTTCTCAGCGGCAAAGGAATAGTGGCAAAGCTCCTTATAAAAGAGAGTATATGTTTCGAACTCATCAAGCTTATTTAAGAGGGATGGTGTATATGTCACCTTACCTGTCTTGGAATCAACCTTAAAATCCTTAATAGAGCTTGCTATCAAATTTTCTTTATCCAGATAAACAACTCCCGGAATATCGTCAAATGTTCCAACAAAAGGAACCACATTTTCTAACTTTTTATTACCAATTTCCTTAATATATGACTGCAAGGAAAACAGGTCGAACTCTTCATCCCAAGCAAAATCAGCATTTGCATCAAACAAATCCTTGTTTACAAGAACATACTGACCGCCCTCTGAAAATACATGGTTATTCGGAATAGCGTAATACTTACCGTCAATCTTAGTAGCATCCATAAAAATGCTTCTGATTTTCTTTAGCATACCTGAATATACCTGTCCTTCACCGAAGAACTCATTCAGTGCATACGCATCTCCGCCGTTAACATATGTAACATAGTTATCAAAGCCGCCAACATAAAAAATGTCAAGCTGAGTGTCTAATACAGGTGGATAAGCAAGCTCGTAAACACCGGTTTTTTCATTCTTAACCGCATGGTTAACATAATCGTTAGCTGTTAAATAAGCCTTACCCTTTGACTTTTCAAGCTCCTTAATCTCAGCAAAACGAGCAGCAAGCTTTTCCTCGTACTCATTTTCATTGATAGCAACTATCTTAAGCTCAGTAGACAAAACACTGGAGCGTAAAAAGTTATTAATCGCTTCATTAACCGCAGCCAATCTATCATCAAAGCGGCTATCCATAGCATCTTTAACACCATCACCGTCAGTGTCAACAGTTGGTGAAACAGGCAACCAAAGTGAAAGGGTTAGCGCAGTATCAGCCTCTCTAAAGTTGGCGTTAGCGATTTCCTCAGGTGTCATCTCATCACCGCAGGATGCAAGTATCAATGGTAAAACCATCACAAGCGTTATGAAAAGACACAACAATTTTTTCTTCATGAGTCTAAAATCCTCCATAATACTAATACAACTTATATTTTATAATAAATGCGAACTTTTGTCAAGGTATTTGAACACAATTTACAAAATTTCAATTGTATTAACAATTAGTCTAAATAATCTCTAAGTCTCTTTGAACGGCTTGGGTGGCGGAGCTTTCTCAAAGCCTTCGCCTCAATTTGACGAATTCTTTCACGGGTAATGTCAAATTCCTTACCAACCTCTTCAAGTGTTCTTGTCTTGCCGTCAAGCAAGCCAAAGCGGAGCTTTAAAACCTGCTCCTCTCTTGGAGTTAACGTGTGAAGAACCTCATTTAGCTGCTCTTTAAGCAATGTGTAAGATGCCGCATCGGAGGGAGCAGGTGAATCCTCATCGGGGATAAAGTCACCCAAGTGGCTATCCTCCTCTTCACCGATTGGAGTTTCCAAGGAAACAGGCTCAAGGGCGTATTTCATTGTATCCCTCACCTTTTCGGGTGTCATACCGATTGCCTCAGCAATTTCTTCGGGTGTTGGCTCCCTGCCAAGCTCCTGCAAAAGATTTCTTGAAACTCTTGAAACCTTATGGATTGTTTCAACCATATGAACAGGAATTCTAACAGTTCTTGCTTGGTCAGCAATAGCTCTTGTAATCGCCTGTCTTATCCACCATGTTGCGTAGGTTGAGAACTTAAAGCCCTTGGAGTAGTCAAACTTATCAACCGCCTTCATAAGACCAAGGTTACCCTCCTGTATCAAATCAAGGAACGCCATACCCTTGCCAACATGCTTCTTGGCAATGCTTACAACCAAACGAAGGTTAGCTTGTACAATCATGTTTTTAGCATGCTCATCGCCGTTCATCATTTTTTCGGCAAGCTCATGCTCCTTCTCTGCCTCAAGAAGCGGCACCTGACCGATTTCCTTAAGATACATACGAACAGGGTCGTCAATTGCAAGACCCTCCTGCATCTTTTCAATTTCCTCAGAGCTCATCATCTGCTCAATTTCGTTTTCAAGCTCTGCATACTTGTCGGATGCTGTACCGTCAGCATTCACCATTCCGCTTTTTTCAAAATTCTCCATTAACTTGGAAAATTCTTCTTCATCCATAGCAGAAAAATCGTAATTATCAAATGAGTCTAATCCATCATCGTTGGACAAATTGGCATCGGTGTTACCCTTTTCAATCAACTCATTGATGTCAAAATTCTTTTCTGAATCCATTTTTTACCCCTACTTTTATTTTTTCTTGTTTTTAATTGCATCGAGAATACTGTCAAACGAATCGGAATCAATGCTCTTTAGCTTCTCATCAGACAAGGCAACGATATAATCGCTTAGCACTTTGTCATCATTAGCGGTGAGCCTACCCCTATCCGACTGCATTTTCGCTATTCTTGATATTTCATCGAGTGAAAAATCACCCTGAATAAAACCTATATCAAATTTACCCTGCTCCTTATAAATCGCAGATATTTTTTCAAACACCTTTTTGCTAAAGGCTGTAACAAAGCTATCTACGCTAAGCTTGTCCACACAGGTCTTTAAATGCTCGGGCTTTAATAACATTAAGCCCAATATTGCTTCCTCGGTTTTCGTGGCGCGAACATTGGCGGAGGACTCCGGGTTGACCCTATCCCCTATGCCGCTTGCAGCCCTATACAAATTAGTGCTTTCATTTTTCTTTTCCTTAGAAACAGAACGGCGAATTGAAGCGCTAACATCCCTTGAAATAGTATCAGGTGAAATATCTAAAAGCTTCGCGAGCTTTCGTACATACAACTCTCTTTCTACCTCTGAGGGATAGCCTGCAATAAAGGCACACAGCTCCTTAGATGCCTTAATTTTGTCATTAATATTGTTTAAATCGTACTTTGAAAATACCTTGTCACATTGGAATTCAAAACGAGATTTTGATGAATCAAGCAGGGCTGCAAACTTTGTCGCACCAAACTTTTTAATGAACTCATCGGGGTCCTTAGCATTGTCAACCTTAAGTATTTTTACATCAATCCCAACCTCTTGTAAAAGGCGGAACGCCTTATCTGCGGCTGTTTGACCCGCGGTGTCGCTATCGTACGAAATAACCACTTTCTTTGTATACCTTGAAAAAATGCGAGATTGCTCACCCGTAATAGCAGTACCAAGAGTAGCCACAGCATTTTCAAAGCCCGCTGCGTGTAAAGCGATAACATCCATATATCCTTCACACAAAATAAGCATTTTTTCGCAATGATTTTTTGCAAAATTCAAAGCAAAAAGGTTTTTACTCTTTTTAAATGCGGGAGTGTCAGATGTGTTAAGATACTTTGGAACGGAATCGTCCATTACTCTGCCGCCAAAGGCGACAACATTGCCTGTAACATCAATGATTGGGAAAATAACCCTGTTCCTAAAGTAATCGTATGCCGCGCCTGTTTTGTTGCTTTTTCCGCAAAGGAAACCAACAATCATTTCTTCATCAGTAAAGCCAAGCTTTTTCAAATGATCGTGCAAAGCGCCAAAGCTATTTGGAGCATATCCCAACTGAAAATGATTAATTACAGACATTGAAAGCTTTCTTTTACCAATTAGGTAATCTCTTGCTATTTTGCCTACATTTTCATCAAGCAAGGACTTTTTAAAAAACTCAAGAGCCGCCTTGTTCATCTCAAGGACACGCTGTCTGCCAATCTCTTTTTTGCCGTTAGGCATTTGATCGTTTTCAGGAAGCTTTACACCGCTTCTTTCGGCAAGAAGCCTAACTGCGGAAACATAATCCAAATTTTCCATTCGCATAATGAAGGTGATAGCATCACCGCCTGCACCGCATCCAAAGCAATAGAAGGATTGGGTTGATGGGAAAACCGTGAAGGACGGTGTTTTTTCACTGTGGAACGGACAACTGCCGTTAAAGTTTGAGCCGGCTCGTTTCAGTGTGATATAAGAGGAAACTACTGTTTCAATATTATTCCTGAATTTGATTTCTTCTATAATCTCCGGTGTTAAATTCATAGGTTACGCCTCCAATTACTTGGTACATACAGCCCTCTGAAAAGGTCTACCGCATACCTGTCTGTCATGCTGGACAAAAAGTCGCAAACGCACCTTTCAACAGGCTCTGTGGCTGTATGGCGATAATATATATCAGGCATTTCCTTTGGATTTTTAACATAATATTCGAAAAGAATTCTCAGCATCTCAATTGCCTTGTCTTCCTCTGACTTAACCATTTTATTATGATAAACATTGGTAAACAAAAATGCTCGAAGCTCCATAGTAGCCTCTGAAATCTCATTTGACATTTTTACATACGGCTTGTCCATGCTCTCACGAATAATAGAGGTAACCATATTGTTAATTCTTTCACTGTGTCCTCTACCCAAGGTGGATAAAAGCTCCTTAGGTATATCATCAAGAGAAAGGATATTAGCCCTTACGGCATCATCAATATCGTGGTTTATGTATGCAATTCTATCAGCAAGCTTAATTATTCTACCCTCAAGGGTGGATGCCTCATTACTCCCCGAATGATTAAGAATAGCATCCTTAACCTCCCAAGTAAGGTTAAGACCCTCACCGTTGTTTTCGAGCTTTTCAACAACCCTTATGCTCTGCTCATAATGGGCAAAGCTCTCATCATAAAATTTTTGCATCGCCTTTTCGCCGGAATGGCCAAAGGGGGTATGCCCCAAATCGTGCCCAAGGGCAACAGCCTCGCATAAATCCTCATTCAACCTCAAAGCTCTTGCAATAATTCTTGCAATTTGCGAGACCTCCAAGGTGTGGGTCATACGAGTGCGGTAATGCTCATCCTCAGGAAAAAAGAACACCTGAGTTTTATGCATTAATCGGCGGAAGGATTTTGAATGAATTATGCGGTCCCTATCACGCTGAAATTCTGTACGGTTTGGACACTTTGCGCATTCCCTATCCCTACCCCTTGTTTGAGAGGTGCGAAACGCGAATTCGGAAAGATATTGGTTTTCTCTTTCGCAAAATAATTCAGCAACAGTCATAGAATCCCCCTTAAAAATTTCTATATATAAATACGCAAAAAAAGTAAAAAATACTTTTTTTGCGTAAAAGTTTATTTATTTAGAGTGAATCAATGCGGTTTTCAGTAAGCTTTGGAGTAAAACGGTCACAAAACACGTCTTTTATTCTTTCACGAAACTTCTCTGACTCCTCTTGCTTAATTGCAACGGTAATTATAACCTCTGCGCCAAACTCAGTGCTGTCAATAATACAGCTCCAAGCTGATAGCTCGGTGCTAAGCTTGCCGTAGTCCGAATATGAGCATTCAATCTTGAAAACGGAAAAGGGCTCAAAAACAGCCTCTCCACCTGCCTCTATTGCCATTGAAGCAGCAGTCGAATATGCGCGCACAAGTCCACCCGCGCCCAACAAAATGCCGCCAAAATATCTTGTAACAACTACAAGTACATCTGTTATGCCCGACATTCTTATAGAATTCAAAACAGGCATTCCCGCAGTACCTTGAGGCTCGTTGTCGTCGGAGTACCGCGCAATATTATCTCCAATCATATATGCGTACACATTGTGGGTTGCGTCGGCATATTCCTTCTTTTTCTGTTTTATGATTGCTTGCGCCTCTTCTTCATTTTTGACAATTGTAGAAAATCCGATAAACACGGATTTTTTCTCTACAAATTCAATTTGAGCACTCGACTTAAGTCTTTTAATCTTCTTCTCTGCCATAAATGCTCTCCTTACCTCAAAAACTTAGAAAACATACCCTTTGCCTTTGAGTCAACCCAAGCGTAAACAAGAGTACCCTCATCTGTGTATTCAGTGCTGATAATCTCAGCATTTCTGTACAAGGCGTTGAGCTGGCTTTGCTCCGAATAAGGGAACATAAAATATTCTCTTGTTTTTCCGTAACGGCAAAGTGCCTCAAGCTGTAAAATCAGCTCATCATACCCATAACCCTCCTTAACGGAAATAGAAACAACCCTGCCCCTGCCGCCGTTATAGAAGCGCAAATCATATTGCCTTTCGGGGGTGCATTTGTCAATTTTGTTGAACACATATAGTATCGGCTTATCGGTCGCGCCTAAGCTATTCAAAATGCTTTCCGTAACCATCATATGCTCCATACACTCATCATCGGAGGCATCAATTACATTTATTAAGAAGTCACAGTAAACCGCCTCCTCAAGTGTTGACTTAAATGCGTGAACCAAATGGTGCGGTAGCTTTCTTATAAAGCCTACTGTATCAGTTACAAGCATAGATATTCCGCTTGGCAAATCAAATTTTCTTGTTGTTGGGTCAAGGGTAGCAAACAGCTTGTCCTGCGCCAAAATTCCCGCATCTGTCAGCAAGTTTAGAAGACTTGATTTACCTGCATTTGTATATCCCACAATACATGCCTTCGGCATTGAGCTCCTCTCACGGGAAGCACGCATTGTTTGCCTGTTCTTTTCAAGCTCATAAAGCTCATTTTGAAGGAAAGAAATTCTTGATGCCAGCCTCCTTCTGTCAATTTCAAGCTTGCTCTCACCGGGACCCCTTGTGCCGATGCCACCGCCAAGCCTTGACATATCCTTGCCCTTACCGATTAATCTTGGCGCTGTATATTTTAACTGCGCAAGCTCAACCTGCACCTTGCCCTCAGCGCTTGTTGCGTGCAAGGCAAAAATGTCAAGTATAAGCATACTTCTGTCAATAACATCACATTCTATCTCGTTTTCAATGTTCTTGATTTGCGCAGGAGTTAACTCACAGTCGAATATAACGGTATCAATTTCATTTGCTTGGCAAACTTCCTTTAGTTCCATAAGCTTGCCGCTGCCAATACAGGTGGCAGCATCGGGAACATTTTTCATTTGTGTCATTTTACCGAAGGTCACCGCCCCTGCAGTATCTGCAAGACGCTCCAGCTCCGTCAAGGAACGAAGGCACTCTTCCTCTGCCCCTTGCGGAAATATTCCAACTAAAATAGTCTTTGTCATATGCACGCTCCTTTCAAAAAGGGTAAATTAAAAGGGTAAGAAAGCAAGCCTCTTACCCAATTTAATCAATTATTTTACGTTGTTAAGACGCTTCTTAAACTTGTCAACACGTCCGCCAGCATCAACAAACTTCTGCTTTCCTGTGAAGAAAGGATGGCACTTAGCACAAATTTCAACGGAAATATCGCCCTTTGTTGTCTTGGTAGCTACTGTGTTACCGCAAGCACACTTTATGGTAGCCTCTTTGTATTCTGGATGAAGTCCTGCTTTCATTGTTTTCACCTCTTTGTATCAAAGTAATAATTTTCGATTTATTATACAACAAGGACAAATAAAAGTCAAGCATTTTTTTAAAATATTTTCAAATTTTCGTTTCTATTTCCTTTTTTAACCTTTTCATTATCTTTTTTTCAAGTCTTGAAATGTAAGACTGCGATATATTCAGCATATCAGCAACCTCCTTTTGCGTGTACTCCTCACCCCCGTCAAGACCGAAGCGCAGCTTAATTATTTTTTGCTCTCTACGGGAAAGCTTCTTTACCGCTTCTTGAATTATTTTTCTGTCCTCGTTAATCTCCAAGTCCCTGTACACCTCATCCTCATCCGTGCCTAAAACATCGGATAGCAAAAGCTCATTACCGTCCCAGTCCGTATTCAACGGCTCATCTATTGAAACCTCTACTCTTCTGTTGCTGCATTTACGAATGTACATAAGGATTTCATTTTCGATACAACGGGAGGCATAGGTTGCCAGCTTAATATTTTTGTCTGCTTTATATGACCTTATTGCCTTTATAAGCCCAATAGTGCCAATAGAGGTTAGGTCATCCAAGCCTATACCTGTATTTTCAAATTTCTTTGCAATATACACAACAAGTCTTAGGTTGTGCTCAATCAAGTAGGATGATGCGCTTGGGTCGGTTCCCAACCTTTCGATTGTCCTTTGCTCCTCCTCGCTATCCAAGGGTGGCGGCAAATGCTCCACCCCGTTTATGTAGTAGACCCCGTCAGCCTTAAAAATCCTTGTAAACAGTCGCCAAAATAACCTTTTAATTCTTAATAATACTTTCATTTTACCTCACAATATTGCATTGGGCACCAACGCATCATATCCACCAAAATCTTTGTTTTTCGATGATGCAACAACTGCATCAACAAGCCTGCCGTTTATGTCAATTTTACTTGGGCAAATCCCCATTATAACACCTTCGCCGTTAACATCTCTGTACGGTATGTACCTTTTCCTTATATCCGATGTGTTTTTAATTTCTATGCCAAGCTTACTATCTTCACTGACCAAAATCACGCATTTTCCCGAAAATGGCTCCGTTAACAGATTTCCCGAGTCACATAACCCCTGTAGCTTATACTCATTTTCACAAAATGTTACCTTTAGCTCAACAGTCTTAACATCCTTCTTTTTGGTGAGAATTCTGCTTATCACCATTGCAAAAATTGCAGTAATACCGATAATAATAAAGGTTCTTGCTCCGTTATACGCACCCTCATATGTGTATTGGTTTATTATATCCGCAAGAATTCTGTTAAAAAAGGAATAAACCAAGCTCATTATTCCACCAAGAGTTGCACTGATAAAAGTATACAGGGCTACAGAGATCAAGGTTCTGCCTATTCCTTTGTCCTTATACGCTATCAAGCACATAGCCACTCCAATCAATATGCAAAGCAACAGATTGATTATCCCATCAATTGAACATAACACCTGCGTCACCCCATATATAGCACCAACAAGTGAAGCCAGAAAAAATCTCAGCTTGTTTTTTCTTTTATGTAAAATCATTGAACATAGAAACAATGACAAGAAATCCATGCTAAAGTTGATTAAAAACAAAATATCAACATAAAGTACCAATGCTTTCATCCCCCTTCAATGTATATCTTATCAAATGTTTTATGAAAAAAAGGTCATTTTGTGTAATCGAACGGATATTTCATCGACAAAATTAACACTTGAAAACATCAAGAAACAATGTTATAATAGAATGTAATTATATTTATGGAGGCAATCAATGTACGGACCCCCACCGAAAAATCTTTCAAGTCATGAGGACAAGCCCAAACGCTTAAAGGATCTGCCAAGATATATTGGCAGAAGCATAAAGGGATTCTTTTCCCGATATGCATACATATTTAAGTTGGTTTGGGAGGCAAGCCCGCTTACCTTATTTATAATGTCCCTTTCTTCAATTTTCAACGGACTTTTCCCTGTCCTCGGTGCGTATGTAACCAAGGAGCTTTTGGATGCTATCGCCGTTGCATTCAACGTAAACAACAACTTATTAAGTGATGTTACAAAGGACAGCGCGCTTCAATCTATTTTGTTTTGGGTAGTTATTGAATTTATTTATTTGATAGCAAAAAGTCTGTTAAATACACTGTACAATGCAGTTATCAGCCTATCAGGTGAGAAGGTTTCAAACCATATTAAGCTTAAAATCATCACTAAAGCAAAGACAATAGATGTTTCTCAATTTGATTTACCCGAATTTTATGAAAAATTCGAAAACGCAAGCCGCGAGGCAAGCTTTCGACCTGTGCAAATTTTAAGCACAACCTTTACAATGATGAGTAATATCATTTCTATGATTTCATTCATCGTTGTTCTCTTTGCGCTTAGCCCTTGGGCGCCGCTTGCAATCATTGTTTTCGCCTTGCCTGCGGCAATTGTAAAATTTATATACGGTAGAAAAAACTTCCTTTATATCCGTCGTCGTTCTAAGGAAAGGCGCCATATGGAGTATTTTTCTAATGTGATGACAAACAAGGATTTAGTAAAAGAAATCCGCGTTTTCAATCTTTCTGACACCTTCATAGGAAAATTTAAAGAAACATTCGCAAAGTATTATAAGGGGTTAAAGAAGCTTGTAGTTCAAGAAAACGTTTGGCACATTATTATTTCAATAGTTACAGGCTTGGTTAATGCCGCGCTATTCCTTTTCGTTGGCTATCAGGTGCTTTACGGTGACTTAACCGTTGGTGACTACTCTTTCTATTCAGGCTCTCTCACATCAATCATCAGCTGTGTCAGCGCCATTGTTACATCAACCGCAACTATTTACCAGGGTACGCTCTTCATTGATAATATGATACAATTTAACAAGCTTGAGGCAAAAATTGTACCGTCAGTAACACCTGCGTTGGACGTTAAGCGCCACATTGCACACGAAATAGAATTTAAGGACGTTTGCTTTTCTTATCCAGGAAGTGACAAGTTGGTATTAAAGAATGTGAGCTTTAAGCTAAACCCGGGTACCACCACAGTCTTAGTCGGTCTTAACGGCGCAGGAAAAACAACAATAATAAAGCTGTTAACAAGGTTATATGACCCAACAAGCGGTGTTGTTCTGCTTGACGGGGTTGATATCCGAGAGTATGACCTTTCACAGCTTTATCAAATTTACGGCACAATCTTTCAGGATTTTGGCAGATACGCCGTAAATGCCGAAGAAAATATTTACTACGGTGACGTTAACCACGAGCTTGATTTTAATAGAATTGAAGCATCGGCAAAAAGCAGCGGTGCTGCCGACTTTATCGAAAAGTTAACAAAGCAATATAAAACTCCGCTAATGAAATATTTTGAGGATGACGGCACCGAGCTTTCCATAGGTCAATGGCAAAAGCTATCCGTTGCAAGGGCATTTTACTCCGACTCTGACATTATGATTTTGGACGAGCCCACTGCTTCTCTTGATGCTTTAGCAGAGCAGCAAATTTTCCAGCAGTTTGAGGAGCTTACAAAGGGTAAAACATCAATTTTTGTTTCACACAGGCTCTCAAGCGCCACAACTGCCGACAACATTGTGGTTTTGGAATACGGCAGGGTTGTTGAGCAAGGAACGCACAAGGAGTTAATGCAAGCAAACGGAAAATACTGTGAGCTTTTCTCAACCCAAGCAAGGCGCTACATAGAAAGCGAAAATTAATTACACAATAGCACCCGAAACTGTGCAAATCACAGTTTCGGGTGCTTTATGCTTAGTATGTAATTGCCTTTTGACTGATTTGATAGTAGTCATTTTTTACAGTAATTATAGGCTCTTTGCCCATCATCCTACAAGCGACGTTCAAATCCTTTACCATTTTTGCTAAGCGCTCTTCACTGTTTGCATCGAAACGAATGTAGCTTGCAATATCGTATAATGCAAATCTTTTGTCAGCGTTATAAAGCAGCAGCTTAATTAATTGCCTTTGGCGAGTAACAACATTTAGATATTCCCCGCCTACCGTCATTTTCTTCCCCTCAATGGCTATTATGCCAAAAATTTCTCTACCCTTGCCGTATGGACAGCTTTCCTCATAAATTTTCATAATTTCCTTGGCTACGTTTTTATCATCGGGTATGACCCTTAACCAAGGCGCAGGCTTAATCCTTAAATTGCTCTTAACCAAAATACTAATTGTCTTTTCATTTTTAATTTTCTTTATTTCATCATAAGTAGGGTTAATGTACACAGTGATAAAAGGCTTAGTATAAAAGTCCATATACTCAAGACTATGCTCTGCCACAGTATATTTTTTAATCAATAATGAAAGATAAATATCGTGCCTGCGATATTCATTGTTTCCTAAAAGTAGTATCATTCTTATTTTCCTGTAATATTTTTTCGATTTACTAAATAGTATGTACTAAGACCATATGTAAGGAGAATTTCAATGTTTGTTTGTTCCTTAAAAGCCTCCACCATAAAGTTTTTCGGTGTAATTGGCGTTGCCTTAGTTACCCTCGTTGCCATAGTTTTATTAATTCCAAGCTACTCAGTGCCAACAACAAAGGAAATAGCCGAGATGAACGAAAATATTTCATTTGATGATGTCAAAAGCTCACAGGATGCAGTAAAATTCTTATCGCAATACGGCTGGGAAGTTATAGATACACCCCTCGAGGAGTGCGAAATTACAATCCCTGCAGAATTTGACAAGGTAATAACATCATATAACGAAATACAAAAGCAGCAAGGCTTGGATTTATCAAAGTACGCAAAGAAAACAGCCCAAAGGTACACATTCAAGGTAACAAACTACCCAAGCTATGAGGGTACCGTTTATGCAAATGTAATTACATACCGCGGCAGAGTTATCGGTGGGGACATTTGTACAGCTGATGCAAAGGGCTTTATCCACACTTTGCAAATGCCAAATCATACTTAATTATATTCTACCATAATTTTACAAAAAAGCAAGTCAATCTTGCTTTTTTGTTCTTTTTACTAATTTTTTAGAATATATGTGTACAAAAGGAGTAATAAAAATGCTGTTAAATCTTTGCGTAAATAAAACATTTGACAAATCCCTTCTCTTTGTATTAGACAAGCTTCCCAAAAACCTTAAGGAAAGAATTACGGACTTTTTAAATACGCATCAGCTTTATACTGTAAACGAAATAAGAATTCATTTGTTTTCCAATGTAATCCTGTTAATAAACGAAAAAACAATAAACACCAAAATCCATATAAGCAAGAATGAAATCGATAATATTTTCCTTTCGTTATGTGATGGATCAGTATATTCCCATATTGATACAATAAAGGACGGCTACATAAGAGTTGGGAAGGGTATCCGTGCAGGGATATGCGGTCGTGCTGTGCGGAGCGCGTGGGAGATATCAGGTGTTTATGAAATATCTTCAATAGTTATCCGCATACCTCAAAGAATTAAATTTGCAGGTGAATATGTATATAATTTTCTAAAGGAAAACAACTTCACATCATCGTTTCTGTTATATTCTTCACCCGGGGTTGGAAAAACAACAATTTTACGGGATTTGGTATACCGTTTATCAAAAGAAAAAGCCTTGAGAGTTGCCGTTATTGATACCAAAGAAGAAATAATCCCCTTTTTAGAAGAAGGATTAGCCGTTAATGCATACTTATCTTACCCTAAAGGTATAGGGATTGAGCTTGCCACCAAAAATATGGCACCGCACATAATAATCTGTGATGAAATCACCTCTGTAGAAGAAGCGCTCTCTATAAAAAGAGCCGTTTCCTCAGGGGTAACATTTGTTGCAACCACCCACGCAAGAAGCATAGAGGAGCTTAAGCGCAAGGAAATTGCGCAAACGTTTTTCAATGATTTCATCTTTGAATTTGCAATCGGCATAAAAAGAAACAATAAAAATAAATTCGAATATAGCTTGGATAAATTGATATGAAGGTTGTAGGCAGCTTACTAATAATTCTTTCTTCAATTATGGCATCGTACTTTTACGAAGCGAGACAAAAGGAAAAGGTGAAAACCATTGGTGGTATAATTTCTCTTTTATTGCACATCAAAAGCAGCATTGAGTATCTGTCCCTACCCATAAATGATTCATTAAACACATTCAAGCAATACCCATATCTGGTAAAACGAGTGATAAACAAAGAAAAAATTACAGAAATCAGCGGCAAGCTAAGCGAAGAGTTAGACAATTGCCTAAATATGTTAGGCAAAAGCTACAAGAAAGAACAAATAGCAAGGTTAGAATATACCATATCCGTCTTTGAAAACGAATTAAAGATATGTGAAGGCAGCATAAAGCAAAAATCCAAGGTTTTTAAAGCAATTTCACTTTTTGTCGGATGTTGTATTGTAATTCTGCTAATATAAGGAGCTATAAATGGATATTTCATTGCTTTTAAAAATTACGGGTGTCGGTCTGCTTATCTCTATTGCCTGTCAGGTGTTGTCAAAAAACGGTCGTGATGAGCAGGCAACCCTTCTTTCAATTGCAGGCATAATAATTGTTATGGTTTTAATCATTACCGAGCTTGATAAGCTTTTTTCCTTGTTGAGTCGGGTGTTTGGGTTTTGATGGAACAGATAAAAGCCTGTGGAATTATTATATGTGCGCTAATTGTAATCGTTGTATTTAAAAATTTAAAAAGTGAGTTTTCTCTTTTGATAAGGCTGCTTATAACAATTATAGTTTTTGGCTTTTCACTTGGAATTATCACCCCTGTTATGTCATATATAGCTGAAATATCAAAGGACACAGTAATAAATCAATATATGCCAATACTGTTTAAAGCATTAGGAATAGGTTTTGCCGTACAAATTACAGCCGACATATGCAACGATGCTCACGAAAGTGCCTTAGCGGAACGAATTTGCTTTCTTGGCAAAGCGGAAATTCTTGTAATTTCCTTGCCGCTTATTAAAAATCTTTTGGAATTGAGTAAAAGTCTACTAAAATGAAAAAAACACTATTTATACTATTCTTTCTTTTAATTTTAACCCTTTTTTCACAAGTTACCTTCGCAAATGCTACGCAGGAAACTATTACCGACTCCTTAAACAATGAAATACAAAACTTTTCTAATTCGCTTCCTAATAATGTCAAAGAACAACTGCCAAACGAAGCGCTAAACGGTGACTACTCTGCCCTTATCAACGGTACATTTGGTGAAAAAGAAATCTTTTCTATTTTGTTTTCTTATTTAACCGCAGGAATCAATAGTGTTTTAAAAAGCTTTGCTTCAATACTTGCGCTTTTAGTAATAATTGGTCTGTTTAACACGGTAAGCACTTCTTTTTTCAAATCCAACCTTTCAAGCACATTCTCCATCTGCTCCACATTATGCGTTTCAATAACCGTATTTGGCATATGCAACATACTCGTTAACAATGCTTGCGAATTTATTTCTGTATTATGTAATACTATGAGAGCATTTTTGCCAATAATGATAGGGCTTCTTACGATTAGTGGCAGTGCTTCAAGCGCCGTTGTCTCAAATGGCTCTATACTGCTCATTATTAATATTGTTGAAGGCTTTATAGTAACCTATTTATTGCCAATAACCAAAATTTGCTTAGCATTTGGATGCGTAAAAGCCTTATCAAACAGCTGTGACTTTAGCGGAGTTACAAAAATAATAAAATCAACCTTCACATCGGTAACGGTTTTTACAATGTCAATTCTTATGTTCGTTCTATCATATAAAAGCACGCTTTCACAAGGAGTTGACACCCTTTCATTAAAAACCGCGCGGTTTGCCATCGGCAGCTTTGTACCCTTAGTAGGCTCCTCCGTTAATGACGCTTTAAGAACCGTATCCTCAAGCCTTTCATTGGTTAAAAGCACCTATGGCACAATTGCCATCATTGCAATAGCACTAATTATGCTTCCGATTATCATAAATTTGTTTTTACATAAGCTTTCCTTTAGTATTCTAACAACTATTTCTAAAGCTATGAACGGTGGGGGCGAAGGCGCAATTTTAGAGGAGGCTGACACAATTTGCGGCTTTATGCTTACTATGGTATGCTGCACCTCCGTATTATTCATATTTGCTTTGACCGTATTTATAAAATCGGGGGTTAGCTTGCAAATATGAATTTATATGTTTTAACAATAATCATAACCTCCTTAATCGGCGGTATTGTCACTTCTCTTGCTTCGAGCAAGGAAAACGGAGTAAAAAAACACCTAAACTTAGTAATAGGTATTATATCAACAATAGTTTTAATTGCCCCAATTGTGAACATAGTAAAGCAAACGGACAAATTGCAAAACGGCTTTGAAAAATTTTTATCATTAACAGAAACCGAGGCAACTGAAGCAAATAAACTAATTATCGCAACAAGCACTGAAAATATTTGCAACGGTATAAAGGAGGCGGTCACCAAAGAATTTAATATAAAAGCCTCAGATGTTGAAATCAGCGCCCAAATTAACGATGAATCAATAGAGTCAGTGATTATAGAAAGCATTACAATAACTCTAAAAAACAACGCCACCTGGAACGACAGTGACAAAATTAAAAGCTATGTAAGCGGATTAGTCGGTTGCAAGGTTGTAATAAACAAAATATAAGGAGGAGAAATGATTAAAAGCAAGAAAAGAATTATTTATATTTCTTTAGTCGCAATTGTCGGTGTTGTCTTGATTTTTTTAGGGAGTATAAACCTTGAAGGCGACAATAACGAGGAAAAATTAGATGTAAGCAGCTACACCAAGGAGCTCGAAAACAAAATAGAAGCATTTCTGCTGACTGTAGACGGTATAAACAAAGCAAACGTAATAATAACCTTAGACTCCTCAAATGAAAAGGTCTATGCGCAAAATCAATCAACATATGACTTTTTAACTATCAATACTGACGGTAGCGAAAGCCCGGTATACATAACTGAAATATACCCAACCATACGCGGTATTGCAATTTCCTGCACCAACGGCGAAAGCGACCAAGTAAAAATGAAAATTACAAAGCTAATATCCGCTTATCTTGGCATATCCGCTAACAGAATTGAAATAGTAGGCATAAAATAGTCATATTTGGCAACAAAATTTAATAAATATTAAGTGTAAATAATTTTTATAGGAGAAAGACTATGAGTACAGAGAAAAAAGAAAACAAGCTGAAGAAATTCTTTAAAAAGATTGGCACACGCAACCTAATCGTTATTTGCGCCGTGCTTCTTATCGGCACAGCTATCTGCGTTAATTACATACTGTACAATCAAGCAGATGAGGGCGATATTGCCGATGTAGACATTGATTTGGGGAACACAGACCTTGAAAACACATTAAATAACGACCCAAATACTTCAAACTATTTTGCACAAACCATTTTATCAAGAAAGCAAGCGAGAGATGAGGCGCTTGAGGTTTTAAAATCTGTTGCCACAAGTGATTCTGCTCTTCCCGAAACCGTTGAAACCGCATTAAACGATATTTCACAAATTGCCAAGGATATTGAAAACGAAGCAAACATCGAAACCCTCATCCAAGCAAAGGGCTTCAAGGAGTGCATTGCAGTAATTAGCGATGGCAAAGCAACCGTAATTGTAGAAAGCGATGGACTCCTCGCAAGTGAGGTTGCACAGATTAACGAAATCGTTTACGAAACAGCAGGAATTTTGCCAACCGACTTAAAGATTATAGAAAAGAATTAATATATATCTACCTTGACAAATCAATTTTTTTATTGTATCATATAAAAAAGTGAATTTGAAAGGGCGGATATGCTATGGAATTAAAGAAAAACCAATATGTGCTTTACAAGGGTCTTCCCTTAGTGCGTGACGGAGATACAATTTGCTACGGCGATCTTGATGAAAAATATTTGCTTACTCTTAACATCTTGGGCAAGGGCGAGCAGGGTCAACCTAATATGATTATGGTTCAAATCTGCTACACAAGTGACAGAAACAAAATTGTAAAGGGTAAGCAGGCATTTAAAAACGACCTGTTTGAGGCACTTGACCTTGGCAGGGAGTGGCTTGAGCATTTAATCAAATCCGAAAATCAATAATTTAAAAACGGTGCTGAAAATTCAGCACCGTTTTAGTTTTCTTCAGTTAAATTTTTAATCATTGTAGAAAGAACAAATGCAGCATTCTTCTCTTCCTTGGCAGTTAACCCCTTAAATGCCTTGTCTTGCATGCTTTGTATAAGCTCACGTCTTTCACGGTTAAGCTTTTCACCGCTTTCGGTTAAATAAACGCGGATTTGTCTTTGGTCGTATGAGTCGTTGACCCTTTTCACATATCCGTCCTTTTCAAGCTTTGACAAAGCAACGCTGATGGTTGAGCCCTTTAAGTGTGTTGCACGAACAATATCGTTTTGCGAAATACCGTCATTAATTCCAAGAGTAAATAAAATAAACCTTGACGCCTTTTGGTTCAAATACTCATTAGTAGTAGATGCGGCAACCCTTTCCTCAAAAATTTTAGCAAGCATATTTACAAGAGTAATTGTGGGTATCGCAGAATCGTTAAATTCCAAAAGTTCTTCAAACATCACATATCCTCACTTTAATTTTCTTTACATATTATACATTATAAAATTTTGAATTTCAATAGTATTTTAAATTTTGGAATTTTATCTCTTGTACATAAATTTTTGTTAGACATATTCGCATAAAATTTGCACAAATTAATTGTGACAAAATTGAAAGGATAAAAGGTATGACAAGAAAAAAATTTTTATTGTCGGTATTTTCCGTTTTACTGTTATGCATCTTTATGTGCTTGCCAATTTTGGCGCAAGAAAACAGTAATTTTAAGGAATTAGAGCTATATCCGGGGGGAATGCCCTTCGGTGCAAAAATAATATCACAGGGTCTTACGGTAGTTAAATTTACGGGTACAGAGGGGCAAAATGCCTCAAGCGCTTATTTAGCTGGAATCCGCCAAGGAGATTTAATAACCAAAATCAATAACAGTGACATATACACAATTGAAGATTTTTTAAAGGAAGTAAATAAAAACAACGGAAACCAAATGGTTTTCACGGTTATAAGAAACGATAAAGAGCTCACCTTTAATGTAACCCCGAAATATTCAAAGGATGACGGAAAGTATAAAACGGGTATATGGGTAAAGGACTCTACCTCAGGAATAGGCACAATAACCTATATAAACCCTAAAACAGGTGAGTTTGGAGGCTTAGGACACGCAATATGCGATTCAACAACGGGAAAAATAATAAAGCTAAACCGTGGAATAGTTATGGATGTTTCCATTAACGGAGTTGTAAAAGGTCAGGTAGGCAATGCAGGAGAGCTAAAGGGCTCGTTTGAAAGCAAAAAAATAGGTAATCTTTCAAAAAATACAGAATGCGGTGTGTTCGGAGTGCTTGCTCAAAATTCAATTGAGCCGCAAAGACAACCGATAAAAGTAGGAACAAAGGAAGAAATAACGGAAGGAGATGCATATATTCTTTGCACTCTTGACAAGGGCAAGCCACAAAAATACAGTATAGAAATTTCCAATATTGACAAAAGTAACTCAAGCACCAAAAACTTTAGGATAAAAATTACGGATAAGGAGCTAATTAACCGTTCTGGCGGAATTGTTCAGGGTATGTCGGGCTCACCCATTATCCAAAACGGCAAGCTTGTAGGTGCCGTCACCCATGTGCTAATTAACGACCCAACCTGTGGCTACGGTATATTTATTGAAAATATGCTGAGTGCGGCGCTAATGCCCATGGCGAAGGCATCTTAAAGACAAAATTGAATAAAATGTTGTCCCTATTTGAACATACCATACTGGTGAGTCAGATAGGGACAACAGTCTTTTGTCCGAAAAATATTATTTTTGTGAAAATGTGTTGTCCCTATTATAACACACTACTCTCCCTTGGATGATGCCGCTTGTTACAAATCAATTTCCTCCAAGAAACTGCTTCGTTCTCCTTGAATAAACTACCGTTCCATAGGTATCGTGTTCATCAAAATCACCAATTCCC
>JAFTMJ010000039.1 GCA_017452475.1 Clostridia bacterium | reverse complement strand
GTCTGTAAGAGATTATCCCATTATTCATCATATTTGTCAACCCCTTATACATAAATTTTTGCGCAAATTTCTATACAAATTTATTCTATCATACACTTATATGAAAGTCAAGAATATTTTTGATTTTGTGTTTTTTCAAAAATGCCCGCAGGTGGGTATATTGCCTGCGGGTATTTTTACAGTTTTATTTAAGCTTTTTAGCCTTTTTCTTAATAAGGTCTACCAATGCAACGCTTTGCGCGGAGCTTTCTGCAGTGATGTAAGAGGGACGCCTATCCTCTATAATGCAGTTAACGAAATACTGCATTTCCTTCAAATATCCGTCATCATTACCCACATTAATGCCAAGGTCTACGTTCTTATCAGCATCAGCCTTAGCAAGCTCAACCTCCTTGCCGTTTTTATAAAGCTTATCGCTAAGCTCTACACAACCGTTTTGGAACACTGCCAAGAAGGTTGCGTGGAACGGAATTTCAGCGTTATACCAGCAGCCCTCACAGGAAACAAGGGTATCACCGTAGGTCATATTGGTAACAACTGTGTCATTATTATCCTTCATATTATAACGGTATGCGCTAATTGTCTTTGGCATACCCAAAATGCTTTGAACAAAGTCGATATCGTGGATAGAAAGGTCGGTTGCGACACCGCCGCTACGCTTTTCATCCCTCATCCAGTCCTCCCAGCTCCACCTTGGAATGCCTGAAATGCGCTTCATGTCAAGGCGGATAAGCTTACCAAGCTCACCTGACTCAATAATGCTCTTTAGGTACATATAAGGCGCCATAAACCTAACAACATGAGCAACCATGAAGTTCTTGTTTGTTTTCTTTGATGCTTCAACAACCTTCTTTGCATCCTTTGCGTTCAAGGTCATTGGCTTCTCGCACAAAACGTGATAGCCCTTTTCAAGAAGCTTGATTGTCATACTCTTATGTAAATAGCTTGGAGTACAGATATCAATCATATCAAGCTCTTCACTCTTAAGCATCTTATCAAGGCTGGTGTAAATATTAATGTTTCTTTCCCCAACCTTTTCCTTAGCTACCTCTTTTCTTACATCGCATACAGCAACAAGCTCTGCATTTTCAATCTTCTCATAGTTGTAAAAGTGGCATCCGCCCATTCCGCCAATACCAACAAGACCTACCCTAACCTTAGCCATTTATAATATCCTCCAAGAATTTTTTCGCATATAAAATATCTTCAATTTGCTTTTCACCATCAATTTCTCTTTCGATGGTGATGGAACCGTCATAACCGTGTTCCTTAAGCTTTTTGATTAACACAGGGAAGTTAACGCGACCGTCACCTATCCTCTTCTCCGCTCCGAGATACTTAGGGTCGGTTGGGTACTCACCGTCTTTACCGTGAACACCGCGAACATAGTCACCAAAAATATCAACCGCATCACAAGGATTTGCCTTGCCGTACAAAAGAAGGTTTGCAGGGTCCAAGTTAATACCAAGGTTACCTGTACCAACCTCAATAATTGTTCTCTTTAGGGTAATTGGCGTCTCCTGTCCTGTTTCAAACAAGAGATACTGACCGTAATTCTTACAATACTCAGCAAGCTCACGAATAGCGGCAACAACTGACCTAAACTCATCCGTTGTTGGGTTTTCGGGCAAGAAGCCCATGTGGGTAATAACGTCGGTAACACCCATCATATTTGCAAAATCGAAGCCAAGCTTCAGCTCAGCCATTCTCTTGTCACGAAGAAAAACGGGAACTATACCAAGGGTGTGAAGACCACCTATGAAATCCCAGTGTGCCTCGCCACTCCAGCCGCACCAAACGGCGCTGATTTCAAGCCCCTCCTCATCTGCTGTTGCCTTAATTTTGTCAGCCCACTCCTTGGTCATCATACTATGATTCCAAGCGCAAAGCTGGAAGGACTCAAGACCGTACTTCTTAACATCCCTTATCTTTTCAACAACATTGTCACCAAGATGGACCATTGTACCTAATTTCATAATGCACCTCGTTAATAACATATTTTAACATTATAATTTTACCATAAACTTTTATATAATACAAGTGCTTTTGCAAAAAAAGAAGCCTGCTTTTTGAAGCAGGCTAAGCTTTTTTAATTATTTGTCGGAAAAGTTCTTGCCGCAAGCGGGGCAGATAAGGTCCTCAGGCTCGATTTCGGAATCAAAGCAAATGTTCTCGCCACAGTGTGGGCACATAGCCTCCATATAATCACAGTCATCACAATCCTCATCGCAGCAGCAATCGCAATCGTCATCATCGCAGCAGCAATCACAGTCGTCATCGCAGCAATCGTCATCACAATCGCACTCCTCATCGTAGAGGTACTCCTCTACATCGCCAAGGTCGTGGTCAACCTCCTCAATATAATCACCAAGGGTTGCAACCTCGTCATCCATATCCGCAATTGTTGTTGTAATATCGCTAAGAAGATCGATAATAGCGTTCAAAACCTTACCCTCAGGCTTTGTTGTGTCAAGGTTGAGACCTTCAGCCAAGCCCTTAATGTAAGCGCACTTTTCAAGAATATCCATTTCCATTTTAATATACTCCTTTTTGATTTATTAAATTTTCGGGGCTGACAAGCCAGCCCCCAAAAATTGACAAATTATTTGTTTACTCTTTCAAGGTACTCGCCTGTTCTTGTATCAATACGGATAACCTCACCCTCATTGATAAAGATCGGAACTCTAACAACAGCACCTGTCTCAAGTGTAGCAGCCTTTGTTACGTTTGTAGCTGTGTCGCCACGAACGCCGGGCTCTGTTTCTGTAACAACCAACTCAACAAATGTTGGTGGCTCAACTGCGAAAACCTCACCCTTAATAGAGGAAAGCTTGCACATTTCATTTTCCTTAACAAACTTAAAGTTGTCGCCAAGCTTGGAGCCGTCAACAGGCATCTGCTCATAGGACTCCATATCCATAAAGTAGTAAAGCTCACCGTCACTGTAAAGGTACTGAAGCTCTCTGCGCTCAACCTGAACTGTCTCAAACTTTGCAGTTGGGTTAAATGAAGCCTCACGGATAGCGCCGGTTACAACATCTCTGTACTTTGTTCTTACAAAAGCTGCGCCCTTACCCGGCTTAACGTGCTGGAACTCAATAACCTGATATACCTTACCCTCCATCTCGAAGGTAACACCGTTTCTAAAATCACCTGCTGTAATCATTTAAAATTCCCTTTTCTTGGCGTTATTTTATTTTGGAAGCAAAGCCGCCACAAATTGCCCCCTGGTTAGCAGAAGAAAGACCCAGTTGAACCCCGCCAAAAGCGTTTATTTTCAGCGCTTTTGACCGAGTCTTTCCTTGCAATACTTAGTATGGCTGTGTCAAGCCTCAGCCAAAATCATCTTAAAATAAGCGTTTTTGGTGCTCGCAATTTTAGAAGAGATTTACCGTATAAAATCGGGGTTCAACCGGGTCTTTCTCTGCTAAAGCCATAATTCACACAACTATTTTACTATAAAAAGTTGAATATTGCAATAGGTATTTACAATATTTTTTCCACTTTTCTTAAATTTCTATCAATTCCTTGGGAGATTTCGTTAAATTTGTTATTCCGTTTTCACGAATCACCACCAAATCCTCAATTCTTGTGCCGTATTTTGATGGGATGTATATGCCCGGCTCAACGGTTACTATGTTGCCCGGCACCAAAATTCTATCGCAATTTGGGGAAAGCGCGGGCATTTCGTGAATTTCCAAGCCCACACTGTGACCTAATGAGTGACCGAAATATCCTTCATATTCCTTATAAATTATATCCCTTGCCACCTTGTCCGCATCCTTAGTGTTAACTCCTGCCTTAAGACATGCAAGCCCTGCAAGCTGAGCCTCCAAAACCGTGTTGTAGAGCTTTTTCATTTCACTGTCAGCCTTGCCGATACAAACCGTCCTTGTCATATCGGAGTGGTAGCCGTTGACGGTTGCGCCGAAATCCATTGTTAAAAATCCCTTTTGGAGCTTAACATTTTCGGGAACACCGTGGGGGAGGGAGGTTTTTGCCCCGTTTATTGAAATTGTTTCAAAGCTCTTGTCCTCAGCGCCGTTTTTGCGCATAAAGTATTCAAGCTCTGCCGCCACATCATTTTCGGTAATATCCGTGGAAATTATGCCTAAAATATGGGCAAACGCACGGTCGGTAATTTCCTGCGCCTTGGCAATTTGCTCAATTTCCCACTCATCCTTTATTTCGCGCATATCGGTAATTGTCCCACCGATACCCTTTACCTCAGCATTCACCTTGGTTTTAAGGGCTTGATAGTCGCTTACGCTCATTGAACGGTCCTCAACACCGAGCGCCGAAATTCCCTCGCTATTGATAACATCAAAGCGCTTCTTGGGGTCAAGCACGGTATAAACACCGTCCAAAAGCTTTTGCGCGATTTCATCATAGCGAAAATCCTCAAACGCAAACGCTTTTTCCTTGGTGATTAGCAAAAAGCCGTCCTCGTTATCAAATTTTGTAAAATAACGGTGGTTTGTCCGTGATGAAATATAAATAGCATCAACACCCAATGTGTCAAGCTTTTTTCTTAAGCATTCAATTCTTTTTATCATACATTTTTCCTTTCGCTCGAAGCTTTACTGCCCGTAATTTATCAAATCCTTAATCACCTCAGAGGCTATGACAAGCCCTGCCGTGGGTGGGGTAAAGGCAATGGAGGCGGGAACATATCTACCCTTCGGCTGCCCCTCTATTTCCCGGGAAATAGGCGTTTCCTCAGAGAAAACAACCTTTAATTTCTTTATACCTCGCTTTTTAAGCTCACTGCGCATAACCCTTGCCAAGGGACACACTGAGGTTTTATAAATGTCGCTGACCTTAAAGCCGCAGGGGTTTAGCTTGTTACCTGTGCCCATTGAGGAAATCAGGGGGACAGCTAGCCTTTGACAGGTTACGGCAAGCTCAATTTTACCGCTGACCATATCAATTGCATCCACAACATAGTCGTAGGCGGACAAATCAAAGTCACAGGAGGTTTCAGGAGTATACAAACGGTTAATGGCATTAACCTTAATGCTTGGGTTAATATCAAAAATGCGTTCCTTCATAACATCCACCTTGTATTTACCAACGGTGGAGTGAAGGGCAATAATTTGCCTGTTTATGTTAGAAAGTGAAACGGTATCGTTATCAACCAGATCAATTTGACCAATGCCTGTGCGTGCCAATGCCTCACAAGCATAGCCGCCGACACCGCCAATGCCGAAAACGATAATTCGCTTAGTGCTTAAAAGCTCAACGCTTTCCTTACCTATCAGCATTTCAGTGCGTGAAAGCTCCTCCATAGCTTACCTCCTTTTCCTCATTTCTAATTTAGTGTACCATAAAAGTAAGAAAAATGCAAATACTTTGTTGCTTTTTTTGCACAATTATGGTAGAATTCTTATAGCATTAATTTTAAGGAGTTTTTTATGAAGCCTTTACATGAATCACTTAAGAACCTTGATGTTGTTTTACAAAGGGTTAGAGAGCAGTTTGTTATATCAACCACGCCTGTGGAAAACGTTACTTACAAGCTGTGCGGATACAAAAGCGGCAGTGTGCTGCCAAGCACAGAGGATTTTGTGCCGTTTACCAAGGGTACAACCTGGGGCTACGAGCGCGACCAGCACGCTTGGTTCCACTTTACTGTTGATGTGCCTGAGCTAAAGGGCGGAGAGTTTAAGCTTGAGATTTCAACGCAAATCGGCGGTTGGGATGCAACCAACCCGCAATTTATTGCTTATGTTGACGGAAAAATAAGACAAGGACTTGACACTAACCATACATATTTGATTTTAAGCGGTCAAGACAGCTATGATATTATGCTATACGGCTACTCAGGTATGGAGGCGCACAGAGAGAACCTGTGCTTAAATGTAAATATTGTTGTTGAGCAGCTTGATGTAAAGAAGTTCCACTATGATGTTAAGGTGCCGTTTGACGCGCTTTCATTCCTTGACGAGAATACCTATGAATATCATAACATAGTTGCTATCCTTGAAAAGGCTGTTGGCAAGCTCAATATGCTTAAGCTCCCCTCACAGGAGTTTTATGACTCTGTTGTAGAGGCTGACAAGCTTTTGCAAAAAGAGTTTTACGGTGAGTTCTGCAAGAGCCAAGACATTAAGTCAATTTGCATAGGCCACACGCATATTGACATTGCGTGGCTGTGGACCATTAACCAAACAAGAGAAAAGGCGCAGCGCTCCTTTGCAACTGTTATTGAATTGATGAAGCGTTACCCAGAGTACAAGTTTATGTCCTCCCAGGCTATTTTATACAAAATGGTGAAGGAGGAGGCCCCTGAGCTTTACGAGGAAATCAAAAAGATGATTAAGGCAGGCAGGTGGGAGGTTGAAGGCGCAATGTGGGTTGAAGCCGACTGCAACCTTTCCTCAGGTGAGAGCCTTGTAAGGCAGGTGCAATACGGCAAAAACTTCTTCCGCGAGGAGTTTGGAATTGAGTCCAAAATCCTTTGGCTCCCAGATGTATTCGGTTATGCGGCGGCTCTGCCACAGATTTTGCGCAAGAGCGAGGTTGACTGGTTTGTAACCTCCAAAATCGGTTGGAATGACACAAACACAATGCCGTATGACACCTTTAAGTGGTGCGGACTTGACGGAACGGGCATAAACACCCACTTTCTAACCGCGCAGGAGGAGAAGAAGGGACGGGTGCCCGAAAGGTTTAGCTCCTACTGTCCTTCCTCTGACTTTAATGTTATTGACGGCGCGTGGAACAGATACCAGCAGAAGTCCCTTTCAAACGAAGCAATTGTTACATTCGGCTTTGGTGACGGCGGTGGCGGACCTACCGACCATATGCTTGAGCTTATCCGCCGCGCGGATAAGGGTGTGCCGGGGCTTGCGCAGGCAAAAATCGACACCGCGACAAGCTTTTTCGACAAGCTAAAGAAAAATATTGACAAAAAGCCCAAGCTTATGCCAAGCTGGAGAGGAGAGCTATACCTTGAATTCCACAGGGGAACATACACCTCCATTGGCAAAAACAAGAGGAACAACCGCCAGTGCGAGTTTTTAATTCTTGACACCGAGGCACTATGCGTTATGATGGATAAGCTAAGGGTGGCAAAATTCCCAAAGAAGGAGCTACACAAGGCTTGGGAAACTATTTTGACCAACCAATTCCATGATATTATCCCCGGCTCCTCTATTCCTGAGGTGTACGAGCAATGCGACAGGGAATATAAAGAGCTTAAGGAAATGTTTGCAAAATACAGGGGCGTGGCATTTGACTATGTGGCAAAAAATGCTGACAAGGCAGGCTACGCAGTGTTCAACCCCCACTCGTTTACAGGCTCCGGCATTGTAAATATTGAAGGCAAGAGCGTTTATGTTAAAGGTATCCCGCCTAAGGGCTACAAAGTTGTTGAGGATGTAGAAGCTAAAAACACCATTTCCGTCAAGGACAGAACCGTTTACTCCAAATTCTACACCGCAAAATTCGACAAGGATTACAACCTTGTTTCCCTGTACGATAAGAAAAACCACCGTGAGGTAATTAAGAAGGGGGCGCGCGCCAACAGGCTTATTGTCCTTGAAAACTATCCAACGCAGTATGATGCGTGGGAGCTTCAGCGCAGTGCAAGCGACAAGGAATATGACATTGGAGCAGCATACGATGTTTACACCGTGGTTGACGGCGCAAGAACAGGTATCCACTATAAAAAGAAGCATATGGAAAGCGAAATTGAGCAAACCGTTTGGTTCTATGAGGATATGGCAAGGGTTGACTTTGAAACAAAGGTAAATTGGGCTCAGCAAAGGCAGATTTTGAAGGTATCCTTCCCTGTTGAAATAAATGCGGACAAGGCAACCTATGAAATTCAGTTTGGCTCAATTGAGCGTCCGACGCACTACAACACCTCTTGGGACCACGCAAGGTTTGAGGTTTGCGGACACAAGTATGCCGACCTTTCCGAGGGGGACTACGGTGTTGCCCTGCTCAATGACTGCAAGTACGGTCACGATATCCACAACAAAGATATGAGATTGACAATTTTAACCTCCGGCTGGAACCCGGACAATATGGGTAACTACAACGACCAGGGCGAGCATATTTTGACCTACTCACTATATCCGCACAAGGGCAATTTGGCTGCCTCCGACACTGTGAAGCAGGCATACGATCTTAACCTGCCTATGACTGCGGTTAAAACCCAGGGCAAGGGACAGATGCCAAGCGAATATTCACTTGTTAGGGTAGACCGTGAAAATGTAGTTGTTGAGGCGGTTAAGGAAGCAGAATACGGAGATGAAACCGTTGTTCGTCTATACGATTGCAAGAATGTACGCACCAAGACAAATGTTACCTTCGGCTTTGACATTACCGAGGCATACATTGGCAATCTTTGTGAGAAAAAGCTGAAAAAGCTGACTGTAAAGAACAACACGGTTAGCATCGAGGTTAAGCCCTTTGAAATTGTAACACTGATTGTAAAATAGCAAAAATAGCCTTTCACTTTTTCGGTGGAAGGTTATTTTTTTGCTTATCATCATATAATTTAATGATTGTGTGGTGATTAAAATTAACAGATTACAAAGGTATGTATTTAACGGCTTGCTCCTTTCCTGCGTGGCAATTTTGATGAGAGGAGTAGCTGTTAGCTTCAATGTTTATGTTTCCTCCAAAATAGGTGCGGAGGGAATGGGACTACTAAATCTTACCCAAACGGTGTACGGCTTTGCAATTACCTTAGCTACATCGGGAATTAACTTAGCCGTGGTGCGCTTGGTTTCCAACGCCTTGCCCTACGGTAATGAGAGTTATTTTGATGAAAAAAGCGACAGGCGTGTTTATAAAATTATGAGAAACGCGCTTTTCTACTGTCTGTTCTTCTCTGTTTTATCAAGCATACTTTTGTTCTCCTTTGCAAAGCCCTTGGGCACATATGCTTTAGGAGACAAGCGAACAGTTTCCTCATTAAAGCTCCTTGCCTTAACCCTTGTGCCTATTTCGATTTCAAGCGCGCTTAACGGATATTTCTCCGCGGTGAGAAGGGTATACAAAAGTGTTATTGTGCAAATTTGCGAGCAGGGGGCAAAAATTACTGTTGTGTCTGCCCTGTTGATTTTGATTGCCCCTGCAGGCTTGGAATATGCCTGCATTGCGGTAGTTGCGGGAGGGGCTGTCAGCGAGGCGGTTTGCGTTGTTATTTCGGCAACACTTTACTTTTTCGACCGCAAAATACATAAAAACGAAAAATTCAAGATGGACACAAAAAAGAAAATTTTGTCAAAAAAAGCCTTGGGAGTGTCGCATTTTGATGTTAAAAATGTTTCCAAAGGGAAGTTTATCAAGGAAACAGAAAAACCGATTGAAAAGAGCAAGATTTCCATTATTGCCATCGCGTTGCCTGTTGCGATAAGCACATATGTGCGCTCTGCCCTGCTCACCGTTGAGCATTTGGCAATTCCTTGGGGGCTTAAGAAAAGCGGCGCAAGCGCAGCGGAGGCACTTAGCTCCTACGGGGTTTTGCACGGAATGGTTTTCCCCATTTTGCTTTTTCCCTCTGCAGTGCTAAGCTCTTTTTCTTCCCTATTAATTCCTGAGCTTTCAAGCGCAAAGGAGAAGGGGGACACAAGAAGGATAAAGCACATTGTTTCCCGTGTTTTTTACTTTTCACTTTTGTTCTCCATAGGTGTTTCCGGCATTTTTGTCTGCTTTTCAGGCGAGCTTGGATATGTACTTTACAATAGCTCTGAGGCAGGGGAATTTATTAGGCTTTTGTCCCCTTTAATACCCCTTATGTACCTTGACAACTCTGTTGATGCCATGCTTAAGGGGCTGGGGGAGCAGCTTTACACAATGCGCGTTAATATTTTTGACGCATTAATAAGCGTTATTTTAGTTATTATTTTACTTCCCATAATGGGAATTCACGGCTATGTGGCGGTTATATTCCTAATGGAGCTTTTCAACACATCCTTAAGTATTATTAAGCTACTGACCATAACTAAGATTAAATCACCCATTGTAAGATGGGTGTTTAAGCCCTTAGCATCTGTAATTTGCGCAACATTTTTGACAAGGTTAATTTTTAACTCCCATATTTTTTATAGCTTCCTTGTAAGATTTATAAACGGAAAGATGATTTGCTTTGCCCAAATATTTATTTGCGCCATACTATATCTTCTGCTTTCAAGGCTTTTCGGTGGCATATCAAAGGAGGATGTTAAGTTTGCCAAAGGGATTGTAAAAGCTTAGAAAAGCAGGTATATAATGTTAAAAATCGCACACAGGGTAGGATTTTTTGCTAACTTATGGTTAAAAGCTTGATATTATTTTCCTTGGAAAATATTGTTCCTTGATTAAATTTTTTCTTAATGTTACAATTTTAGTGTGATTGCGGCGGCAATTGCATACAACATTAAGAAAGGATGGTAAAATTGAAAAAGGTAATATCATTTTCCCTGTTATTTGTACTTCTTCTCTCTTGCCTTGCCATGACCGCTTTTGCATCAGAGCCAAGGTCAAGCGTGGGTGTGTACATTAACAACCAAAGATTTTGGGGTGGTGTAACGGTAAAGGATGCTACCACCTTTGTGGGCATACGAAAATTCTCCACCTCTATGTATTCCGACGCAAGCGTAAAATACAACAGTGCCACAAGGACCCTAACGGTTTCCACAGGCAAGCTTTATTTAACGGCAACTGACGGACAGAGCTACATAGTTGCAAACGGAAGATATCTTTACACTCCAAGCCCTGTATTTATGAAAAGCGGTGTAATGTACGCCCCTGTTTTGCTAATGGCTAAGGCTTTTGACGCAAGCATTAAATGGAACAACTCCAACTCCTCCTTTTACATAACAAGAGGAAGCGGCGGCATTTTAAGCGGTGACAGGTTTTACAGAAGCGACGAGGTATACTGGCTTTCAAGAATTATCTATGCGGAAAGCGGCGCTGAGCCCTTCAAGGGCAAGGTTGCGGTTGGAAATGTAATTTTAAACAGAGTTAAGCATTCCTATTTTCCAAACACGATTTACGGCGTGATTTTTGACAAGAAGAACGGTGTGCAGTTCAGCCCTACCGCCAACGGCACAATTTACAGAACTCCAAATTCGCAAAGCATTATTGCGGCAAAGATTTGCTTGGAGGGCTACACGGTAAACGCAAGTATTTTATACTTTGTTAATGCTTCCCTTGTGCCAAACTCTTGGGTGGTTAGAAACAGACCTCTTTACGCAAAAATCGGCAACCACTCGTTCTATTATTAAAAAGAATCCCGACACGTGTCGGGATTTTTTTATTTCAATATGCATTTTTTCTCAAAAAGACTCTTTCTTAGATTGTTCATTTTTTCATCAAGAGCAGCGCTGAGGTTTGCGCACTCGTCCAGCTCTGCATGCATCTCTTCTGTCAGCTCCACATCCTTTTTGTAAACCAGCTGATGCTCCAAGCTTGCCCAGCTATCCATTGCAATGGTGCGGATTTGCACCTCAACCTTCATTTCCCTTTTTGTATGCGCCAAATAGATTGGAATAGACACTATCATATGTAAGCTACGGTAGCCGTTTTCCTTGGGATTTTTAATATAGTCCTTTGTTTCTATAAGCACCACATCATCCTGCTTCAAGAGCGCATCAGCCAATGCATACACATCATCCTTGAATGCACAAATAACTCTAACGCCTGCCACATCGTTTAGCTTTTCCTCAATATTGTCAACGGTTGGCTCACATCCCAAGCGCTCCATTTTTTCCTTTATGCTCATTGGGGATTTTAAGCGAGTGGTAATGCTGTTTATAGGATTTCTGTCGTGAACAAAGGAGTATTCCTCCCTTAAAACCTTAAATTTGGTTTCTATTTCCATCATTGCGCAGCGATAATAGGACATAAGCCTTATATATTCCATTGATTTTTCTCTAATCCATACAAGCGCATCATCATCAATAGAGGACAAAAGCTGTTCTCTATATTGCTCATCTATGTTCATAATATCACCGTCCCTTGTATTTATTCTTCAATTTCATCCACAGGGTCACACTTTTTCTCTTTTTTAATATCCAATCGGATAATACCCACCACCATAGAAGCGAGGTTTAAAATTTCGCTTGCGATGGCACCGATGGAGCCGCTGAAAATGTTGTACACAAGCCACATAGGCGAGCTGAAAAGCCCTAAAAAGCGTACCGCCTTAGCCGAGCCAAGCCTTAGGCTGACTGTAATTATAATCATTGCAACCACAGGAAGCAGCTCTACTATAAAGTTGCCAACCGTAGGCTTTGTGCCGAACACCAAAAATGTCAATGGGTATGTGGCGCCAAATGCCAAGATAAAGATAACAAGCCACAAAACACTGTTTGCGTGTGTTTTATCTTTAAACAGAAAAACCGCCGCACGGACAGCGCCTATCAAATTTAAAATTCCGCCAACTGCGGCGCCCAGCATTAAATAATTTACGCAAAAGGTTACCGCGGCAAAAAGCTGACATATTGTAACACCCCTGTGGGTCTTCTGCTGAAAGACCAAGAGGTTAAATATCATTCCTACTATGCCAAATGCTTGTGCTACTATGTCCATTACTATGCCCTTCTTTTCTACTTTATTCATATTGTATCACATACTCTAAATAAAGTCAATTAAAAAAGTGCCCGAGGGCACCTTTTAAATGTTAAATATTCGTTGCGTTTAAATAGTTGATATAAAGGGTATCACGAAGCACGGATAAGGTGTTTTCATCCCTTCCTCCCACAGCCCTGCCGTCCACCGATTTTACGCCTCGCGCCATTTTAGAGGAGCTGGTAACTATTATTTCATCCGCTGACATAAGCTCCTCAACCGTATACTTGCGCTCGCACACATCAATGCCGTTTTCACGGGCAACTGAAATTAAGTGCGCCCTTGTTACTCCCGGCAAAATGAAGCGGTCACAGGGGGCGGTTATCAATGAGCCGTTTTTAAGAATTGACACATTGCTGTGTGAGCATTCCGTAACTATACCGTTTCTATGTAAAATTGCCTCCTCGCATCCCTTTTCCGTTGCCGCCTGGGCGGTTAAAACACTGGGGAGCAGGTTAAGAGTTTTAATGTTGCAAAGCTCATAACGGATATCATCCTTTAAAACCGTATCCATCTTTTCGTACACATTGTCAAGGGCTTGAGGCTTTATCATAATACAAAGGTTGCCCTCCCCCTTGGTAAAGGAGTGGTTCCGTATGCCGCTGCCGCGGGAAACGTGGAAGTAAACAAACTTTTCCTCTCCCTCCACCTGCTCAACAAGCTCCTTAATTGTTAAGCTAAGCTCATTTTTACACATTGGCGGAATTATACCCAACAGTCGGCAATTGCTGTAAAGCCTGTCAATATGCTCCCACAAAAGATATGGGATATTATTTCGGCACATTACCGCATCATATACCCCGTCCCCAAAGTAAAACGCCCTGTCGGTCATTGGTATACACATCTCGTTTATCGGTCCTGTTTTGCCGTTATAATATCCCAAGCTTTTCATTTAATGTACCTCCAATTAAGCGTAAATATATTCTTTATTTGCCTCAAGCTCAACAGCGTGATCGGCACCGTCTATATTTATTATAGCAGTTTGCTTAATTGGTGTTACTAATTTTAGATAAGATAGCTGATTATCCTGCCATTCTATATCTACCTTTATATTGCCCTTTGCAAGCAAGCCCTTAATAGAGCCGTTTTTCATTTCTGACGGGAGAGCAGGCAAAATCCTTATCTTGCCATCCTCGCACTGTAGGAACATTTGCGCAATTCCTGCGCAAACACCGTAGTTACCGTCAATTTGGAAGGGCGGATGAGCGTCAAACATATTTGCGTATGTTCCGCCCGAGTGCCACATATCCACATTTTCATCGGGTCTTGCAGGCATATAGCGAAGCTGATTTTTAACAAGCTTCATTGCGTGGTCGCCATCCTTGAGCCTTGCCCACAAGCAAACCTTCCAGCCCATGCTCCAGCCTGTGCCCTCGTCCCCTCTGCGTTCAAGAGAGCGCCTAACCATCTCTGCAACCTCAGGATTACTCTCTGTTGTGATTACATCAGCAGGATAGAAGCCGTACAGGTGGGAAACGTGGCGGTGATAGACATCGAACTCCTCAAATTCCTCATCGTATTCAAGAAGCTGACCCTCACTGCCCTTTTTGTAAATGCCGATATGGTCCTTCTTTTCGTTAATTTCTTTTACGAAATCATCGTTTATGCCAAGAATGCTTGCAGCCTTTGACACATTCTTAAACAAATCCTCCACAATTGACTGTGACATTACCGCATACTTTGCAATATATGTAAGCTTTCCGTCAAGCCAATAGCTGTTTTCGGGAGAGGTGGAGGGGGTAACAAGCCAAGTGTCCCCATCCTTTTCCATAATTGAAAGGTAGAATTTAGCGCTCTCCTTCATTATTGGATATGCGGTATTTTTTAAATATTCCTTGTCAAGAGTGTACTCATAATGCTCGAACAGGTGGCGGCAGAGCCATCCGCCTGACATATTCCAATATGCGTACTGGGAGGAGTTCTCCTTCTTTGCGCCAACAGGGGTTGTGTGTGCCCACAGGTCACTGTTATGGTGGGCGCAGAAGCCCTCTGCGCGGTAAAGATTTTTCGCAGTTTCACGACCGTTTATGCTAATATTTTTTGTTTGCTCAATAATTGGCAGGTTACAACTAACCAAATCGTTCATAAGAACGGGCCAATAGTTCATCTCCGCATTAATGTTAAGGGTGTAGTTTGATGACCATGGTGCATAGTAGCTCTCATTCCAAATTCCTTGAAGGTTGGTAGCGCGAGAGCCCTCACGGGAGCCTGCGATAATCAAATATCTGCCAAAGTTGTAAAGAAGCTCGCACATACCTGCGTCCTTCTCCCTTTCCTTTAGCCTTTCATCGGTATCAAGATCGCTTGCCTTGCCGCCAAAATCAGTTGACACCCTGTTGAACAGGCTTGAAAAGTCCTTAATGTGAGCATCCTTAATTGTGTTGTAGTCAAGCTCAAAAAGAGCCTTCACCCTTTCAAAGCAAGGCTCAAAGGTCTTTTTGTTTGGAAGCTTATCAAAATCAACAAAGCTGGTTTCGGCACAGAAATAAACGGTAAGGTCTGTTGCACTTTCAATTACAACTCTTTCTCCTGCGCCGTTTTGAACACAGCCGTCGGTTTTGCACTTGGCAATACCTGTAACGCGCACGCCCTCTCCGTCATAATAAACAGGCTTCTCATGCCTTATATAGTCAGGCGCTAAGCTGGTTGGGCACTCGCCAGAAAAATAAAGAGTGTCATTAAAAGAGGTAACGTGGCTCTTACCAACACATTCACCGTACAGCTCATATGAAACAGGCGCGGAGCTGTGAAGCTTAACCATAATGCAGTTATTTGGGAAGGAAACAAAATACTCCCTCCTATGCTCTATGCCGTTTTCCTTATATGTAACGGTAACCATACCCTTTTCCATATCAAGAATACGCTTGTAATCGGTAAGGGTAGTGCCTGCATTAAGATTTTTGATAAAAAGAGTACCCAAAAGCATATATGAGCAAAGGTATTCACCTGTGAAGTTGTTTTCAAGCTCCCTTTGCGCCTCGTATCTTTTGCCTTGCTTTAAAAGCTCCTTTGCCCTCTCGTTAGATTCAAAGGCGCCCTCAACAAAGCTGTCCCCGGGCTTTCCCGACCACAGAGTGTCGTGGTTGATGGAAACCCTTTCAATTTCATTTCTGCCATATACCATGGCGCCAAGCTGTCCGTTACCTAAGGGCAAAGCCTCCTCAAAAAGCTCTGCCGCCTTGCTGTATTTTAATACTTTTTCCACTACTTGTCCTCGCTCAACTTGCCAAGCTTTTCGATACAAGCCTTGCAAACGCGCTTTTCGCCGAGAATCACATTGTTATCAGCATTTCCGCAAAATATGCAGGAGGGCTGATACTTTTGCAGAATAATTCGACCGTTCTCTACAAAAATTTCAAGCGGGTCCTTAGGGTTGATCTCGAAAACCGTGCGGATTTCCATTGGCAAGACGATACGGCCAAGCTCATCCATTTTTCTAACGATTCCTGTTGATTTCATAATTTTAATCTCCTTATTTCAAAATACATTTACAAGTTTATTATATCATCTAAACCAAGGTTCCGTCAACAGGAAATTCTCATTTTTTACAGTTCCTTACATAATTTGGGCAAAAATTTATGTTTAAGGGCGCCTTAAAGTGGAGATAATCACTTATATTTACATTTGGAGGATAATTATGATTAAGGGTTGCCATAAAAGCATTGTGTTTTTAAAGAACACGGGAAGCGAGCTTTTTGAGGAGGCATATTTTATAGTTAAGCCCGGGGCTAATGTGGCAAGCAAGGAGGATATTGTATATCAAGCAACACAGCTGGCAAACGGGCTGTGCAAGCAGGAGCATAAGCTGCCAAAAAAACGGACCAGACTACTGTTTTTTCTGCTTGGATGCTTGGTGGGCTTTGGAATTATGTTGCTATTACACTTTATTTTTATTTAAATCATCCTATTGACTATTCCTTTCAAATATGATAGAATGTAGTCAGAAAAAATCGTTGAAATTACAGATAAAATAATGTGGGGGCGTCTATACACATCATTCCCTGTCTGTATATATTAAGACCGTCACCTGTGTGACGTGCCTTTGGCGTATAATGAAAGGAATATTTATGGCAGAACAAGCAGAAACAAAAAAGACGAAAAAGCAATCGGGCTGGAAAAAGCCCAAGGCAAGCACTAATAAGGCTACGCCGAGAAAAAATGACAGTGTGGCAAAAAAGCCTAAAGCAAATGCGGAGGCACCTAAGAAAAAGCAAATGCAGAAAAGAAATACTCAAAAAAGAAAAGCCGCACCTAAGAAAAAGCCGAAGCCGACGGTTAAGGTTTTCTCATTAGGCGGACTTAATGAAATCGGAAAGAATATAACCGTTATTGAATGTGAAAACGATATTATCGTTGTGGACTGCGGCATCGGCTTCCCTGACGATGATATGTTGGGCGTTGATTTGGTTATTCCTGATTTTACCTATTTACTAAACAATGCCGAAAAGGTGCGTGGCGTGTTTATCACACACGGACACGAGGACCACATCGGTTCTCTGCCATATCTTTTGAAGCTACTCAACGTCCCTGTATTCGGCACAAAGCTTTCGCTTGGAATTTTGGAAAACAAGCTAACCGAGCATAAGCTTTTGCAAAACGCAAAGCTAAATACAGTCAGTGCAGGGGACAAGGTAACGGCAGGTTGCTTTAAGATTGAATTTATAAGAGTTAACCACTCTATTGCCGACGCCTGCGCCTTATCAATCACCACACCTCAGGGCGTTATTTTGCACACCGGTGACTTTAAGCTTGATGTAACCCCTATTGACGGCGAAATGATGGATATTGTCCGCTTGGGTCAGCTTGGCGCCGAGGGCATAACAATGCTCCTTTGCGAATCCACTAATGTGGAAAGGGCCGGACACACACCCTCAGAGCGCAAGGTTGGCTTCTCACTTGAAAAAATACTTGATGCGCACCCCGACAAGCGAATTATAATTGCTACATTTGCCTCTAACGTACACAGGGTACAGCAAATCGTTGATGCAAGCGTTAATCACGGCAGGCGCGTGGCGGTTACGGGCAGGAGCATGATAAATGTTGTTAATGCGGCTGTGAGATTAGGATATATGAAGGTGCCCGAGGGTGTTTTAATTGATATTGATGAGATAAAGAAATATCCTCCCGAGAAAATTACCATTGTTACCACAGGAAGCCAGGGTGAGCCAATGTCCGCCCTTTACCGTATGGCATTTTCCGACCACGACAAGGTTTTGCTGACTGACAAGGACTTAGTTGTTCTTTCCTCCAGCGCTATCCCCGGTAACGAGCCCCTTGTTGGCAAGATTGTAAACGAAATGTACCGCCGCGGAGTTAATGTATACCACGATTCCAGCGTTGAGGTCCACGTTTCGGGTCACGCCTGCCAAGAGGAGTTAAAGCTAATGCACGCCCTTACAAAGCCAAAGTACTTTATGCCTGTGCACGGCGAATACAGACACCTTATCCAGCACAAGGAGCTTGCAGAGGGTATGGGAATGAGCGCAGACCGAATTTTCGTTTCCGATATTGGTAAGGTTATTGAAATAAGCGATGATGGCGCTAAGTTTAACGGCACGGTGCAGGCAGGCAAGGTGCTGATTGACGGCAGCGGAATCGGCGATGTTGGAAACATTGTTCTCCGTGACAGAAAAAGCTTGGCGGAAAACGGTCTTATTATTGCGGTGGCAACCGTCAGCCTTGAGGAAGGAATTTTGATGTCGGGACCCGAAATTATCTCCCGTGGCTTTGTTTATGTAAGAGAAAGCGAGGAGCTTATGAACGGCGCCCGTGACATTGCAACCCGTGTGCTTATTGATGCGCTTGATGAGGGCATCAAGGAATGGAACGAGCTTAAAACCTTGCTCAAGAATGCTATTACCAAATATATTTTTGCAAAAACAAAGCGCCGCCCTGTAATATTGCCTATTCTTTTAAACATTTAAGATTCAAGCGTGCATTTTCGCACGCTTTTTCTTATTTTTTTCCGACTAGCTTATTGTAATATTAAAATTACCGTGCTATAATATATGCTGATAAAATTTGGACAACGGAAAGGAGAGGGCAAGATGAAAAAGCTGCTCACATATATGAAGGGCTACAAAAAGCAGTGCTTTTTAGCTCCTCTTTTTAAAATGCTTGAAGCCTTGTTTGAGCTTTTTATACCCCTTGTTGTTGCCAGCATTATTGACGTTGGTATTGCAAACGGCGACACCTCTTATATCGCTTGGTGCTGTGTTATTATGGTAGCACTTGGCGCTATCGGTCTTACCTGCACGCTTTTTGCCCAGTACTTCTCTGCCTATGCGGCGGTTGGCTTTGTTTCAGGTATTAAGCACGGCTTATTTAAGCATGTTTCCTCCCTTTCATACAGTGAAATAGATACCCTTGGCACCTCTACGCTTATCACAAGGATGACAAGCGACATAAACCAGGTGCAAACAGGCGTAAACCTAACGCTTAGACTGTTTATGCGCTCACCTGTTATTGTTTTTGGCGCTATGATTATGGCATTTATTGTTGATGTAAATGCCTCGCTAATTTTCGTTGTTACCATTCCGCTTTTGGCGGCGGTTGTGTTCGGAATTATCCTTTCCACCATTCCCCTTTACAAAAGGGTACAGAGCAAGCTTGATGACACACTCCACACAAGCCGTGAAAACCTAACAGGCGCACGCGTTATCCGTGCCTTTGGGCTTGAGGAAAAGGAAAAAGCGAAGTTCCATAGACAAACAGAGGACTTAAATAAGGGACAAAAGCTGGTTGGCAGGATTTCCGCCATTATGAACCCTGCAACCTTTGCCATTGTAAACATTTCAATCGCTATTCTTATTTGGCGGGGCGCTATACAGGTTAACTACGGTAATTTGACACAGGGTCAGGTTATTGCCCTGTACAACTACATGTCACAGATTTTGATTGAGCTAATCAAGCTTGCAAACCTTATTGTTACTATGACAAAGGCAGTTGCCTGCGCAAACCGAATTGAGAGTGTATTTGAGGTTAAGCCCTCACAGGAAAGCGGCACGCTTAAAAGTGGCGGAAACGAAGGCGAGCCTACGGTTGAATTCAAGGATGTTTTCCTCCGCTATGCAGGCAGCCCCGAATATACATTGGAAAGCATTTCCTTTACCGCTATGCAAGGAGAACGGATTGGCATTATTGGCGGCACAGGCTCAGGCAAAAGCTCCTTAATTAACCTAATTGGCAGGTTTTACGACTGTGAAAAAGGTCAGGTGCTTATCGAGGGTAATGATGCCCGTGAATATGACCTTGAATATCTAAGAGAGTCCATCGGCATTGTGCCGCAAAGGGCGGTGCTTTTCCGCGGTACTGTAAGGGACAACCTTAAGTGGGGTAACAAAAACGCAAGTGATGCTGAAATTTTAGAGGCTATTGCCACCGCGCAGGCAACGGATGTGCTTGAGAGCAAAAGCGAGGGCTTGGACTTCGTAATCGAGGAGGGGGGCAAAAACCTTTCGGGTGGACAGAGGCAAAGGTACACTATTGCAAGAGCCTTAGTTAAGAAGCCTAAAATACTTATCCTTGATGACTCCTCAAGCGCCCTTGACTACGCAACCGATGCCAAGCTAAGGCACGCAATAGGCGCTATGGAGCATAAACCCACAACCTTTATTGTTTCCCAAAGAACCGCCTCCTTGCAGGGATGTGACAGGATAATTGTCCTTGACGACGGCAAGATGGTTGGAATCGGCACGCACGAGGAGCTTTTAGCACTATGCCCTGTTTACCAAGAAATATATAATTCTCAGTTCAAGGAGGATGTGCAATGAAAAAGATGCAGCTATCCTCTGTTAAGAGGGTTTTTAAGTACATTAAAAAATACACATTTCTTTTGATTTTGTCCATACTTTTGGCGGTGGTAACCGTTGGCTTTACACTTTATATTCCAATTGTAATCGGTGATGCTATCGACCAAATTGTGGGCAAGGGCAATGTGGATTTTCAAATTGTTGGCTCTTTACTGCTCCGCGTAGGTATTATAGCTGTCGGAATTGCAATTTTGCAGTGGGTTATGAGCATTATCAACAATAGAATTACCTACAATGTGACAAGAGATGTGCGCAACGATGCCTTTAATAAGCTGGAAAAGCTACCTCTTAGCTACATTGACTCCCATCCCTACGGTGAAATTGTCAGCCGTATGATTTCCGATGTTGACCAAATGGCAGAGGGACTTTTGCTTGGCTTTACACAGTTCTTTACAGGAATTGCCACAATTATAGGCACGCTTATATTTATGCTTTTCCTTAGCCCCATAATCACGGTTGTTGTGGTGGTGCTGACCCCACTTTCCTTAGTCGTGGCAAGCTTCATTTCAAAAAGGACCTATTCCCTTTTCAAAAAGCAAAGTGAGGCTCGTGCTGAGCAAACCGCAATTATCGGGGAAAGCATTGGCAACCTAAAGGTTGTTAAGGCATTCTCCCACGAGGATGAATCCTTAGAGGATTTTGACAAATCGAACGAGGAGCTAAAGCGCGCTTCTGTCAAGGCAATCTTTTTCTCCTCCCTGGTAAACCCAACCACAAGATTTATAAATGCACTTGTGTATGCAGGCGTTGCTCTTGTGGGCGCCTTGGTGGTTATGGGCAGCTTTGGCACTGCCATAACCGTTGGCGCTTTGTCCTGCTTTTTAAGCTATGCAAACCAATACGCAAAGCCGTTTAATGAGATTTCCAGCGTTGTAACGGAGCTTCAAAATGCACTTGCCTGCGGCGGTAGGGTGTTTGAGCTTATAGACGAGAAGGAGCAGGTGCCGGACAAGGAAGATGCGCTTGCGCTAAGTGATGCACAGGGTGAGGTGGTGCTTGATAATGTTTCCTTCTCCTATACTCCTGACAAGGAGCTTATCCGTGATTTGAGCCTTCGCGTTAATAGGGGACAGCGCGTTGCCATTGTCGGCCCGACGGGATGTGGCAAAACAACTCTTATAAACCTGCTGATGAGGTTTTACGATGTTAATAACGGCTCTATCTCCGTTGACGGCACTGACATACGGGATATAACAAGGCACTCCCTGCGCTCAAGCTACGGAATGGTGTTGCAGGACACATGGCTAATGGGCGGAACCGTCAAGGAAAACATTGCCTTAGGCAAGCCTGACGCAACAGATGAGGAAATAATTGAGGCGGCTAAGGCTGCCCACGCCCACAGCTTTATAAAAAGGCTGCCAAAGGGATATGACACGGTAATTTCCGACGAGCTTGGCGGACTTTCACAGGGACAGAAGCAGTTACTTTGCATTAGCAGAATTATGCTTTCCCTGCCTCCTATGCTTATACTTGATGAGGCAACCTCATCCATTGATACAAGAACAGAATTGAAAATTCAAAATGCCTTTGCCTCTCTTATGCTTGGCAGAACCTCCTTTGTTGTTGCACACAGGCTTTCAACCATTAAGGAGGCGGATGTTATCCTTGTAATGAACAAGGGCAACATTGTTGAGCAGGGCAACCACAGGGAGCTAATTGAAAGGAAGGGCTTTTACTATGAGCTTTATAACAGCCAATTTGAAAATTGCGAGGAACACTAAATGAGAAAAACCAAAATCGTATGCACCATCGGTCCTGCTTGCGGAACCGAAAAGGTGATGACAGACCTGTGCTTGGCAGGAATGAATGTGGCAAGGTTAAACTTTTCCCACGGCACCCACGAGCAGCATCTCGAAATGATTAACCTAATTAAGCGCGTGCGTGAAAAGCTTAACATGCCTATTGCAATTATGCTTGACACCAAGGGTCCCGAATACAGAATTAAGTCCTTTAAGGACGGCAAAATCACCTTAAATGACGGTGACACCTTCACCTTCACTACCCGTGAAATTATGGGTGATTGCACCGCTGTCAGCGTAAACTATAAGGGTATTGTAAACGATTTGAATGTGGGTGATAACATTTCTGTAAACAACGGTCTTGTTATTTTCAAGGTTATGGAGCTGACTGACACGGATGTTATTTGCAAGGTTGTTGTTGGCGGTGAGCTTTCAAACTCCAAGAGCATGAGCTTCCCAAACAAGGTGTTAAACCAAGAATACTTAAGCGAGCAGGACAAGAGTGACCTTTTGTTCGGCATTGAAAACGATATTGATTTTGTTGCCTGCTCCTTCGTTTCAAGAAGGCAGGATTTGATTGATGTTAAGGAGTTTTTGAAGGCAAACGGCGGCGAAAGGCTTGACATCATTGCCAAGATTGAGAACCGTAGCGGCGTTGACAATATTGAGGAGATTTGCAAGGAGTGCGACGGCATTATGGTTGCCCGCGGCGACCTTGGGGTAGAAATTCCCTTTGAGGAGGTGCCCTCCACACAAAAATACCTTATCACCAAGTGCAGAATGCTTGGCAAGCGTGTTATTACCGCCACTGAAATGCTGGAATCAATGATACATAACCCACGCCCAACCCGTGCGGAGATTTCCGACGTTGCAAACGCAGTTTATGACGGCACAAGCGCCATTATGCTCTCGGGTGAAACAGCGGTTGGCAAGCACCCTGCTTTGACAGTAAAAACAATGTCAAAGATTGCGGAAAAGACAGAAAACTGCATTGACTATTCAAAGAGCTTTTCGACCTCCGGCTTTGCCATTAAAAATTCTGTTGACGCAATTTCCCACTCTACCGCCTGCATGGCTATTGACATTAAGGCAAAGGGCATTGTTGTTTGCTCAATTTCAGGCAGCACCGCGCGAATGGTTTCCCGTTTTAGAGCGCCTATTGATATTATAGGTATGACTACAAACGAAAAAACCTGGCGTAAGCTTGCACTTTCCTGGGGAGTTACCCCCGTTATGACCGAAACAGTTAACTCCATTGATGTCCTTTTCTATATGGCGACAAGGGCTGCTAAGGAGGTATTTAAGCTCAAAAAGGGTGACCAGCTTGTTATTACCGGCGGCATTATTAACGGCGAAAGCGGAAACACAAACCTAATCAAGCTTGAAACTATATAAAAGAAAAAAGACGGGAATCCCGTCTTTTTCTTTATTCTGCTGAAATTATATAATAATAAACAGGCTGTCCGCCCTCATAAAGGTTAATTTCAATTTCTGCGCCAAGCCTTGCGGTAAGCTGAGAAACCAATGCTTCACCATCGCCCTCGGTTACGTCTTGACCGTAATAAACGCTTACCATTGTTGAGCCGTTTTCCTTGATTTTTTCAGCAACGGAGTCAATTAACTCATCAATATGGGAATTATTCTTTAAAAGCTTATCATTGGAAAGCGCCAAATAGTCACCTTCCTTAATTTCCAAGCCGTCGAAATTAGAATTCCTTGCCGCATATGTTATCTGCATTGTGGTAACAGCGCCTGCGGAGGCTGACATATTTTCTTGATTTTGCTGTGAATCTGCGCTTTCATCAAAGCTTAGCATTGCGCTAATACCCTGAGGCACTGACCTTGTTGGAATAACTATTATTTCCCTGTCGCACATTTCGTTGATTTGGGAAGCGGTCATTATTATGTTCTTGTTATTGGGAAGGATAAAAATTGTCTTTGCATTTATATCCCTTACGGCATCGTACAGGTCATCGCAGGATGGGTTCATTGTTTGTCCCCCTGCCACAACCTTGTCAACACCAAGCTCGGTAAACAGCTGTACCAATCCATCTCCGCTGGCAACCGCCACAAAGCCGTAGTCCTTTTGAGGAACGGATTTTTTCTGCGGCTCTGCCTCCACAAGCTTGCTTGTATGCTGAGATTTCATATTTTCTACCTTTACAGTTTCGTATACGCCGTATTTAAGCGCCTCACCCAAAACCCCGTGTGGGTCATTTGTATGGATATGCACCTTAATTATTTCATCATCGTCAACCAAAACGAGGCTATCCCCCATTTGGTTTAAGTAAGACCTTAGGCTATCAATCTCGGTGCAATCTGCGTGCTTTCTTACGATAAATTCTGTACAGAAGGCAAAAGTAATACTATCCGTATCAAAGGCTGAAAAATCCGCCCCCTGCTCCCTTTCCGCTTTGGGTGTATAGGTTGCAAGAGCGCCGCTTGTCAAGGTTTGGTGCATCGCCTTCATAACAACGAGCCAGCCCATACCGCCAGCGTCAACCACGCCTGCCTTTTCAAGCACGGGGTTTTGGTTCACCGTTTCGTCAAGCGCCTTCTCTGCCGCCTCAATGGCAACGCCCAGCACATATTCAAAATCGTTCCTTTTCCTTGCCGCCTTTTCAGCCGCCTCTGCGCACTTCCTTGCCACGGTTAAAATCGTGCCCTCTGCAGGGCGATCAACCGCACCGTATGCAGACTCAACTCCCTGCTTTAGCGCCTCTGCCCAAGCAACGCCGTCACATTCAAAGGAGTTTTTAAGCCCCTTTGCTATTCCACGGAACAGAAGGCTGACTATAACACCCGAATTTCCCCTTGCACCGTGGAGCATTGCCTTTGCGGTTTTCTCCGCAGTTTCGTCCAAGGACAGGCTTTCGTTTTTCAAAAGCTCCTTTGCCGCATTGCCGACGGTTAAGGACATATTAGAGCCTGTATCCCCGTCCGGAACAGGGAAAACATTAAGGTCATTAATTTCATCCTTGTTGTCCTCAAGGCTTTGGGCGGCGCTTATTATTAAGTTTTTGTAGTCATCGCCGTTAATTTTATCGTGCTTAACGGCTTCGTTTTGCAGCTTCAAGCTATCCATTAATCCTTTCTTTCCTTTCCAAAGAAGAATAGTGCCACGGTACCGGGACCTGTGTGAGAGCCAATGGTGGTGCCGATGTTATTTATCTCCACCTTGCCCTTAAGGCTTGGAAACGCTTCCTCAACCAAGGTCTTTACCTGCAATGCATCCTCATAGCAATCAGAGTGGGAAATATAACATTTGTCTTTGTATTCCGTACCCTTGTCCGCGCACTCAACCATTTTTTCCACAATGCGCTTAATTACATTCGCCTTGCCCCTTATCTTTTCACGGGGGATGAGCTTACCGTTGTTATCCATATTCAAAAGCGGACAAATCTTAAGTATTGTACCGAACCAGCCTGCCACACGGGAAACCCTGCCGCCCTTAACGTAGAAGGTTAAATCGGTTGAGAAGAACCAATGGTGAACCTTTAGCTTGTTTGTTTCTGTCCACGCATATAAATCATCAATTGACATTCCCTCGTCACGAAGATCAGCCATTTTGTCAACCAAAACGCCCATACCGGCGGATGCGCCCAAGGAGTCCACAACATAAAGCTTCCTTTCGGGGTATTCCTCCTTCAGCTCCTCTCTCGCTATACACGCAGAGGTTTGAGAGCCCGAAAGACCTGATGAAAGATTTAAAAGAATTACGTCCTTGCCCTCATCAAAAAAGCGCTTAACGAAGCCTTTAAAGGCATCTGCGTTTGGCTGTGACGTTCTTGTTTCAACACCGTCGCGCATCATTTGATAAAATTCCTTTGGAGCTACTGTTTGAAAAAGATCGTCCCTATATTCCTTTTCGTTCAAAAAGAACGGAAATCCGATATATTCAATTTTTCTTGCCTGCATATGCTCAAGGCTTATATCTGCCGTTGAACAGGTTGCTAAAATATAATTTGCCATTTTGTTCCTCCTTTATGCGAGCTTTTGTTCGCCCTGTGTAAATATTTTACCTAAAAGGAGTGAAAATGTGTACCTACAAAGCAAAATATGAATTCTATTAATTAAAAGAGGCACTCTACTGTGGGTAGAGTGCCAAATTTCATTAATTTTCGTTTCAAAAATCGCACACAGGGTGGCGTTTTTTCTTTTTACTGCTTTTGTGAGGCGGTTTTTTCCGACTCGTCCTCGTCTTTACCTTTTTTGCCGTTTTCCTTATCCTTTGGCAAGCTTGACTTTGTTTTCTTAGTAATGGTAATAGTGATTTTCATCCTATAACAAAGGAAAACAATGATTTGCAGGGGAATACCGATTAAGAAAAGCTGCCAATTGTTTTGGCTAAGCATAGCAACGTATATGGTTGCCAAAACAGACCAAACAAGCAACGATGCGAAGAAAAATGTATCCCTATCCTTCCACCACACGGCGCACAAAATAAGCTGAACGGAAAATGTAAGAGGTAGAGAGTAAATAATAATTTGCCAATACAGTGTATCTGTTGTAAGATAAAGCACAACCATCAAAAGCATAGCAACCGCAATTATGCCCCACAAAACAATGCCTGAAATGTGGCGCTTCAGCCTGCTTTTAGGTCTTGTTTCTATTTTTTTGTCCTGTTCCTTATGCTCATTTAACAAATAGTCAACGGTAACGCCGAAAATTTCACCGATTTTCGTAAGAACAAAGGCATCGGGCAAGCCCTCCGCCCTTTCCCACTTGGAGATAGCCTTATCGGAATAATTCAGCTTTTCACCAAGCTCGCTTTGGGTCATATTGTTAACTGTACGCAAATAGAATATGTTTTGCGCCACATTCAGCTTAAGCTCATTAATCTCCATAAGACTCTCCTTTCTGTAAATCACCTGTTATTTTAACATATTTTTCTTGATTAGTCAATATTGTACGCTTTATTTAAAAATAAATTCATCGTTACATTTCGACAAATTCGCCCATAGCAGAGAAAGACCCAATTGAACCCCGCCAAAAGCGTTTATTTTCAGCGCTTTTGACCGAGTCTTTCCTTGCAATACTTAGTATGGCTGTGTCAAGCCTCAGCCAAAATCATCTTAAAATAAGCGTTTTTGGTGCTCGCAATTTTAGACGAGTAAAT
>JAFTMJ010000038.1 GCA_017452475.1 Clostridia bacterium | reverse complement strand
TGTAAGAGATTATCGCACTGTTATTCATATTTGTCAACCTCTTTTTCACAAATTCTTCGTACATTATATTGTATCACAAAAAACTATGGATTTCAAGTATTAATTTTTATGCTTCAGCTTTTGGCAGTTATCCTTGATGCTCCCGTTTTAACGGCTGCGTCGTAGACTGCCTTTGCTACCGCCTTACCCACACGCTCATCAAATGCCTTGGGAATTATGTATTCGGCGCAAAGCTCGTTTTCCGCCACAAGAGAGGCTATGGCATAGGCTGCCGCCTTTTTCATTTCCTCGTTTATTTCCTTTGCTCTTGCATCAAGCGCACCGCGGAATATGCCCGGGAAGGCAAGCACGTTATTTATTTGGTTATTAAAATCGCTTCTGCCTGTGCCAACAACCGTTGCACCTGCGGAAATTGCAAGCTCGGGGGAAATTTCGGGCACGGGGTTTGCCATTGGGAATACAACAGCGCCCTTTGCCATTGATTTTATCATTTCCTCATTCACAATATTGGGTGCGGAAACACCAATAAACACATCCGCCCCCTTCATAGCATCCGCCAAGGAGCCGTCTAACCTTTCTTTATTTGTGATTTTTGCAAGCTCCGCCTGCGGCGCGGTCATCCCATCCTTGCCGTCAAAGAGAGTTCCTGCCTTGTCGCAAGCAATAAGGTTTTCTGCCCCCATACCTATGAGAAAGTTGGCAATGGCTATTCCTGCGCTTCCCGCGCCGTTAATGACTATACGGGCGCAGGAAAGCTCCTTATTTACCACCTTAAGCGCGTTAATAAGCGCGGCGCCCAAAACAATGGCTGTTCCGTGCTGGTCATCGTGAAAAACGGGAATGTCGCATATTTGCTTAAGGCGCCTTTCGATTTCAAAGCAACGGGGAGCTGAAATATCCTCAAGGTTAATTCCGCCGAAGCTTCCCGAAATAAGATATATATTTCGTACAAGCTCATCAACGTCCTTGGTTTTTACGCAAATCGGAATGGCATCAACATCGCCAAAGGCTTTAAAAAGCAGTGCCTTGCCCTCCATAACGGGCATTCCCGCAACGGGACCTATATCTCCAAGCCCCAATACCGCCGTTCCGTCTGTGATGACTGCCACGGTGTTCCACCTGCGGGTCAGCTCAAAGGACTTGCTTTCATCCTTTTGTATTTCAAGGCAGGGCGTTGCAACACCGGGAGTATATGCAAGGGATAAATCCTCTTTAGTCTTTACCTCCACCCTTGCGCTTACCTCTATTTTGCCCTTCCACTCATAATGCTTTTTAAGAGATTCTTCTGCGTAATTCACTGCCCTACTCCTCCCAAGGGAACACATACTGTGTAAGCCCCAGTTCATTTCTTACCTTTATCATTTCAGCCTGAACGGATTCGTTTATCGGCACCCCTGTGTCCTTACGGGATTGCCATATCTCATATTCCTTTTCGCCCGCTGTATAAATCCTCTCTGCCCCGGGCGCCTTTTTCGATGCTCTTATGGCGCGGAGAATATCTCCTGCCTTTTTGCGGCACACATCCTCGCCCATAAAATGCTCTGTATCTATTGCAATAAAGAAATGTCCTAAGTGGTAGGGGCGAATGTTTCCCTTTTCGTCCTTGCCGTCAAGATCCTTTCCGTACATACCGTCTTGCAAAACAGAGGAAAGCATTTCCACAACAAGAGCAAAGCCGTAGCCCTTGTATCCGCCAAGGGCTTCACCGATACCGCCAAGGGTGGTAAGCGCCGCTGTGCCGTTTCTGATTTTCTTAAGCGCAACGCCTGCGTCCCCCTCAACCGCGTTTCCCTCGCTGTCTATAATTGTTCCCGGATGGACAGGCTCGCCTATCCTTTCATAATACTCAACCTTGCCGTTTTGAGTTATGGATGTGGCGCAGTCGAAAATAAAATCAAAAGCCTCATCGGTTGGTATTCCCACAGTATATGGGTTTGTTCCGAACATTCCCTCAACACCAAAGGTGGGAGCTACCGAGGGTCTTGCATTAGTGCCTGTCATACCTATGCATCCAGCCTTTGTTGCCATGGTTGCATAATATCCTGCTATACCGTAGTGGCAGGAGTTGCGCACGGCAACCATACCCATACCGTATTTTTTAGCCTTTTCAATTGCCATACTCATTGCTTTATATCCGATTACCTGTCCCATACCGTGATGTCCATCAACAACGGCGGTGGTGGGAGTTTCCTTAACTATTTCAAAGTCGGTAACGGGCTGTTGAATTCCTGCCTTTATCCTATCTATATATACGGGCTTAAAACGGTTGCAGCCGTGAGATTCAATACCTCGCTTATCGCTTTCAAGCAAAACATCAGCGCATATTTCTGCGTCTTGGCGCGGAACGCCTGCGCCAACAAAGGCATCGGTAATGAAGCCGTACGCCGTTTTCCAATCAAGATTCATTTTTGCCATAGAAGTTCTCCTTTTAGTTGCTTTTTTTCTATATTTATGTTATAATCCATTTGAGCGCAGTTGTCAACATTTTTAGCAAATATTGAGCGCTACATTCAAAACAATGATAAATTTCAAAATATCAGGTGAACGTTCAATCACACAAGGAGGAATGTACAAATGGCATTTAAGGAGCGAGAGGCAGCAATTCTTGAATATTTGCGTGAGCATAAGGAGGCAAGCATTACGGAGCTTTGCTCGGCGCTTTTTGTCAGCGAGCCCACCATGCGCCGTGACCTTACAAAGCTTAATATGTCGGGAAAAATAATTCGCACCCACGGAGGCGCGGCGCACCGAAAGGAGCTTGGGGAAAACCTGCCGCTTTTAATGCGTGAAAAGGAAAGCCCCGAGGCTAAAACCGTAATAGGCAAAAAATGCCTTGAGCTTATAAGTGACGGGGACACCGTAATGGTTGACGGCTCCTCAACATCCTTAGCCCTTTTGCAGGAGATTTGCGGAAAAAGGTCCGTATTTGTAATTACAAACAGCGCCAAGGCGCCGTCATATCTTGCCAACACAAAAGTTAAGGTTTTTGCCACAGGAGGTGAGCTTGCCTCGGATGCTTATGTTTATGTCGGCAACTATGCGGAAGCTTTTCTGCGTTCATTTAACGCGGATATATGCTTTTTTTCGGTGAGAACCCTAACGCCCGACGGTATGCTTACCGATAACGCCATAGATGAAAACTCCATTCGAAGGGTAATGATGGCTCAATCGAAAAAGACGGTTTTGATGCTCAACTCCGAAAAGATTGGCAAGCCCTGTGTGAACAACCTTTGCACCATTGACGAAATTGACCTTATTGTAAGCGAAAAGGATATTTCCCACCGCTTTAAGGGGTATGAGCATAAATTTATGTAGTCAAATTTTTGCGCTGAACAAAAATCCACCAGCTTATGGTGGTTTTGCATTTTCGGGCATAGCCCTAATACAACTGGCTACACACAAGTGTGTTTGAAAACGACCTGCCAGTCACGCAATTATTACGCTTTGCCATAAATGGCTTTGTTGGCTCCATCGGTGGAGGGAGCTGTCAGCTCTGCTGACTGAGGGAGCGTTTTTACTCTAATCATTTTATTTAGTTATTTTTTTGGGTGTCAACTCCTTCCACCGCAAGCGGTCCCCCTCCCTCCACCGATGGAGGCTTTTTTATGGGGTTTGCACCAAGATTGACAGGGTTGTGAAGAAAAGAGTGGAGCAATAGAACGCTCCTTCCACCGCAAGCGGTCCCCCTCCCTCCACCGATGGAGGCTTTGCACACCTTATTTTTTCAAATTATTTTTTTATTTCTACTCATCATAGCCGCAATCAACCCTAATTGAACCACGCGACTATCGCGTGGTTTTCGTTATACAAAAAGGCGAAGCGCTTTCATTAGCGCTTCGCCTTTTTTGTATGTATAATGGTCTATCGGATTTCAAAGCTGTCCTTTAGAGTATGTCCCATAATACTATAACCTTTTTATTTTGCCCTATATTTTAAAGAATTGCGCCCTTTCAAGGTCAGCCGCGTTCGGGCTGTGAAGGGACATCATCCTTTCCCCGTCAAGGCTCTCAAAAATCATACCGTGACCGCCGCAGAAATCAAACTGACTGCCAAGATGTGTCCACTGCCCCCTTATTGAATCGCTTTCCGCAATCAGCACCACATATCTGCCCTCCTTAAAGCTTGACCACATCATACGGAGCTTACCGTTTTCGCGGTACATAAATGGACCGTCTGTTATATATGCCCCCTCAATGCCGCCAAACTCCGTTACGTCCTTTGCCTCGGATGCGTTAAAAAGCTTAAAGGGCTCGCCTACTGTGTCCTTTAAGTCCTTTGTCAGCTCCACCGCCCACATCTGTCCGTCCTTTACCTCTATCCATTCGCGGGAGAAAACCATATACGGGGTGCCGTTTTCCACATAAAATGTGCCGTCTAAGCAGACCCAATCTTCAGGTGTCCTTGCATTGGGTGACAAGGGTACAAACTCCCCGTCGGGGGTGTCGCACACGAAAATTTGTGTGCATCTGTTTTTTCCATCTGCAATACAGCTACCGAATAAATAGTATTTTCCGTTATAAATATGCACCTCGGGCGCCCAATAATCCCTATCTGCCCAAAAGCCTAATTTTGCTCCGTCAACCACAACCTTGCCGTCCTCAAAAGTTTTTAGGTCGTAGCTCTTGTAAACGGAAAAGGTATTGCGCGCTTGGATGCAATGGTCCTCCAAATCCGTTGTGCCGTACATATAGTAGCAGCCCCTTTCCTTATCCGTTAAAATGAACGGGTCGCGAATACGCAGTTCTTCTCTTTTAATCATTTTGTTCCTCTTTTAAACTTATTCATTAAAATATACGCAACAAGCAAAACGGCAACGGACACACCAAGAATTAGGTACATTGCCCATTCGCTTACGCTGCTATCAAAAAAATAAATATTACAGTCAATCATATCCTTCATTCCTTCAGCCGCCGCCCTCGGTATACCATCCGCTACCATTTGCTCAAAGGCGCCCCGTGTTGCGTGGGTGCGGAAAAGGGAGGTGGCGTATGTGCCGGGCAGGAAGGAAACAACCGCCTGCAGCCCCTCTCCAAAGGAGGAAATTGGCATATATGCGCCGCAAATAAAGCCATAGCCTGCGCTGACGATGGAGCCAACGGCAGAAATTTGTCCTTGGGTTGACAAAAAGAAGCTGACAACCGATGAAAGCGCCGTGCCAAAAAGCGTTAGCAGCAGCACATCAAGAACCAAAAGCGCCACATCCGCAGTGCTTAGGTACCAGCCCGTTATTCCAAGGTAAAGGAAGCAAATTGCCAAAGCGCTATAACAAATAATAAGCGTGGAAACAAGGGTTGCCACATAATAGCTAACAGACAAAATGTGACTCTTAACAGGGGAAATCCTTAAATCCTTTACCGTGCCGTTTGCCTTGTCCTGCACCATTAAAAAGTTGGAGCAAAAGGCAACGGTCACACAGGAAACCGCAAGAATTGAGGAAACAAGCTGCCCCCCAACAAGCCCGTCAATTACATCCCGCCCCACCTCTATGCCCTTGGGCAGACTGCTTACAAAGCTATCCTCATACACATTGCCCAAAAAGGTTGCGTAAAGGACAAGCAAAATCACAGGTGTGATAAGGGAGGTAAAGAACATACCCTTATCCTTAAAAAACAGCCTAATATTTCTTTTAATAAGTGTTAGTGTTGTTTTCATTTTTCCGAGCCTCCCACAAGACTTTTGCCTGTAACAGACAGGAAAACATCGTCCATTTTTCCCTTTGTAATTTCGTAGTCGACAAACATTTCGGGTCGGGCGGTGATAAGCTCCGTTGCCACCTTGGTGCTTGGCACGGAAATGCGGTATGCGTCCCTTATTTTTTCGTACTCATAGCCAAGATTTTTTACATCATCCTCATCTGCGCCGTAAATAGTAATAAAGTCACCCGTATATTTGTTTTTAAGCTCCAAGGGAGTTCCGCAGGCGGCGGTTTTTCCACTGTCGATAATAACAACATAGTCCGCCTCTGCCGCCTCCTCCATATAGTGGGTTGTCAGAAAAACGGTCATATTCTCATTTCTGCGAAGGGTGGAAATAACATTCCAAATTGTTTTTCTCGTTTGGGGGTCAAGCCCTGTTGTCGGCTCATCAAGCACAAGTATTTTCGGCTTGTGCAAAAGCGCCCTTGCAATATCAATTCTGCGCCTTTGTCCCCCTGAGAGCTTGCCAACCGTCCGCTTCAAAAGCTCCTTCAGGTCAAGCAGGTCGCAAAGCTCCTCAAGCCTTGCCCTAAAGTCAGCGCCCACAATGCCGTAAAGCGCGGCACGGCTTTCCAAGTTTTCATATACGCTTAAAGGGGCGTCAAGCACAGAGGATTGGAACACAACGCCTAATTTTTCCTTAATGGCGTCTGCTTCCTTGTCAAGGTCACAGCCGTCAATTACAACCCTGCCCTTATCCTTCGATAGCTGAGAGCACATTATATTTATTGTTGTGGACTTGCCTGCGCCGTTTACGCCAAGGAAAGCAAAAAGCTCCCCCTCCTTAACACAAAAGCTAAGGTTGTCAACTGCGTGCACATTCCCGAAGCTTTTGTCAAGCATTTCTATTTCGATTATATTCTTCACCTTGTCCTCCGTTGTCCTTTTTTTCTCCATTGTATTTCGGTTGAACATCAAAGTCAATACAAAATCGCCAAGCGGTATTGCTCCGCCATTATTCGGTTAAATTTCAGCAGCTGCGGCACCGTGACCCTCTGCTGTGGCTGCTGAGCCGACTTTTTTTATTTAACCTTAATCATTTCACAGCTTTTTAAGTCAATTTTTGTTACGCCTGCGCCTAATGTACCGCTTGCGTATTTGCTTCCGAAAATATCGTAAAGCTCGTAATCCCTTTCATACTTGCTTTCTATATAAATTCCGTCCTCACCTGTGGAGTTAAAGACATATGCTGTTTCGCCCTTCTCCGCGTTATAAACCACTCCTTGGTACAAAACAGCCACACTCTCCCCGTCCTTTTGCGCCTTTGCAAGGGTGTAGTTTGCATCAATTCCCAAGGCGGTCAGCTCTCCGTCAAGGATAGTGTCGCTATGCTCTCTCCAGAAGGAAAGGAAGCTTTTTAGGATAGCCTTATGCTCTACGGTAATACTGTCAAAGCGAATTGAAATTTGCGGAACTGAGAACATTATGGCAAGGAGCTGATACATTACGCTCTCGTTTGTATCATCACTATTCCACATAAGCATATCGCTGTGAACGGCAATTTTATCGGAGGTAAGGCGCAAATCAAGGGAGCCTATCCTGTTCATAATAGCATCGTTGGCGCAATCTCCAACGCGGAAAATATTGCCGTACTGACCCACAACAGGTCCAATGTAGGATTGGCGGAACTCTATCATTATCTCGGTGTTGATTTTCACCAGCTCCCGCTTTGCCTCGGACAAGAGCCTTTGCAGTCCCTCCTCAACCGAGAGGCAATCCATATGCTCATAGTCTGCCTCACTGTCGTCTCCAAGACAGAAGGCGTCGATAAAGTCCAGCTTCAAGCCGTCCCAATTATATTTTTTTACATTCTCGCAGTAGATGTCAACCAAGAACCTGCGCACCTCGGGAAACCTGGGGTCAAGGATGCCTGCCCTGGTTGTACCGCGGGAGTTTTGCAGGTATTTTCCCTTAAAGCGTTCATAATTTTTGCTTTCAAAGCCAACATACGGCACGGAAAACCAAATCATAAACTTCATTCCAAGCTTATGTATTTCCTCAACAAACAGCTTCATATCGGGAATTTTCTTTTGGCAAACCTGCCAGTCACCGCAAAAGGCATATCCGCGGTTATTGTCATCTGTCTGCCAGCCGTCATCCACAATCACGGTGTCCATACCGTACTCCTTGGCTATTTTGCACTCGTAAATTATATCCTCGGGAATTGTGTGCTGGTGGAAGCTGTACCAGGTTGAGTACATGGGCAGTTTTGCCTCCTTTGGCACATAGGCACAGGTGTAGCCTAAGCTGCTCCACCACTCCCTTGCTTCCTTTATCGCCTTATGCAGGGGTAAGGGACGGCGGTCAATGCGGATAATCACCTCATAGCTTTTCATTTTAGGGCAGATTTGTGAGAACAGGTCTATTTGGAAGCGAAGCTCTCCCCTCTCCTCAACCACACCCACCTTTATTTCGCTTGGGTTGGCAGGGTCAGACAGGCTAACGGTTATTCGGTTTTTATTCGCCTTGCTGTAAACGCAAGCAAGGGGCATACCGCTGGCTGTCCTGCTATCGTTTTTACGCATCCACCATTCAGGAGTTAAATTATGCACCTGGAAGGATTTTGATGACCAAAAGCCGTACATATCAATCATCGGCTCATGCCAGACAATTGAATACTTGCTTGGGGACACCTCGCTTTCAAGCTCTATTTTCAGCTTATATTCGCTAACCTCACCAACCTTAACGGGGGATAGCTCCTGTTTAACTATTTTGTTTTCTGTTTCAAGCGTGTAATTCATTTTTTCTCCTCAAATGTACTTTTCAATGTATGGGGTTAGATGCTCCTGTTCATCCTTGCTCAAGAGCTGCCAATGCTTGTCAATATAACGCTTAAGGGCTTCCTTGTTAATGGGCTTTGGCTGCTTGCCAACGCGCCTTTCAAAATTCTTGTAAAACATATTTTCCTTTGCCTCGCCGCCTATGCCAAGGCCTGTTAAAATGCTGTCGTCAAACGCCATCATTTTGTCCTCGGTTGCAATGAAGCGGGAAAGAATGTCTATGCACCATTCGTGGCATTTTGAAAGCCAGGGGAAGGTGCCGTCTGTACCCAAAAGAACTCTTGTTGAATACCTTTGGAAAAAGTCACGGTAGTAGTCGTGCATCCTTTCAAAGGAATGGTACATTTCACATCCCGGGGTCAAATCCACACACAGGTTGGGGTATTTTTTAAAAAGTGCCTCCACCCTTTGTGGTGTATCCCCACAGAAAAAGAAGTGGGCAAGGGTCACATTTAATAGCGGGTGGTTTTCAAGGAGCTTAAGCGCCTGCTCATACGCTTCCTCATAGGTTACGTGGGTGCCGTCACCGTAAAACCAGCCCTTGTCTATAAACTCCTGACTTGCTTTGCTCCTGTCCCAGCAATCAATGGGGTCATTAATATGGAAAACAATGTGGGTGCCATCCTTCTCCATTTCTGTGTACAAGCGGTCAAGGGCAGGATGATTTAAATCGTTACCAAGACCTTTCAAGACTATGGGCTTGCCCTCAATCAGCTTAATTCCGTCAAAGCCTATCTCCATCATTTCACGGTACTGGGTTATTAAGTCCATACCCTTTGGCATATCCTCGGTTATTGGATAAATCATATGGTCAAAGCCGCCGTGGATATAGGTGTTTGGGTGCGCCAGCTTATAAAGGGCGCACATTATGTTGTTGCAAAAATTCCTCTGCTTTGTGGGCACCACGCAAATGTTTAAGGAGCGCAGGTCAGAAACCTCCCTGTGCCTTTCAAAGCAATCTATAAAATCAAATTCCTCATTTTCCCAAGCCTCAATGTGCATGTGGGTGTCAATCAAGTTTTCGTTACGCATAAAAATTACCCCTTGTTTTTTTCTTAATTTTAGCATATTATTTATTCTTTTTCAACATTATTATTGAAAATAAAAGGCTATCGTGCTAAAATAAAAAAAACAAGCAAAGGCAGGTAAAATATTATGAAAATTATGTCATTTAATTTAAGATATGACAGTCATTGGGACGGCATAAATGCGTTTAGCAACCGTATCCCCAGGGTTTTGGATACAATAAGCAAGGAAAGCCCCGATATTGTGGGCTTCCAAGAGGTTACAGACTCAATGCGCAAAACAATGAGAGAAATTCTTCCGGGGTACACAACCATTGGCTGCGGCAGAAACGAGAATTATCACGATGAGGCTATGCTCCTTGCCTTTAAGACAGAGCTTTTTGAGCTTATTGAGGTAAAAAACATTTGGCTCTCCGAAACCCCGAGCATCCCCGGCACAAAATACGGTCTTGACCACAGCGGTTGCCCGAGAATGTACACAATGGTTAGGCTAAAGCACAACGAAATTAAGGAGCCCTTTTGGTTTATCAACACCCATCTTGACCACGAGGGAGAAAAGGCGCGCGTGCTTGAGGCTACCCAGCTTTGCGGCGAAATTAAGGGCTTAAAGGAAAAATTCATTCTAACGGGCGACTTTAATGCCACCCCCGACACCCCCGAGATTAAAATGTTTACAGAAGCCTTAAAGGAAAAGGGCTGTGTTGACTGCACCAAGGACTTGGGTCCCACCTTCCACGCCTTTGGCAAGCTACCCCCCGAGGAATATGTTAAAATTGACTACATTTTCACCGACGGCAAGTGCAAAAACGCATACAGGGTGGAGGATTTTCCCGTAAACGGACAATATTACTCCGACCACAATGCAGTTGTTGCGGAAATAGAGCTATAACAAAAAATACAACTTCTCGATATGTTAAGAGAGGTGCCTTATGACTTTAATTTTATTCTTTGCATGGATGACGATTGTCGGCGCCTGTCTTTCGTTTTGGGGAATTTTTTCTACACCCTTTGATAACGAAATGTTACTTGGTGGTGTTATATTACTTTCCATTGGCTTTGTAGCGCTTATAGTATTCTTGATTTTAAGCACAATAATTATTAAGAAGCAAGAAAAACTGAACTATGGAAAGATTCGAGGATGAAAAATGGGTACGAGATTGTTTGGGGTTATACTGAATAAAAAAGAGCGTCATTTCAATTGAACTCCATTTGGTTCATAATAAAAACAGGAAAAGGGAATTCCCTTTTCCTGTTTTTTTGTTGTGCTTTTTTAAAACTAAATGTCATTTGTCTCATTTAGCGACAGCTTTTTCTGTTTTAGACAGCAGGTGCTAAGATATTATCATCTACAACCTTACGGTAAACCTCATAAATCTGACCTTCTATGACTGCGTGGTACACATAAGAGTGTTCCTCATAGGTGCCCTCAAAGCTCTCCTCAATCACCATACCGTCCTCAGTCTCTGTTCTTACCACTAAAACGCAGGTGTAGTCAGAGTAAAAATTCAATGTTCCGTCGTCCATATATTCAACATGAACCAAGTCTTTTTCGCCATCGGTAACATTGTCGTCCTCAGGCTCGCTAACCCCTACCTTATAGCCGCAGTTTATGCATTCGTTGGTCATTTCGTCAAAAATGTGACCGAAGGGTGCAAGCTCCTCACAGAAGCTGTTGCCGCAATCCTTGCAACTGTACTCGATGTAGCCTGCCACATCACAGGTTGGCTCAACTCGTAAAACCACATATCTGGTTTCGTGCGCGCACTCTTGACCTGACTCATACTCAACCATATAGGTCTTGCCGTCAACGGTAGCAATTAGGTATGGCGCCTTTTCAACAAATGTGCCCTTTACTGTTATGGTCATTGTGCTTCCGTCAGAGGAGGTTATAAATTTATCAAGGGAGCAGGTACCGTTTGAGAAGAACATAATCACACCGTCCTCAACCTCTGCATAATGGAACTCAACATAGTTATCCTCCATGCTTTCGGTGTAGCCGCAGTTTTCGCAAACACCCTCTTCGTCAAAGCTGTGACCGAAGGGTGCAAGGGCTTCTGTTTGCTCTGTGAAGTACTGATAGCAATCCTCACAGTAGTACTCAATGTAGCCCCACTCCTCACAGGTTGGCATTTGCGAGCTTACTTCTTTTCTGTTGCCGTGGTAGCACTCGGGCGCGTCTACATATCCGCATCTTTCACAAACGCCCTTTTCGTTAAAGCTGTGACCCATTGGCTCAACTTCCTCGCCTGACTTCATATCGCAGTCGGGACAGTAGTATTCAATATATCCCCACTCATCGCAGGTAGGATCTCTTAAAATCAGCTCCTCTAAGTTTTCGTGCTTACATTCTTCCTCTGTTCCATACTCTACAGTGTAGCGCATATCGCCAACGGTAGCGATTAGATAAGGCTCTTTTTCAACAAAGGTGCCCTCTTCTTTTTCAATCATAACCTCACCTGTTACGGTGTAGATTCTTCTTTCAAGAACACAGGTGCCGTTTGAGTAGAACACAATTCTGCCGCCTTCAACCTCTGCGGAATAGAACTCGTAAACGGGCTCCTCATTTTCGGTGTAGCCGCAGTTTATGCATTCGTTGGTCATTTCGTCAAAAATGTGACCAAGTGGCGCAAGATCTGCTGTTTGCTCTCTGAAGTACTGGTAGCAATCCTCACAGTAGTACTCAATGTAGCCCCACTCCTCACAGGTTGGCATTTGCGAGTTTACTTCTTTTCTGTTGCCGTGGTAGCACTCGGGTGCGTCTACATATCCGCATCTTTCGCAAACGCCCTTTTCGTCAAAGATGTGACCAATTGGCTCAACTTCCCTGCTTGTGCTTTCGCCGCAGTCGGGACAGTAGTATTTAATATATCCCCACTCATCGCAGGTAGGATCTCTTAAAACTATCTCCTTTGCATTTTCGTGCTTACAGCCGACATTCTCTGTTTCGTATGTGAATGTAAACTCAATATAGTTTGCGCTTACGCTTAAGGTATAGCCGTCATTTTTCCAAGGACTAAGCTCACGCATTTCCTTACCGTCAAGGTTGTATGTAATTATACAGCTGCCGTCAACGGTAAACTCGAAGTGGTAGCCGTCCTGCTCAATAACAAAGAACACCTCGTCGCTTGGGAAGCCGCCCATATCTTTGTAACAGTAGATACAGAAGCCTTCTTTGTTAAACTTATGGAAGGCAAAGCCTGTGCTTTCTCTGTTTATGTAGCCACACTCTTTACATCTGTACTCAATGTAGCCCTCAACCATACAGGTTGCCTCGTGCTCAAAGTAGAACTCGTAATTATGGTCGCAAGCATCCTCCTCTGCCCATTCAAGTGAGCCGTCCTCATTGATGGTAAATACAAGCTGCATACCCATAAGCTCTGTGTGGAGCAAGCCTGTATCGGCATCTATGTACCACTCGCCGTTAACCCTTATTTCCTCAACGGAGCCGTCATCACTAACGCTCTTGCCAATGCAAAGATATGTGTAGTCGGAGTAGAAATAAATTTCAGTGCCGCCATCCACAAAGTAGTAAAGCTGCCTTGCCTCCTCACCCTCCTTGAGTCCGCAGTTAACGCAAGCGCCGTCCTCGCCGAAGGAATGCTCAAGCCTTGCTATGTCTTCCTTAATTTGGTTGTCACAGTCAGGGCAGTAGTATTGGATGTATCCCTTTGATGTGCAGGTTGGAGCAAGCTCACTCACAAGCTTCTTATTTTCGTGGTCGCAGTTCATAAGGCTTGGATGGATTGTGAAATATGAATCCTCAACCATTACGATAACCTGACCGTCATCCATATAGCCCCATTCGCCCACTATAACCTTACCGTCAACCTCCTTTTCTGCCACATAGGTGGAGTAAAGGATGTAGCGGTAGCCCTCGTAGTTAAACTCAAACGCAACTCTGCCGTTTTGGTCTGCGCCGCAGCTTGTGCAGATGCCGTTCTCATAGTTGTGGTCCAAAAGTCCAATTGTTTCCGTAATGCCCGTTTTACAATCATCGCAACGGTACATCACATATCCCTCAGTTGTGCAGGTGGGTTCCCTCTGATCGACTATATATTTGTTTTCGTGCGTGCATCCATTGTAGCCCGGGTCCACAAAGGTAAATGTGTTTGTTTCAAAGTAAGCAACATATACGCCTTCCTTCTTTGTCCACTTACCCTCCTCGGTTACGATAAATACCTTGCCGTCAACATTTCTTTTATACTCCCAGGTTGCTGTACCGTCGGAGTAAAGCAAGAATTCGCCATCCTCGTTACCTATGCCAACCTCAACGGTCTTTTCAGCCGTCTCTCCGCAGTTTGCGCAAACGCCGTCCTCGTTAGGCATATGTCCCATAGGAGGAATAGGCTCTCTCATTGTGCAATCGCAATCAAGGCACAAATATTCTCTGTAGCCCTCGCTTGTACAGGTTGGTTCCCTTGACTCAATAAGCTGTTTGTTATTATGTAGACAGCCTGCCACAACGGGGAACACGCTTCCGTCCTCAAAAATTTCAAACCAGCCGATTTCGCCCTCAATCTCAGCCGCAATGTAGCCTGTTTCTTCGTCAATATACCAGGTGCCCTTTTGCTCAACGTTGATTATGTTGCCGCTTGCATCGGGCATTTGCATCTTCGTTGTGAAGGTGTAATCCTCATAGAAGTATATTTCCATTCCCTGCTGAACCATATAGTACAGGTAGTCACCGCCCTGCGGCTCCTTAACGCCGCAGTTTACGCAAGCGCCGTTTGCATACTTGTGTGGCAGAGCAGGCAAGCTCTGACGCTCATTGTATCCGCAGTCAGGACAGCTGTAATATACAAAGCCGGGGCCTGTGCAGCTTGGGTCTGTTCTGTTTTCCTCCATATTCGGGTGGTCACATTCGATTGGTTCATACGGAATGAGGCTGCCCTCTGCAGTTGCGGTAAACCTCATTATTTCGCCATTTAAGTCCACGCAAATAATCTTCTTTTCATCGAAGTACCATTCGCCCGATAGTTCAATCCTTTGCTCCTTGCCGTCATCTGTAGGAATGTATGTTACTAATGTGTATGTTTTGTCATCGTATAGGTAAAGCTCAATTCCGTCATAAACGAAGCTGTATCTGTATTCAAGCTCCTCGCCTTCTTTTTTACCGCAACGCTCACACACGCCGTCATCACCGTAAATGTGACCTGTTGGCTCTAATATGCTGCCAAAGCTCTCTCCGCAATCATTGCAACGGTATTCAACATAGCCTGTGCTTGTGCAGCTTGGGTCAAGCCTATCTATCTCGCTTACGCTTTCGTGCTTACACGTTTCGGCAGGCCTATACTCAACGGTATAGCTCATATCGTCGAACTTGGCAATTAGGTATGGCTCCTTTTCTACAAAGACACCCTTTACCTCTTCAATCATAACCTCACCGTCTCCGGTGTATACATATCTTTCAAGTATGCAGGTACCGTCGGTGTAGAACATAATCTTGCCGCCGTCAACCTCTGCCGCATAGAACATATATACCTGGTCGATAGGTCCGTCATTTCCTTCGGACTCGCCGCACATTGTACACTTGCCGTCTACAAAATTGTGCTTGAGCATGCCAAGGCTGCCACCCTGACCGAAGCCACAGTCGGGACAGGTCTGCCTTACATAGCCCTCGGTTGTACAGGTTGGCTCTACCCTTTCCTCAATCATATTTGGATGCTCGCAGATAACCTGAACAATTTGTAGGCTGCCATCCTCTAAAATCTCGAAGTACTGTGGATAGCCTTCAAAAACAGCACAGATGTAGCCCGTGTCCTCCTCAATGCTCCAGGTGCCCTCCATCTTCTGGGTTTCCACAACATTGCCTGCGCTGTCAATTCTTTGCGCTATTGCTGTAAACTTACCGCCCTCATAGAAGAAAATTTCCATTCCCATTGGGTGGTAGAAGTAATAAACATAATCCTTTGTGTCAGGCTCGTATGCTTCATCCTTTTCGCCGCATACCAAGCACACACCCTCTTCAAAGTGGTGACCTGTTGGCTCTAAATACTCGTGTCCGCTTGTGTAGGTTTGGCAACGGTCACAGTATACGCCTGCGGTGTAGCCGCCCTCTGTACAGGTTGGCATTTTTTCGGAGATTTCAAGCTGCTTGTGTCCAAGGGCAGGTATAACCTTACCGCTTGAAAGCTTAGCGCCGCATCTCTTACAGGAGTAGCTTTCTGTCATTCCCGCCTCGGTACAGGTTGGCTCAGTGCCGCCTGTTGCCACCTCGTCGTGGCCAAGGGCAGGAATTACTGTTACTGTAAAGTCCTTAATTTGCTCTGTACATTCCTTGTCAAGGTATGCATTACCACAAGAGCAAATGTAGTATTCCACGCTACCGACGGAGGTACAGCTTGGCGCCTTACCCTCCATAGTCTTTTCAACCTTATGGGTATGGTTAATAGCCTCAGCAATTATGTAGCCGCACTGTGTACAGCTAATGCCGTGGCTCTCGGTTGCCTCCTCGTGGTTTGGTGCGTGCGGCAGCTTTTCTGTTGTGCTGTCGCAACGGTCACAGTCATACCAGTGGTAGTCCTTGTCACTTGTATAAGACTTATTATACGCGTGACCAAGGGGTGCTTTTTCGTTTACTCTTTCCTCGTTCTTACAACGAACACAGGTGTTTACTGTATACCCTTCCTCGGTACAGGTTGGTGCGGTAACAACGCCTGTGTACTTATGTCCAAGCTTTTCTATCTTGTCACCCTCATAGCTATGACCGCAGCCGCAGGTATATGTGGTGAAGCCGTCCTCGGTACAGGTTGGAGCTGTAACCTCGGTTTTATAGCTATGTCCTGTTGGGTTTGTTGCCACAATACCGCGAAGCACCTCATCACAGCTTGAGCATTTTAATCCCGCTGTAAAACCGCCCTCGGTACAGGTTGCCTTAACCTCACCCACATTTATAGGTGTGTGTCCCTTTGCGTCCACAAATACGGACAAATGGTCGGTGATTAGCTGGCTTGCGCCCTCATCCATAAACCACTTACCGCACTGGCAAACATAATATTCAAGGTTACCGCCAATGGTACAGCCCGCCTCATTTGCCTCAACCTTAGTTAAGGTGTGGGTGTGACCCAATGCAGGAGTGATTATGTAATCACATACTGTACAAATCTGCGCGGTTGTTTCTGTTGCGTCAGCGCCGGGGGTGTGCGCCTCAACTGCGGAGGCTGCGCCACAGCTTACGCAGTAGTGGTAGTGACCCGAGGCCGCGCCCACCCAAGCAGATGAGTAGGTATGTCCGAGCTGTTCAACGCTATTTGCAATTATAGATGTTCCACAGGCTGTACAGGTCTTTTCGGTATAGCCCGCATCTGTACAGGTTGGCGCCTTAACATTAGTTACAAAGCTATGTCCTGTTGAACGGATTTCAAGGGTATATGTGCTTTGGCAGTCAACACAGGAGTATGTGTTTCCGCCTACGGATACGCAGCTTGGAGCCACATAGTCGCTTAAAATATAGCTATGTCCTGTTGCAGGAATAACCTGCTCATAGCTTTCGCCGCATCCACGGCAGGAAAGGGCGGATATGCCGTTTGTTTGGCAGGACGCCTCTGTTTTAACACTGCTCTGCCAGCTATGACCCAAGGCAGAGATAACCTCTGTTACCTCACCGCAACGGCTACATACCTTGTATCCGTTTTCGGTACAGGTTGGGTTAACCGTAACCTCAATATGTCCGTCCTTCTCACAACGGAGTGCAGGGGTAAGCTGCGCCACGGTGTAGTATGAGAAGTGGGTTGTTGTAAATGTAACATAGCCAACGCCGTTTGCATCCTCACTGTATGTAGGGGTGATGGACTCAAGCTCGCCGTTTGAGAGATACCAAATTACAATATCCTCAGGTGTTTCGCCGTTGGAGAGTGTATATTGAATACGGATTGTTGCCACACCGCCAAGGTTGCTGATATCGCTGTTGGTTGTGGTTGAAACTGTAAAGTTATATACCTTCTTGCCCTTAAGGCTTTCCTTTTGCTCATCTGTCAAGCCTGCCTTATCAATGGCTTCCTGTCTTTCCGTGTCATCAAGGGTGCCTGCGGAAACATTAACGCTGCCGCTGCCAGAGAGATTTTCCTTTGCGTCACCGTCAAAGCCGATTGTAGCATCGGGAAGCTCAATTTCGTTACTGCTTTCAAAGTCACTGTCGTCAACATTAACATTACCGTCAGTTGAAAGGACTGTTTTCTTTGTTGCGCCGCAAGGGCAGGCATAGGCAGTTACGCTGTCTGTGGAGGCATCGTTGTCAACTGACCAAGTATGCGCTTCAGTATTTGTATAGCCCTTTGTTTGAGTTGAAGCATTTGGTATGTTGTTTATGCATCCTTCATTTGCGCAGATGTAGGACATAACGCCCTCCTGCTGACAGGTTGCAGGGGTGGTAATTGCCCAATATGGCGCGTGCTTTTCCACCTTTTCTGTCTTAACCGCGGTCTTTCCGCAGGTTTCACAGGTGCCCGAGTGAGTAACGGAATACTCACACTTTTGTGGGTTTACAAGTGTGGAGTCGCTAAGAGTCCAGGTGTTAACCTTGTGTCCTGTTGGGTCAACCTCATTGCCCTTATAGGAATAGCCGCACTCGCAGGAGTATTCGGTGTAGCCCTGCTCAGTACAGGTTGGGTTTACAACATTAGCGCTGAAGGAGTGCTTTTCGTATCTATCCTGCTCACCGCTATGCTCACAGGTTGCAGCATACCAGTGGTAGCTGTCATTTTTGCTGAATTTGTCCTCGTACTTATGTCCTAAAGCATTTACAAAGTCATCAGCATAAGCATATCCGCAGGCGCAGGTGTAGGTTGTGAAGCCCTGCTCTGTACAGGTTGGGGCAGTAACCGACTCACTGTATGAGCAAGGGATAGTAACCTCGCCACAGTCAACGCATACGCCTGTATGTGTGCCGTTTTGGTTGCTTACCCAGCTATTAGCTGTATGCACATGCTTGCCAAGGGCAGGGATTTTTGTAACCTTAACCCTCTTACATACAGAGCAGGTCTGTGTAAGCTCACCCTCCTCTGTTTCTGTTGGTTCCTTTGTTACTGTGCCGCTGTCAAAGGTGTGCTTTGCTTTGCTTGTCACCTCATTTTTATGCTCACAGCTTGCCTTGTACCAGTGGTAATCCCCGTCACTTGACCACACATTCTCAAAGGTGTGGGTGTGTGTTGGCGGAGTCTCCTCATCACCACAGGCTACAAGCAAAAAAATTACTGATAGCACCGCAATTAAGCAAAGTGCTATTGTGCTCAGCCTCTTTTTCATAATATTTACCTCCTAAAGATTAATTACTTATTGGTGTAATTTAATTGTAACCTAAATATACTTATATGTCAATACACTTTGATTGCAATTGTTGAAAAAAGCAAAAAGCGCGGCGGCTTTGCGTTATCCGTCGCGTTTTTATTTCACTGTTTTTTTCCTGTCAAGCGGTAGCTTTCATCTATCCTTTTAAGTATTTCCTCCGTTGGCAAGCGCCCGTCCAAAACAACCGTTGCCCACATTTTCTTGTTCATATGGTATGCACGGAAATATTTATTGCCATCAACTATTTGGTCAAGCTCCTTCGGGTCGATTTTAAAGTTCATAACCGGATCTCTCTGCTAGCTGATTTCGTGCTAAATTCGTACACTCCCCCAGCCATTTTAAACCCAAAAGACAAAAGCTTGTCTTTATTTGCGACCCTGTTTTTAAAGGTTATCATAGCTCAGCCAAAATTTCCTGCGCGTTGGTGTCGGGTTTAACCTTTTCCATTATTTTAGCTATTTTGCCCCCTTCATCAATTATAAATGTGGTGCGCACCACACCCATGCCAACCTTGCCGCACATTTTCTTTTCCTGCCATACCCCATAGCCCTCAATTGCCTTTCTTTCGGGGTCAGCCAAAAGAACAAAGGGCAAATTATACTTTTCCGCAAATTTAATGTGGGAAGCAACACTGTCCTTGCTTATTCCTATTACGGTAACACCGCGTTTTTCAAACTCGCCGTAAAGCCCCGCAAAGGCGCACGCCTGCCTTGTGCATCCCGGGGTGTTGTCCTTAGGGTAGAAATACAAAACCACCCTTCTTCCCAAAAAATCGCTTAAGGAAACCTCTTTTCCGTCCTTGTCGCTCAAGGTAAAATTCGGCGCCTTATCACCTATTTTTAACATATTAGTTACCTCTCTTTATCATTCCTTTTATCTTATTATACACCGCCCCGCCCACAATGTAAAGGAAAATCCACGGACAATGCCGTGGATTTTGCCAATTATTCTACGCTTTCCAATGTGCCTATAAACACGGGCGTATTGCTTGTTTCGTCAACTATCATATAAACAAAGGGTCTGTCAAGTGTAACATATACCTCCTCTATAGTCACGCCCGGAGGAGGGGCAGAGGGCGCAGGCATAACAGCAGTTACAGCACCCGCCTTTGTACCGGCAGTATCTACTGATATTGCGGTCTTATGCAAAACCATTTCCAGCACTAAGGGTGCTTCAGTAATTCCCATGCTTGAAAAGTCCGCATTTTCAGGGTCAAACGCTGTGCCCATACCAAGGGCAGGAAGCACCTCGCTCAATTCTATTTCATAATTGTAGCTGAATTTCGGCATACTTGCAATGACTCTCTTTTTGGTGTCGGGGTTGCCTATGGCGGCGAGCAGCTCTGATGCATCTAAGCCTGCAATATATTCGTCAACACTCACACCCTCATTTGGCAAAAGCGCCACAAAGGAATATTTATTCTGTGCATAGTGCTTTTTAAAGCCCACGCCGTTTCCTGCCACTATATAGTAATGCTCAGTGGAGTTCATCATCTCCACGGTCTTTTCTGTTCCGTCCTCTTTTGTAAACACGCCCTCTTCAACACTCATATCCGTGTATTTTTCCTGCCACTCCCCATCAAATGCAATGGCATTTATTAGACACATTATATCTTCCTCTTTAAGCTCGGATAATATATCCTTTACCATTCCGTTTGTTTTTTCACTCACCCAATCGTTAATGGCGTTAAGTGTGGAAGCGTCAAACTTGGCGGCATACATTTCCGAGTCATAGTAGGTTTTATTAATCTGCAAAAATTCATCATAGGGCGTTATCGCATACTTATTAAACCATATGGAGTTGGCAATCTCCAGCTTATATTTTTCATCAGTGGGCAGATTTTCCACATAATCCAAAAGGTACTCATTTAAAGATTCAAGAGTATATTCGCCGCCCAAAATAGCCGTCATTTCATCCCCTGTTTGACCCTTTGCGCCGTTTGCGGTCATAGCAAGGGCTAACTGAATTGATAAAGGAGAAATAAGCACATTGCTTGTGTCACCTGAAGCGTTTACGCCCTTGAACAGCTCCATTGCGAGACGCCATTGATTGCTTGCAAAATCCCCATCTCTTTCCAAGCCTATAATGTTGCCCTTTTCATATCCTGCCATAAGGTTAACAGGCTCATTTTCATCCCTCGGATTATCTCCGTTTGCCGAGCCAACAGTGCTTGAGCCACTCGGTGTACTGCTTGGCGTTTCATCACCACCACAGGATGTAAGGCTAAGAAATGTAAATATCACCATTAATATGCCTATTAAGGCTAAACCTAATTTTTTCATATATTCACCTCCAAATTCTGTCATTCACTAATATACGATTTTTTTGGTAAAAGGTTATGAGCTTTGGTAATGCAAGGCATTATTTATTTTTCATTACAAGGCTATTCCTTGTTCTGTTTTGCATTTTTATACGGTACTCGGGCGGCTGGGACAAGCTCGGAGGCAGGCTCTGTATGTACGGTTTGGTCGTCAAAGAAAATGTGGGCGCCAAACGCCTTCAAAACCGCGCTCTTTTCAATACCGCCTAAGAAAAACGCCTCATCAATACGCACATCCCAAGCGCGCAAAGTCCTTATAACTCTTTCGTGGGCAGGGGCATTCCTTGCCGTTACAAGTGCGGTTCTTATGGGCACCTGCTCTGTGCCGTCAAACTCCCTTTGAACAAAGGAAATTGTTTTAAGCAGCTTGGCAAAGGGTCCCTCGGGCAACGGGTTTTTTGCGTTTTTCTCCTCGTGCTCCGCAAAAGCCGCCATACCCTGCTCCTTGTAAATCTTTTCGCTTTCGTCGGAGAAAATAACCGCATCTCCGTCAAAGGCTATCCTAATTTGTGACATTTCCTCACTTGGGTCAATGGGCAATCCCTTGCCTGTGCAAATTATACCTGCGGCAATACCGCCGTTTATCGCCTCCTGCACATCCCCCTCAGAGGCGGAAAGGAACAAGTCCGTCTTAAACGCCGTCAAATACGGCGCAATGGACATTCCGCTAACCAAGGCGGCGCGGGAAATGTCAAGCCCGTAGTGCTTTATGGAATTAAAAATTCGCATGCTTGTGGCTGTGCTGTTTTTAGACATAACTATTATTTCAGTCAGCTTCTTTTCCCCACAGTTTAGGTTGTGGAGCGCCTTTACAAGCGGGAAGGCGGTGCCGGGCTTTAAAATATCATTTTCGTGCTCCTCCTGATATTTTGTGAAAGCCTCCAAGCCCTGCTCCTCAAATATCCTGTTTTCCTCCTCCAAGTCAAAAAGCGCACGGGAGGAAATACCAACAACTAATTTTCCGTTTAAATCAAGAGCCATTCTATCACCTCGCTTTACTGCATTGGCTCATTTACTGTAACTCTATTATAGCTTACAGGAGCCATGCAGTCAACAAGCATATGTACCGTTTTTAGTACACTGCAATAAAGCCCCAACAGCTTTTCTCCTGTTGGGGCTTTACGCCTATTATTCTTTTTATTCCTCTACAGGAGTATTTGTGTAAAGCTCAATCTCGGAGGTCTTGCCTGTTCTGCCCGCGCCCCACTTTAGATTGATTGCAGTCATCTTAATGTACTTAACCGCTTTTCCGTCCAATATAACGCTAAGAGATCCGGAATCGCCACCGTCGGCAGCTCCTATGTCATAGATTAAATTGGTGGAATGTACTACCTTGCCGGACTCATCCATAAACTCAACCTTGATTACGGAGTAGTTACCGCAAGCCCAGAATATTGCCTCGTGGAGTACTGTTTCCTCCTTCAATGCAATTACAATGTAGTCACCGTTTTCAAGAGCTGCATATTCCTTATCGCCATATGACCAAACACCTGTTGTTTTCTTTTCTCCGTCGAAAAGCTTATCCTTGTTTGCCGCGCCGCCGCCTGTATGGGAGGTGGTCATGCTCTCAACATCATCAGCGCCTGCAATTGCAAGCTTAGCACCGCAGATTGAGCAGCCCTTATTCATTCTGTCATATGCGTGCTTAAATTCGCCGTATTCCTCGCCGCAGGTGTCGCACTTTGCCTTTGCTGTGCAGGTTGCTGTGCCGCCCTTATGGCCTAACTTGCCATATTCCTGACCGCAGGTGTCGCACTTAGCCTTCTCAGTACATGTGGCTGTGCCGCCTGTGTGACCCTTTGGCGCCTCGCCGTAGAAGCAACCGCAAAGCTCACAAATTGCGCTCATAGTACAGGTTGCCGCGCCGCCTGTATGTGCAAATCCGCCGTATTCCTGACCGCAGGTGTCGCACTTAGCCTTTGCGGAGCAGGTAGCTTCGCCGCCTGCGTGTGGAAGTGTTTCGCCATATTCCTGTTCGCAAACATCACATTTAGCCTTTGCTGTGCAGGTAGCTTCGCCGCCTGTGTGTGGAAGTGTTTCGCCGTATTCCTGTTCGCAAACATCGCATTTAGCCTTTGCTGTGCAGGTAGCTTCGCCGCCCTTGTGACCTGCAGGCTCGTCACCGTATGCTTCACCGCAGGCGTCGCAAACCGCCTTTTCGGTACAGGTTGCTGTGCCGCCCTTATGACCTAAGGGCTCACCGTCTGTTACACCACAGTATGCGCAACGCTTAGCCTCAGTACAGGTTGCATCTATAAAGTAATGCTCAACGCATCTGCTTACAAAAATTTCAATCTCGGAAATCTTTTCTGTCTTTCCGCTATCCCAAGTCAAGGCTGTGCAAATAATTCTAATGGACTTAACAAGCTCGGTATTTTCAAGCTTAATGTACTTCGCCTTGCTATCGCCCGAGTTCTGATCCATAACATTGTCAAAGGCAATGCTCTGCTTAAAGAGGAGGGAGCCGTCAGCAGCAAAGAAGTAAACCTCAGCATATGACCAGTTGCCAACCTGCCAAATAGCAATTTCCTTTAAGTAAATTTCATTCTTAAATGTAATTTGTAGGTAGTCACCAACCGCCTCGGGAGAATACTCCTTGTCGCCAACTGTATAGATACCTGTTGATGTTTTGTCACCGTCAAAAAGCTTATCCTTGTTTGCCGCACCGCCGCCTGTATGGGAGGTTTCCATATCAACACCCTCCAAGCCTACTGTAGGCAAAACTGCTGAGCAAACGGTACAAACACCCTTATCAACTGTGTGGAAAGCAAAATCACCATACTCCTCGAAGCAAACCTCACAGGTTGCCTTTACAGTACAGGTTGCTGTACCGCCCTTGTGACCTAAGGGCTCACCGTAAGGCTCGGAGCAAACTTCACAAACCGCCTTGTCAACACAGGTTGCTGTGCCACCCTTGTGACCCAAAGCCTCGCCGTCTGTTGCGCCGCAGTCCCTACATGTCTTTGGAAGAGTGCAGGTTGCGTCTGCATAATCGTGAGGTATAAGCTCGCCGTAGCCCTCGCCGCAGGTTTCACAAACTGCCTGCGCTGTACAGGTTGCGGTTCCGCCCTTGTGACCCAAAGCCTCGCCGTCTGTTGCGCCGCAATCCTTACAGGTTTTTGGCTCTGTACAGGTTGCATCCGCATAATCGTGGGGCTTTACTGCCACATCTGTCTTTTGCTCAAAGCCGCAAACCTTGCAGGTCTTTGTAATAAGACCCTTTTCGGTGCAGGTTGAGTCCTTTGTTACTGTTTCATAATCGTGCGCTGCCACATTTAGCTTTTCAGCGCATTCCTCACCCTCCACGGAGCAAACCTTCCAGTGGTTGGTGGCGTCCTTCTGCCAATCCTTACCCGGTGCATGCTCGTGTCCGCAGGATGCAAGAACAACAAGCAAAGCAAGCAAGCAGATAACTGACAAAACTAATGCAATTCTCTTTTTCATTTTTCACCTCATATGCTTGTACACTTAAGTGTACTTTTGTAAATCTATTTTAACATTTTTTGTTTGATTTATCAATAGCTTTGTTTAATATAAAGTTTTTTTGTGCAAAGTAAACAAAAAAGCCCCCTAATTCCCAAAAAGGGATAGGAGGGCTTTGTTAACTTTGATAGTCAATGTAACTTTATGCTAACACCTTGTCAAAATATTCTCTTAGCTTTTCGGCATCACCGTCGAAAAGGTAGCCGTTTAGCCCAAACTCGATGGCAGACTTAATATTCTTTTCGCTGTCGTCAACGAAAACCGCCTCGCTTGGGTTAATGTCAAATTTTTTGCACATATAGTCAAATATCCTGTGGTCAGGCTTTGTAATGCCCACACGGGCGGAGAAAACGCAACCGTCTGCCCCCTTTAAAATATCAACCTCTCCACTGTGGTCAGCAAAGTAGTGGGATATGTTGGAAAGCACAAAAACCCCAACCCCGTGTCGCTCTTTTATGTATTTTATAAGCTCCTTCATACCGTCAATTTCGGGGATGTTGTATATCCAGCTCATATGGATTTTCTTTGCAACCTCCCAAAGCCTTTCGGGCAGCCTTTCACGGCAAAGGGCAACCGTTTCCTCATCGGTTATGGTGCCAAGGTCAAGCCTATCCCAATACAGGCGGTCAAAAATCACCTCTGACAAGAGCTTAACATCCTCCTCATCATTCACAAACTGCCTAACCATATATTCAGGCTCAAAGTGGACAAGCACCTGTCCAAAGTCAAAAATTACATTTTTAATCATCCTATTAACCCCGTTATAAAAATTTCAATTCCAATGGCGACCAAAATCACGCCGCCAAAGATCGTCGCTTTATTTGAAAGCTTGGTGCCAAAGGTTTTGCCCATTACAATTCCGCCAAGACAAATACCAAAGGTAACCGCCGCAATTATTAATACGGACAAAAGCGCAAGCCAAATACCGTACTCAGCAATGGTAAAGCCAACGCTTAATGCGTCAATGGAGGTGGCAACACCCTGCACCAAAAGGGCGGCAATGCCAACCCCTGCCTTTTCCTCCCCCTCCTTGTGGCGGACACCGTCAACAATCATCTTTATTCCTATAAAGGATAAAAGAATAAGGGCAATCCAAGGGATAAAGCCTTCAAAGGCTTTAAAGTGCTGTAATACCGTATGCACGCATATCCAACCGATAAGGGGCATCAACCCTTGGAAAAAGGCAAATGTGCCTGCTACACCAAGCATTTTCCCCTTTTTCATTTTTTGCTCGTGCATACCGTTTGCCAAGGAAACGGAAAATGCGTCCATAGCAAGCCCAACGCCAAGCAAAAGGCTCTCAACAACAAACATAAAATTCATAATCAGTACTTTTCCTCATCCGGTGTGTTTAGCTCGTAATAGTATTCAAGAAGCTGGTGTGAATATTCCTCAATTCTGCCAAAGGGCAAAATAAGCATACGGCTAATGCCAATCTGCTCAACGAAGGAGGGGTTGTGGCTGACAACTATAATCGTTCCCTCAAAAAGGTTGAAGTTGCCGCCAATTATCTTCTGCGTTTCGGGGTCTAAATGGTTGGTTGGCTCGTCAAGGATTAGCAAATTCGCCTTTTGCAAAAGCACCTTGCAAAGCGCCACCCTTGCCTTTTCTCCCGGGGATAACACCTTTACCTTTTTGTTTATGTCATCCTCATAGAAAAGGAAGTTGCTAAGGGCGCCCCTTAGCTGCCACTCCGTATACTTATCCCCATCCACATTTTGCAGTATGGTTTTTTCGGGGTCTAACTGCTCAAGCTCCTGAGCATAATAGGCAATGTCCGTCTTGTCATTATAACGAATTTTGCCACCCTGTGGCTGTAAAATGGTCATAATCAGTTTTAGAAGCGTTGATTTACCAACACCGTTTTCACCCACCACCAAGAACCTTTCGCCACCGTTTATCTTAAAGGACAAGTCCTTGTAAAGGAGGGGCTGGTTAGGGTACGCAAAGGTTAAATTCTCCACCTCAAGAGGGATTTTTGCCCCCTCGCGCCGAGGTGTTATGTCCATTTTAACCCGCTTGTAGGTTTTTAATCTTGTCAGCATTTCCGCCCGCTTTTTCTCAAGGCGGAGGGCGCGCTCCTGCCCCATACGTTTTAACGCGTGGTTCGTTTGGCTTGCCTGCTTTGCGCGAAGAACAAATTCCTCTAAGGTCTTTATTTCCTTTTCCTGCTGAACTATGGTCATTTCCCTTAGGCGTAACTCCTCTTGGTACTTCTTTTGGTAGGTGTTATAGTCCCCGTCGTACATTTGGATTTTGTGGGTAATTTTGTTAATCAGCATAGTTTTATTAATAACTTGATTTAAGAAATCAACATCGTGGCTGATAATCAAAACCATACCGTTATAGTTCTTTAGATATTTTGTTATGTAGTCCTTTGTGGAGGCATCCAAGTGGTTTGTGGGCTCGTCAAGGAGCAAAAGCTCGGATTTAGAAAAAAGCAAGCGGCAAAACGCCATTTTGGACTTCTGTCCGCCGGAAAGCTCACACATCGGGCGCTCCAAAAGGTCCACATCTATGCCCATTTCATCCACAAGGTCGAACAAAATGTCCTCTGCATCGTAGCAATCGTAATATTCTAAAAGCTCCTGCACCTTACCCATACGGCGCAGCGTCCTGTTCATTTCCTCCTCGCCAAGGTCCGTTTCCAGCCTTGCATAAATGTCGCTAAGCTCGTTTTCAAGCTGCCTTATGGGTCTGCCGTCACGCAGGTAGTCCCACACGGTTTGATATTCATTTTCTATAACAATTTCTTGGGGGAGGTAGCCTATGTAATTGCTTGTGGAGATAAAACCGCTGTCCAGCTCCTGCTGACCCAAAAGCACCTTGAAAAGTGTGGTCTTGCCCGCGCCGTTGACGCCAACTATGCCCACCTTGTCGCGCTCGCCCAAGGCAAACTCCGCATCGTCAAATATAGTTTCAAGCCCAAAGGCAAGGCACATATTCTTTCCACGCATAGCCATAGCATAACTCCCTTCAAAAATTTGCAAAAACCACCGACAGGTGTCGATGGTTTTTCGGTTTTACTGTTTCATTTCAATGCCCTGCGCCTTTAAAATTGCGATAATTTTATCCACAATTTCCATAACCTCGTCCTTGGTAAGGGTGCGGTCAGGGTGCATAAAGGTAAGGCGGGCGGTGATTGTCTTGCCGTTTTCGTCCTCGTAGGTGTCAACAACCTCTTCCCTTGTGATAAGCGGAGAGTTAACCTCCTTCACAGCATTTGCAATAGGCAAATACTTATTGCAAACGAAGGTAACATCCACATCAATTGTCGGGTACTTTGGCGCCTCAACATAGTGAATGCCCGCATTTTCAACGCTAACAAGCTTATCCATATCAATTTCAAGGAAAACAATGCTTGCGCGCTTGTCGATTTTCTTGGAAACGGTTGGATGTACAATACCCATATAGCCAAGGTCAACGCCGCCGCAGGAAACTTTGTTGTAGTTTCTTGGGTGGATGTATCCCCTGCTTGGCTCCACAGCCTCATAGCTAAGGCTTATGTGCTTAATATCGTCAACTACGGAGCTAATCATACCTGCCAGCTCATAGTAAAGCTCGGTAACGCTCTTGGTCTTGGAGAACAAGGTTACACAAAGCTTCTTTTGCTCATCGCACAAGCCGTCTGCCCTTGTGCCGTTTACAACTCTTGCAATTTCAAACACACCAAAGTCAGCTGCGTAGGAGGTGTTTGACTTAACCTGGCAAAGCTGGTTTGGAACCATTGATTTTCTAATAGTTTCAATGTTAGGGTTAGTTGCGTTCAAAAGCTTAATGTTGCTCTCAACCTCAATGCCAAGCTTCTTCTGCTCCTCGGTGTACTCCCAAATGTAAGAGTGTACCTCGTGCAAGCCGAAGGACTTAACAAGAATATCCTTAACCTGCTCATCGGTTGTCTTTGTAAGGAAGGCGCGAACAGGGAAAAGGGGCGCAACGGTTGTATTAATATTGAAGTTATCGTAGCCGTAAATACGGGTAATTTCCTCGATTATATCAGCCTTTAACGTAACATCCTTTGTTGCTCTCCATGACGGAACATCAACGGTAAAGCTATTGTTTTCAAGCTTAACGCCAAAGCCAAGGGCGGTTAAGGTGTTAACAATAGTATCGTTGGAAATTTCAATTCCCGTGTAGCGGTCAACAAAGCTCTTTTCAAAGTTAAGCGTTACCTTATCGTACTTAAATGCGTACTCATCCGTCAAGGAGGAGGTAACCTTAATGCCGCTGTCAAAGTCGGACAAAAGCTTAACAAATCTTTCAATTGCCGCAACGGTAAGCTCAGGGTCCAAGCTCTTTTCGTAACGCTGGGATGCATCGGTACGGTGCGCCAAGCGGGAGGAGCTTTTTCTTACGGAGGATGCGTCAAATGTGGCGGACTCAAGGGTCAAGGAGCTGGTGTCCTCAACGATTTCGGAGTCAAGACCGCCCATAATACCTGCAATGGCAACGGGGCTGTCGCCATTACAAATCATAAGTGTATTTTCATCAATGCTGCGCTCAACGCCGTCAAGGGTCTTGAAGGTAAAGGGCTTGTCAAAGCGCTTAATTCTAATCTTCTCAACCTTACGGGAGTCGAAGGCGTGCATAGGCTGACCCATTTCAAGCATCAGGTAGTTTGTCAGGTCCGCCAAGAAGTTAATGGCGCGCATACCGCAGTAGAACAAACGGATACGCATATTAACAGGGCTTATGTGCCTTGTGATGTTCTCAAACTTTAAGCAGGAGTACCTTTGGCAAAGAGGGTCCTCAATCTTTACATCAATTTGAGGCAAGCTGTTATAAATGCTCAAATCAGCCTTAGGAAGCGGCTTTAGCTCCCTGCCGCAAAGCGTTGCAATCTCACGGGCAATGCCGTAGTGACCCCAAAGGTCGGGGCGGTTTGTCAAGGACTTGTTGTCAACCTCGAAAACAATATCGTCAATTTCATAGATTTCCTTAAGGTCCGTGCCAAGGGCAACATCCTCAAAAATCTCCATAATGCCACTGTTTTCGTCGCTTATGCCAAGCTCCTTTTCTGAGCAGCACATACCGTGGGAGGTGTAGCCTGCCAGCTCCCTCGGGGCTATGGTAATTTCACCAATCTGCGCGCCGAGCTTAGCAAACGCGGTTTTCATACCAACCCTTACATTAGGTGCGCCGCAAACAACATCCACAAGGTCACCTTCACCTATGTCAACCTTTAAAAGATGGAGCTTTTTGGACTTTGGATGCTCCTCAACGCTCTTAATTTCAGCAACAACAACGCCCTTTAGGTCGCTGCCCTTGTAAAAAATCTCATTTTCAACCTCATCGGTGGAAAGAGAAAACTTTTGGATTAGGGCGTTTAGGTCAACGCCGTTAAGATCTACAAAATCAGAGATCCAATTCATTGAAATTAGCATATTCTCTTTTCCTCCTTATTTGTCATCAGTAAATTGGTCAAGGCTTGTCAGGTTGCCGCTGTTAAGGTCACGGATATCCTTAACGCCGTACTTCATCATTGCAAGACGGGTTAAGCCAAGGCCGAAGGCAAAGCCTGTGTATTCATCAGGGTCAATGCCGCCCTCTTTCAGTACATTCGGGTGAATCATACCGCAGGGGCAAAGCTCCAGCCAGCCGCTGTGCTTACAGGATGGGCAGCCCTCGCCGCCGCAAATAGCGCAGCTGATATCAAGCTCAAAGCCGGGCTCCACAAATGGGAAGAAGCCGGGGCGAAGCCTTACCTTCAAATCCCTTTGGAAAACCTCGGAGAGCATTGTTTTCATAAAGAAAATCAAGTTTGAAATGGAAATATTCTTGTCAACCATAACGCCCTCCATTTGGAAAAAGGTGTTTTCGTGGCACGCATCTGTTGACTCGTTTCTGAAGCATCTGCCGGGGAAGATAGCGCGGATAGGTCTGCCCTCGTTAATCAAATCATCCTTGTACTTCTTGTAAATTGCGTTTTGCGCGGCAGATGTGTGGGACTTTAGGAGCTGACCGTTTTCAAGATAGTATGTATCCTGCATATCACGGGCAGGGTGGAACTTAGGAATGTTAAGCGCCTCAAAGCACTCATAGTCTGTAACAACCTCACTGTAATCCTCAATGTTAAAGCCCATTGTGCGGAACACGTTCTCGCAGTGGCGCTGTACCAAGGTAATAGGATGGTATGAGCCCTTAACCAAGTGGGTTGGCGCGCTCAAATCAATCTCGGGCAAGGCGTTAAGCTCCTTCTCAAGCTCTATTTTGTTAAGCTCCTCAACCTTAGCGGCAATTGCCTGTGTTGCGTAGCCCTTAAGCACGTTAACTGCTTGGCCAAAGCTTTTCTTTTCCTCGGGGGACAAGCCGCCCATTTTCTTCAAAAGCTCTGTAATTGAACCGTTCTTGCCAAGGAAAGCAACACGGATGCCCTCAAGCTCCTGGGTGGTGCTAACCTGACTTAGCTGACTATCAAGCTGAACCTTTAGCTCGTTTATCTGCTCGTTCATTTTAAACCTCCATATATATAATGTGTATATTTTTATTTCACAGGTTAGTATAACACACTATAAAATGAATGTCAACTGTTTTGTGTGTTGACTATTCAGAAATTTTAGTGTAAAATTATAACAAAGAGGTGAAAATATGATTAAGATTTTTCCGTCGGGCTTGCTTGACACCAACACATATGCGGTGTGGGACGAAACAACGCGCGTAGGTATGGTAATAGATTGCGGAGTTAAGCCCGCATTAGTTAAGGATTATGTTAAGGATATGGGCATAACCGTTAAATATGTGGTGCTTACCCACGGCCACTTTGACCACGCGGAGTATGTGGAGGAGTACGCCGCCGAATTTCCAAGCGCCCAACTTATCTGCCACAGGGATGAAAGGGCTGTGCTTTACGACACGGAGGCAAATTTATCCTTTTGGGGTGGCAGACCAAGAGCATATGACTGTAATTACACTTATGTTGAGGAAGGGGACATTCTTTCCCTATCAAACAAAGAAAATACAGAAAAAAGTGGGGAGGAGTGTATGAATTTCACGGTTTTGCACACCCCCGGGCATACTCCGGGCGGCATCTGCCTTTACTGTGAAAGAGATAAAATTATGTTCACGGGAGATACCCTTTTTCGCCATAGCTACGGCAGAACCGACTTTAAATACGGTAACACAAAAAAGCTTATGGAGTCCTTAAAAAGGCTCTACGCTATGGATAAGGATATTACCTTCTACCCCGGGCACTACGGAAGCTCCACCATCGGAGACGAGATATATTGACTAAAGGGCTGTCGAAATGACAGTCCTTTCAATTGTAAGACAAATCAACATAAAAATTGCAACCAAACGTTGCATCATATCAACTGCCAATCTGTGGTATTTGCTCAAGCTATGATTTATAATAAAGCTGTATCCGCAGCCATATCGTTTTTAAGGCGTGTTCGAATGGGTACTTTTGGAGCAAGGAGGCTTTTGTTATGAAAATAAAAAGATTTACCGCAGTTATACTTATTCTTTCCACATTTTTGTGCCTGTTTTCCTGTGGAAATAACACCTTTGACACATTTGTTGAGGAGTTAGAAGCAGAAAACACCTGGCTATCTCATACCGTGTACACAAGTGAGCAGACTGAGCAAATACAGAGTGATATTGTAAAAGCAGGAATTGAAATAAAGGGAGAGGTGAAATCCGTCGCCCATTTTATCAAGGCGAGCTACCCGAAAAACACCTTTGTTTATGTGTATGAATTCGAGTTAACAGAGGATACGGTACTATTTAAAAAAGCATACGCAGATAGCTTTGGCAATGCCAAAATCAAGGACAACGTGGTTATTTACGGCACAGAGTCTGATGCAATTGACAAGTTAAATGCATAAATAAAGAAGGGGCTGCTTTTGCAGCCCCTTCTTTAGCTTCACCGCTGGGAATGAGAACGGCAAAGCACCCCGATGGTGGGTATATTGAAGGAAATTGAATGAATCTTTTTAAAGTGCTATCCCCAGTTAACGCCGTTTGCGTCAAGAGCTACGGAAACGCTTTCTGTGGAAAGCACCGGGGAAGCATATCCCAAGTATATAACAAGGGCATTTAAGGAGCAGGGCATTTTTACTGTCACTGCTCTTTTTTCGTCCACATTAACCGTTAAATATGCGCCGCTTGTTAAGGATAGACTATCATAGTCGCCAATGCTTGAAAAGCTCTCGCAGTCGGTTGCCTCACTTGACATTCCGCCTGAGGGCATAATTGCCAGAACCCTGCCCCCCGTATATGAGTAGCCCTGCTCCGAGTCAATGGCGGAGTTGCCTCCCGAGCTTGAAATCACAACCGTGTTTCCGCCCGAAAACAGTATTCCACCGTAGGAGGTCCTTGAGTTTGAGTCTATGCCGTCACCGCTACAGTAAATATACAAATTGCCTCCACTTACTGTAACGCCTGTGCCCTCGGTGGCGGTGCTGTTTACACCGTCATCCCTTGCGTAAACAGACAGGCTGCCGCCGCTTATAATAACCTGTGCGCCCTCTGCCCCCTCGTAGGAGTTAACAACGAACACACTGCCGCCTTTTATGTTTAAGGTGCCGTCTGCGTGCAAGCCGTCATCGTTGCTGTATAATGTTATCAATCCGCCGTTTACCGTTACATTTCCTAAGGGGGATGAGCCGTTTTCCAGCTCTGTATCGTTGTTTGCGTGAACCGCATCATCGTACGACTTTATGTTAACCGTGCCCCCGTTTACCGTTATTTGGTTTGCGGCTTTAATTCCCTTTGTGGAGTACTCTCCCTTATCCGTGTTGCCCTGGTCCATTCCGCCCCCGGGTCCCATGCCCCCACCGGGTCCAAACATTCCGCCAGGACCTTTCAAGGGTACGGTATCTCCCACATCATTTTGGTAGGACACAGCCACCGCCTCCGAATAGTTTGAATACTTATCCGTGTATATGTTAAGGGTTGTTCCCTCATTTATCACAACATCATACGATGCATCAATACCGTCACAGGCGGCATAAACCGTACACTCCCCGCCTGTTATTGTTACTGTGCCCCGCTGCTTTCCCTTTTCCGAAATGCTGCTGTTTTCCGTTTTTATTCCGTCGCCTTTTGTAGCAATAAGGGTCAATTTTGCATTTTCAATCGACACACTGTCATTACCCTTTAAGGCATTGTCCGTGCAGGTAACCGTTAAGGTTAGGTTTTTAATTTGCAAATCGTCCTTTGTGCCAATGCCCTTGTTATTGCTTGAAACAACAGTTAGGCTGCCCTTGCCTCCTATTTCCAAATCAACCGCGGAATATATGGCGGCAGGGTGGAGGGCGGTGTCCGCTTCATCAACCGCTTCTCTTTCATCATAAACATAGCTTTCATAGCCCTTTTTGGCGGTTAGCTTTACTTCATTGCCGCTTAATACAACGATAGGGCTAACGGTGCTGCACTTTAGGGAAAAGCCGTGCAGCTCTAAATCCAGCTTATAGTTAGCACCCACATCAATTATAATACTGCCATCAAGCTGACCGCTTATGGCATACACGCTGTCCTCGCCCAAGGCGGTAAAGGTCAGTATGCCGTTTTCCAAGGTGTAGGCATTTTGCGTGCCGCTTATACAGGTAACGGTTATTTCATTTTCCGCCGTGTCAAAGTAGCCCTTGCTCGTTTCTTTAGTCATATCATCACCAAAGGTTACACCCTCGCCCCCTATGGTTTCGTTGGGCTTGCCGATATCACTGCTTGGCACGCCAATATACGGCTCCTCTGTGGAGCAACCGCAGGAGGAAAAAGCAAATAACATCAAAAGTAAAATACAAACAATCAATAATTTTGTCCTATTCATACACTGTCCTCCGTTGGCATTATTTTATCCCCGGCTTCTTAAAAAATGCTTAAAGCCGTTTAAGAATTTTTTAAGTTTTTAATTTTAGAATTGATACATCAAATTCTGTGTTGTATAATTATGTTAGATAGAATTTGCTCTTTTTCTTCATTCCCGAATGTTCAATTTAGGCTGCAAAGGAGGCTTTTATGAGAATTCTTATAATTGAGGACGAGGTTAACCTGGCAAACGCCATTGGCGAAATTTTGACAGGGGAAAAATATATGGTGGATATTGTAAATGACGGGCAGGACGGCTATGACTATGCCATATCGGGCATATACGACCTTATCATTTTAGATATAATGCTCCCAAAAAAGGACGGATACAGCGTTTGTTCCCAGCTCCGCAGGGATAAAATCTCCACCCCCATCCTTATGCTCACCGCCAAGGATAGCATAAGCGACAAGGTTAAGGGCTTGGACTTAGGGGCAGATGACTATATGACAAAGCCCTTCTCCACCGAGGAGCTGCTTGCAAGGATACGCACCCTTACAAGAAGGAAGGGAGAGGTAGTTTTGGAGGAAATGAGCTATGGGGATATTTCCTTTTCCCTTTCAACCGCCCTATTAAAGCAAAGGAATGGTGAAGGCGGCGTTCACCTAAGCTTTAAGGAGGCGGAAATTTTGAAGCTGTTTTTGTCCGCCCCCGAAATTATAATATCTAAGGAAACAATAATCACCAAGGTTTGGGGCTATGACTCCGAGGTGCAGGACAACAATGTGGAGGCTTATATTTCCTTCCTAAGAAAAAAGCTCGGCTTTGTGGGCTCTGAAGCATCCATAGTTTCCCACAAGAAAATAGGCTACAAGATTGAATACAAGGGGGAAAAGAATGATTAAGAATTTAAAAAAGCGGCTGATATTAACAACTATGCTCGTTATCATCCTTGCCTTTACAGCAATATTTGTAGGCGTTTGCATTTTCACATACAATATAAAAATGAAAGAGACCTATGGTTTTTTGGAGCAATCGCTAATGGACATGCATTTTGCCCCGGGGGAGGGCTTTAACAATATGGATATTGATGACCCACCCCAAAAGCCCCATATGGGCGGCTCCTTTGAGCTGCCGAAAATGTTCGCCTTCCGCATTTTCGTTGACAACAGCGGCAAAATTGAGCATTCCAGCTTAGAAAATTCAAAAATAGACAAGGACACCCTAAAGCTTTGCATAAATCAAGTTTTATCAAGTGAGGATGTGCGCGGCACAGTTGACGGTGCTGACCTGATTTACTGCAAAAAGCAGACACAGGGTGGCACAAATATAGCCTTTACCTCCTCCTTACCGGTTGACAATGCGGTTAGCGAGGTGGCGCTTACTACTCTCATAATTTGCCTTGTTTGCATTGTTGTTTTCTTTTTCCTTGTGGAAAGGCTGGCAAGCTATTCCATAAAGCCTGTACAGATGGCGTGGGAGAGCCAGCACCAATTTGTGGCAGATGCCTCCCACGACCTAAAGACCCCCATAACCGTTATTCTTGCCAACAATGATATTTTACTGTCGAAGGGTGAGGAGACGGTGCAAAGCCAACAAAAGTGGATTGAAAGCACCAAGGAGGAGGCGCTTAAAATGAAATCCTTAGTCTCTGAAATGCTTGACCTTGCAAAAAGCGAAAACCCACATACCGTGGTTTTTGAGCAAACCGACCTTAGCCAAGCAACCGTGGGCGGGCTTTTGCAAATGGAGGCGGTTGCCTTTGAAAGGGGAGTTTCCATTGAGCAACAAATAGATGAAGGTATTAAAATAAAGTCAAGCAAAGATGATTACACACGCATCCTTTCAATCCTGGTTGACAATGCCATCAAATATTCTAAAAGCGGCGAAAAAATCAATGTTTCACTGTCACAATACAGACACATGGTGGCACTTTCTGTGTCTAATCCATCATTTATTGAGGCTGAGGAGCTGAGCCACATTTTCAAGCGGTTTTACCGCAGTGACAAATCTCGCGCTGACACAGGCCACGGCTTAGGACTTGCCATTGCAAAAAGCCTTGCCTCCTCCTTAGGCGGTGACTTAACTGTTACAAGCACAAAAGCCCAAGGCACCACCTTTACCCTAACCCTGCGAAAGTAAAAAGCTTATAATAACCCCAAAGCAAAAACAGACACGCACTTAAAAAATGCGTGTCTGTTTTTTTATGCATTAATATTAGTTAGCCGGTGAAACTATGCCGTTAAATGTGATGAAATAGTAGCCGTTTGCAAGCTCGCCCTTTTCGGTGTTCTGCAAATAGGAATACTCTGTTTCTCCGTTATCGGTTACAGCTACGTATGCGCCCATTGCAATTTTCGCATCCTTTTGAGCATCTGTTTCAAAGCCGACAATCTTTATTTCAAATGCCGCTGTTGCGTACTTTGTTACATCTCCAACAACAGCACTCTCGTTTGCTTCGCCGTTTACAAACACATCGCTGTCCTTTAATCTATCCTTCAACACAGCGAATATGCCATAGGAAACTGTCTTTTCTGTTACCCTCTCGTATTCAGTAATAGCTGCATTGTCTACCCTAAAGCCAACAACAATTCCGCCGTTACCGTTCTCAGGCGCTGAGTAGCCAAGGCAGGTGAACAAAGCATTTAGTTTTTCGCTTATGCCGTAAGTACATCCATCGTTTGTGCAACCGATATAATGTTCACCGTCCTGCAGGAAGCTTGCATATGTAACTCTTTCGCTGATTGTGTGCTCCTTGGCTTCCTTATATGCATAGTCACCACACACGGAGCAAACCAAAGCGGTTGTGCAGTCACCGTCATCGGCGGGTTCTGTGTGAGCACCGTCAAAAGCTGCTACGCAAAGGTTGGTGCCGTAAACAAACATATACTTTTTAGTTGTGCAATTACCGTTTATATAGTCCTCATATGAACAGTAGCTTGCATCCTTAAAGCGTGTGGTTATTCCTTGGAAAGACGATTTAAAGCTCGCCGCCTCGTCTTCATTGCCGGTATAGTAAGTGATAAATGAATCTGTTCTGACATTACTAAAAGCTCCGCTTCCCACAGATGTCAATCTATTTGTCAAAACAAGCTCTTCAATTGTGTTTGCACTATCAGCAAACATATAAGTGCCAATAGTAGGACCGAGCACAACTACCTTTTTAAGGCTTTTGCAATAAGCGAATGCATATTTATCAACAGTTGAAAGCGTAGAAGGAGTTACTATTTCTGTTATAGATAATCTAACGAACGCATATTCGCCTATTGTAGTTAAGCCCTCGGGCAAAACAAGCTTGCTTATCTTTGCAATGTTTGGGTCTGCCATATTGAACGCTTGTTTCTTAATAACTTTTGTGTTTTCAAGAGTTACAAATTCAAGATTGAAGCAATTTTTGAACATATAATCGCCTATCACTGGAGCCTTAGAGCAAAGAGTTGTAAGCGCTTCATTTTCTGCGAAAGCATACTCACCTACAGTTTCAAGTGTGGACGGAAGCTCAACATATGCAGCACTGCAACCTCTAAACGCATATTTCACTATTTCAGTACAGCCCTCGGGGATAACGATACCATTTGAAAGATTCGACGATCTAAATGCTTGCTGTCCGATTATTTTAATGGTAGACGGTAGCTTTAATGTCTTTAATGACGTTGTGTAATTTGCCATTTCTATAGGAATTTCCGTTATTCCCTCAGGAATAATCAATTCCTCCAAGGAACCGCAATAAGTAAATGCTCTTTGCCCTATAGCTTGCAATGTACTTGGCAAGCTTACAGATACAAGTGCTGATGGCTCGGAATCTGTTGCTTTAAAGGTGTATTCGCCAAGTGTAGTAAAGCCCTCGGGAAAAACCACTGTTTTTAAAGAAGTAAAGCCATTTTCTGTTTTTAATGCTGATGTGCCGGTTGATGTTACTCCCTTCGGCACCTCAAGTCTTACAATGTCGGACGCAGAATATCCGCTAAGCTCGGCAAATGTGATACCTAAAGTAGTTGAGTTCTTAAAAATGTAGTAAGCAGGATATGCTACACCATCCGACATAAGAACCCTTGACGTTGCGCCGACCGTACCGTCTGCACCGAACACTTCTTTATCAGACATTCCGTCAATGGTAGTCACTTTATCCGGCCACTCAGGAATTTCCGCCGCCATTACTGTAATAGCAAAAAGACAAACAAGCATTGCCATAATTGCCAGCATTAAAAAAACTCTTTTTTTCATAATCTTTCCTTTCATAATTTATTTTTATTTAAAAAAGCCACTTGATAAAAGGGGTGCACAAAAGCCCTTTACATCAAATGGCAAATTTAACTATTTTATTGTACGCAAAAATTACAGAGCTGTAGCTCTGTCTGTCTGTCTGTCTG